>CANQBX010000061.1 GCA_947589095.1 uncultured Lachnospiraceae bacterium
TCGTCGATGAACAGGCGGTCAATGCCCAGCTCCTCAAAGGTCACAACATCGTCCTTGCGGCTTTGGTCGTTGAGCTTGTCTAACTTCTGCCGGATGCTTTTCCTTGCGCGCTCCATTTGCTTGATGGAAAACTGTTCGCCGCGGTTCCGTTTCAACTCGTCGATTCCCCGCAGGATTTCGGTTTCCTGATCCTGAAGCATGGTAATCTGTCGTTCCAACGACATGGGGATTTTTTCAAGCTGGCTGTGTCCGATGATAACCGCATCATAGTCGCCGGTTGCAACCCTGCCGCAGAACTTCTTGCGGTTCTTGGTTTCAAAGTCCTTTTTTGGTTGCCACGAGGATATTGGCAGACGGGTAGAGCTGCAAATACTCCGCAGCCCATTGTTCGGTCAGGTGGTTCGGAACCACAAAAAGGCTTTTCCGGCAAAGTCCGAGCCGTTTGCTCTCCTGCGCGGCGGCCACCATCTCATAGGTTTTGCCTGCGCCCACAACGTGGGCAAGCAAGGTGTTCCCGCCGTAGAGAATGTGCGCGATGGCATTGACCTGATGCAGCCGAAGCTGGATTTCCGGATTCATTCCGACGAAGTTTAGGTGACTGCCGTCGTACTCGCGTGGGCTGGTGCTGTTGAATTTTTCGTTATACAGCTTTGTCAGCCGGCCTCGACGCTCCGGATCTTTCCATATCCATTCGTTAAACGCTTCCTTGATAAGCTGCTGCTTGCCCTGCGCGATGGCGGTTTCCTTCTTATTCAGTACGGCGGTCCGTTTTCCGTCCGCGTCCTCCTGATAGTCGAAAATGCGAACGTCACGCAGGTTCAGCGTTTCTTCAAGAATCTGATAGCCGTTTTTTCTGCTTGTACCATAGGTGTTATACACCTTGACGTTGCCTCTGTCGTAGGATTTTCCTTCAATATTCCACTCGCCCGTATAATCGGCAAAATGCGCGCAGATATTCCTGCGCTGCCAAAAGGGAGTGCCGAACAGTTCCCATATAAAGGCGTTGACGTCCTCCACGGGTAACCATGTGGAACCGAGCCGAACAGATATTTCACTTGCCGACAGATCCTTTGGCATGACCCGTTCGAGCGCCTGCACGTTGACGGTATAGTCTTCGGGATAGAGTTCTGCGCTGCGTTTTGCAAGCTCTAACTTTTTGCGGATATTGCCGGAAAGATATTCGTCTGCCGGCAGATACTTCGGGTGAAGCCAATCATCATCGTTCAAATGCTGGGGATTCAGAAAGATAACGCCGTGCAGTTCTTCCGCGATTTCTTCTTCCGTTTTCCCGGTCAACTCGCACATATACGGCATATCTACCGTTGTTTTCTCAGCCAGTGATAACGCAAGCGCCTCCGATGCGGTATCCACGCTCGTTACGGCGACCTTTTGCCGGATCGTGCGTTTGGAGAACATATCCGCCTTACGCACAAACGATCCCTCGTCGTCTAAAACTTCGAGGGAACACAGGAGAAAATAGGCGCTGTCCGCGCTGAACGCGGAGCTGTTGGCGCGGGAGTTGATCAGTCCGTACTTTTTGCTGAAAGCGTCATAGAGTTCGTTCAGTTCCGTTTGTTTTGCCCGAATCAAGTCATCCGAAACGTCTTCCGTCTGATACTCAATCAGTTCTCTGACGCAGTCCCGTATTTTAATCATACTTTTGATACGGTTCTCCGCCGTAACGGACGCTTCGATCGGGTTCATGCGGCTGTTTTCACGGTAATAAATCTGTCCGTCAGCGACCGTGTAGGAGAAGTTTCTGACGCTCGGATCGGCGGGAATACTCTTATCCTCGCCTTCGTCTATCAGATCGTCGTATTCATACTCGGTTATCTGAGCATGAATGTTCTGTATGGCTTCGTTCAATCCCTCCGCCAGCGTTTGATCTTCATACGGCTCACAGGTCGGCTCATCCCCGTGCGGGCCGCTGACCATCTTCATCTCACCGACGATCATATCCGGATTGTCGATAAAATACTGATTCATCGTGATACCGTTCTCGTCGGTATTCAGGTGTACCCAATCCGGTTCCAGGTCGATTAGCCTGTCCCGCTTCTGTAAAAAGAGGACGTCGGCGGTAACCTCCGTGCCTGCCGCGTCCTTAAAGGTATCGTTTGGCAGACGAATCGCGCCGAGCAGATCGGCGCGCTGGGCGATATATTTCCTCACGGCGGGGTTTTCCTTATCCATCGTCCCGTGCGAAGTGATGAACGCGATCACGCCGCCCGGCCGCACCTTATCCAAAGTGCGGGCAAAAAAGTAGTCGTGTATCAAAAAGTTATACTTGTCGTATTTTTTATCCGGCACCTTGAATGTTTCGAACGGCACGTTGCCGACCGCCGCATCAAAAAAGCTGTCCGGGAGTTCCGTGTCCTCGAAGCCCTGTACCGCGATATTGTTTTTCTGATAAAGCTGCTGCGCGATCCTGCCGGATATATTGTCAAGCTCCACGCCGTAAATTTTGGATTCGCCCATGCTTTCGGGCAAAAGACCCATAAAATTTCCAACGCCGCACGACGGCTCCAAAATGTTCCCGTTCTTGAAGCCCATGTTTTCCAGCGCCCGATAAATGCTTTTTATCACAACGGGCGGCGTGTAGAACGCCGTCAAGGTAGACGCACGGGCGGACGCAAGTTCGTCATCGGTCAATACGGCTCGGAGTTCATCGTAATGGGGATGATCCTCCTTGAAAAAATCCGTAAGGCCGCCCCAACCGACATATTCCGCAAGGATACGCTGCTCGTTGGTATCGGCAAGCCGGTGTTCGTCCTCCAGCTTATGAAGAAGCTGGATCGCCATAATATTGTGACGGAAGCGTTCAAGAGGAGTGCCGACACCGATATCATCTTTATCAATTTTGAAATTTGTTCTGTAATCCGACTTGATTTCCGGATAGAGGATATGCGGCGTGAGATCCCGTCTGGCCTTTTGCGGCGGTGGGGTGAGTTCGACCGCGCTTTCCGGCGCGGCTTCGTTTTTGCTTCGCTCAACGTCCAACCACTCTTTCGCTTCGCGCTCGGATACCCGTTTTTGGACTTCCTTGCAGTAGGCTTCCGCCTGCCATTTGCTGTCAAATTCCTCGGTAACGCCGGCCTCGTCCACATAATACGTTTCTGTTATATCGTCCCAAATACCGTAGGCAATTTTAGAGCCGCGATCCAATTCGATGACATGGAAACGCTCATCCGTTCCCACGTCCGCCGCCGCAGCGATCTGTTCCGCCTGTTTCAGCATTTCGTCCGTTCTGCGGTCAGATATGCTCTTTTCAGCCTGTTCAATCTGCTCGTCGGTAAAGTCGGTCAGCTCTCCGAAATCAAGGTCTTCAAGCGCGTCGCACAGTTCGCGCATACTGTCATATTTCCGCCGTTCCACAAGGACGTCGCCCAAATAGCGGTCAACGGAAAAATCTTCAAGATTGACATTGACCTGTGCGGAAATATCGGCGTCACCGACAGTCGTGAAAGCAAGATCTACCGAAGTGAGGTCGGAATAATCCGCATCCTGGGAAAATTCCATTTGGCAGTATTCGTTGATAAGCCGTTTTGCCCAGTCAAGTTCCGCTTCCCGGTTGCCTTTTATAAACGGGGAATCCTCAATATTCACCGTAGGAGAAGGCGGTTTCAGTTCCGATGCAAAGTTGTCCGGTACGATGTGTCCGTTTTCGTCTCTGTAAAGAACTATGGTCATTTTGGTTCCGGCTTTATTTTCCTCGAAAAGATCGCGTAAGAAGCTGCCCTCGTCGGTATAGTCGATACTCATTTCAATATGACCGTCATCAGCCAGGTAGTCGATACGGGCAACGGGCATAGTTTCCTGTGATAAAGTCAGCGGGGGCTTGTTCACCCGTCTTCCCTTGCCGTCCTCATAAAGAACGACATCATAACCTCTGTCATGCAGCATACCCATATAGGCGTCAAGCCGATTCTCCGGCATACCGCACATAGGAACGCGGCGGCCAAGACCAACGTCCCGACTCGTCAAATGGAGATCAAGCGTCTGTGCAATCTTTTCCGCGTCGTCGCCCATGACCTCAAAAAAATCTCCGATCCTATACAGAACGATAGCGCCTGAGTTCTCAAACTTTGTCTGCATATACTCGCGCCACGGTTCCTTGAGCCGATTGTCTATAAGGAGAACGTCGTTGTGGGAAGCGAGCATAGTGAAGTCCGCAAGAAGTTCGTTATCAATGCCGACTACGCTGCCATCGTCTTCAAAGACGAAGCACTCGTCAATGAGAAAGCGGAAAAACTCTTTGCCTTTCCATCGGTTGCCTTCATCGTCAAAGGCAAGAATATCCTCGCCCTCAAAATCAAGCCCCACGTCGTCCATTTTCAGAGCGTGGAGAACACCGTAAAGGATTTCCGTTGCACGGTCATATACCGGGAGTTTTTCTACATCATGGAATATTCTCGTTCCGTCTGCGCCGAACTCCGCTTCATACGCATTGATTTCTTGTTCTGCCTGTTTGTCTGCACGGATAGAATTGATTTGATCGTATATCCTGTGAATGTTTTCTTTCGACAGACCGATATAATCGGGATTATCGTGATATAGCTCCTGTACCTCAAGAAAATGCGGCGTATTGACATCTGCTAAACGCTGTGCTGCCCCTGAGTCGAGTGCGTTGACAAGCTCCTCAAGTTGATCTTCAAAATCCACTTCTCCCGTTTCAAATGGATAAGAATCCACCAAGTGAATAAAGTGGTCAAAGGACATAGTATTAACGACATACTGATCGCCGCTGTTTGCATCAGGATTGAAATAAATCCACGCGATTTCTTCGTGTTCCGGATCAATAAAAACATAATCCTCGGTGTCGGGAATATCTTCGGTTGTTGAGATTTCTTTCTGTAGCTCTACCACTTGCAGATACTTGTCGTTCAGCGGATTTTCCTTGATTTTTTGCTCAAATTCCGCCTTCGGCATTTCATGCGTGAGGATCGGGAACGACGGGGCATACAGAACGACGGGATCTTCCAGTCCTAAAATATCGTACTCTTTTGTGCCGATATATACCGAATCTCCGAGAGAAAAGCGATACTCCTTTTCCGGCTCCGGCGGAGGATTCAGTTCGTCATAGGTTGGTTCAAACGGTTTTGCAATATCGCCGTCAAGATCTGAAAGCACCTCACGGCATCGCTCGGTAAGATGTGTGTCCGCCTTGATGATCGCGTTCATAGCGTCGCGCATCATAGGCAGAATAAAATCGCCCTCGCCGGTACGAGCGTACATCTTTTTATCGCCCACGGTAAATGCACTGCCGCAGGACACAAGATACCATCTGTCAGTCGTTACATCCGTTTCTTTGGTCTGTTCGATGAAATCTTTGTAATCCTGAATAACAGATTCAAATTTCTCGGCAATCTCCGCCCGTTTCTGCTGCGCTTCTTTTTCCCGCAAATATTGCGGATACCGTTCTTTTTCTTTTGCGTTCAAATACCTGTCCGCAGCGATCAACTCAGCGATTCGCTTTGCAACCGTGTTCCATGTCAGCGTGACCCCAATATAGTCCGGCGAACTTTTATAGCCTTTATGAATCGTAATCCCTTTGCCGTCGTGGTCCTCGCTGTATCCGCTTTCGGGTATAGCGTCAGAGCTGCCTCCGATACCGTATTCACTTTTCAGAAACGCTATATTTTTATCGGTGGTTTCCTGCTTTTGAAACTGCTCATAAATCCGCAGTTTTCCCTCGCTGTAACTGCTTCCTCCTGTGAGAACATGATCTATCGCCGCCTGCGGAACGACAAATTCGTTTTTCTTTTCTTCCGCCCGGTCGTCAATCAAACGAAGCTGTCCGTCTACGGAAATCAGGTCTTTTTCGTCGGGGGGACAGCCAAACGTCCATCAGAAGCTGCCCTTCAATCGCAGAAACAACCCTCCACCACGGCAGAAAATCCTCCTTGTCACGGGAAAGATAGCTGCCGTGCCAAATAGTGAGCAGATCGTCATAAGCGCGGTAGCCGACACGTTCGCCGTTTGCGAGGATGTGTTCCACATAGGTGTTGTCAAAAAAGCCTTTCATAAAATTACCGCGTTCTTCCCGGTCCTCATGGGCCTCGAAAAACGCGGCGATTTCTTTTCTGTGATCTTTCAATGCAAGACAGTTTCTCAGCAGTTCGTTTTTCTCGTCCGGCGCGTAATAGTAAGGCAGTTCGTTTCGCGCGTCGAAGTCGTGACCGCTTAGCTGTAAACGAGTTCCTTCAGTACGATTTCCTCCGCCGACGCTTTCAGCGAGTTCATCATCCCGACCCATTTCATCTGATCGGTCGCCTTCATCTGTTCGTTCACGCCCTGCTCCTTCGCCATCTGCCGGATCAGTCTCTCCACCATTTCCTTCGCTTCCCGGTCGATCTGCTCCAGATGACCGTTCAGTTCGCCCGACAGCAGCATCCCAATGAGCATCGCTTTCTTGTGTTCGCGCAGATACCGGTGCCGCAGCATTCCATATTTCCCGATCTTCAGGGCTTCCGGCGCGTCGAGGTTGGGAAGAAGATAATCTCCCTCCGGTCTGTAAGTCAGTTCCATCTTCTTTGCTCCTTTCGGTGTTGTTTTGTCTGCTTATATTATCCGGCGTTTTTTGTTTTTCCGCAAATGTGCGATTGGCGCGGTCGTCCCGCGCGGCGCTTCGGACCGTTGCTTCGATCTCGCGCAGCACCATTTCGGATATATCGCTCGAAGCGCTGCCGAGAACAGCCAGCGTTTTCGGCGTATTGAAATCCGCAACGTTGTTAAATTCATCAAAATCGTAAATGTCGAATCCGTCGTATCCGCACCGCGTAAAGATTTGAAACGCTACGCTGTCGCACAGCAGGTCCCGAAATTCCTTTGCCAGATTGTCCTCATCAAGTTCTTCCAGAAAACTGTCCTCACGCACCTGGGAAAGCTGGTCAAGATAATCCGTATAATTATCCCAAACGACCGTTTCCGCAATGCCGACGACCGCATCCGCAAAGGTTTTTTTGTTTTCGATTTCACCGAAGCTGTTTTCCAGCGCGGTAATGACCTGCTCTTGAAAGCGGTCCTCCATTTTCCATAGCCGGACTTCGTGTCCGTATCGGCTGTTGGTGTCGGCAATGTCAAAAACGTGGCGCAGCTTATACGGAATATCCCGATCCACAAGAAGCGTAATGCCCTTTGTCCCTTTGTTGACCCATCTGCCAAGCCGGTTCCAAACCTCGATTTCCGCGCAGGCAGTAGCGGTAGGCTTCTGTGCAAAGATCAGGAGTTGGTCTTCAAAACTGTACTTGCAGTTGTTGGCCGCAGTTTCAAGAAACGCCATATACGTTGACGGGCTTGATGCGATTTTCTTTGCCGTCTGCGCCGACATTTCAACCGTCAGGTTATATTTGCTTGGCACCGTTATCCTCCTTCTTTCAGTTCAGTTTTATCGTAATTTCCATCGGGCGGTTTGCACTTGCGAAAAGCAAGCCCGTCCGCGCGTTGGAGACAGTCGTGACAAGGCCGTTCAGCCTGCCCACCGTCGCGTTGATTTCTGCCTGGCTGTCTGCATAATAATACCCGCTGTCGTCGCTGCAGATCGGGTATCCCTCCTGCCTGAGCCGCGATATTTTACGGCGGATATTCCGTCCGTCAAGGGAAAAGATACATTGCAGTTCACGGCTGTAAACCGCCTTATCTCTGCCCCTGTGAAACTCACGCAGATACTCGCAAATTGCCGTTTTCTTATCTTTCATAGCCTCTCTCTTTCTGCGGTGGGTACTTCCGCATATACTCCTGCAGGGTGCTGAGAACACCCTCGTAATTCCAATCCGTTTCTTCGTTGATAAGTCGGTATCTTTTCCCGTTTGAGAGTCGTTCTGTCAATTCGACCGGCTTATTCGATATGACCGTACCCCAATGATTGACAAGGATTCGCTCAGCGATTTCGCACGGGATACCCTGCATATCATCATCGTGTCTGATCTCACACAGATACATTCCTTTGGGAAGCGTATCCCTGTCGCACCGCAGACAGGTGAACAGCATCGGATGGTCGAATACTGTCACAATCTCGAAGTTTTCCGTTCTGATGTCTACACCGCATCTACTCATTTCGCACCCACCGTCTCTCTCATCTGCCTTTGCGGAAACTCCCATCCGTACAACTTTCCGATCTCATCGCCAAGGCGTCGGGTAACGCTGGTTATATCCGCGTGGGTCGCTTTTCCCTCATAGATTTTCCATTTGAGATTTTCGATCTGCTGCTCGCTCACACCGTCCTTATAGGTACGGTACAGATAATGGTTCGTTCCGTCGTGATGAATCGCCTTGCAACGAAAATCTCCGTTTTTATCGACATACCAAGTGACATAGTCCGTGTCGGAATACAGGCAGTCCTTGATATTTGCGCTTTTGATTTCCTTATAGCCCATCACACGTCCGTTCCACCTTCCAATATCCGCGATAACAAGAATCGGGCGAGAAAGTTGAATATCAAGATTACACCGTTCGTCGTCAAGATAATCTCCGTTGATGCTATACATCAGGTCAATGCGCTCGTCTTCCGTCAAGTCGGGATACTGTTCTTCCAGATCGTCTCGCCAATCCTTGTAGTCGAGGTCGTAATTCGACCAAACGATGTGATCTGTCTTTTCCATAAGACTCGTCCTCCTTCTTTTCGGATTGATCAACACAAAGAGGGCAGACCATTCTGCCCTCCGGCACATATTTTCCGCAGCATACGCACCTGTCAATCATCGTGCATCTCTGTCCTTTCTGACGGGTTTCATCATAATCCCGTCCGCGTCATATTGCTTGGGGTCGGCTCCCGGCGTATCAAAGCCGTAAAGCGATCCCCAATACATAGCGGCGGCCTGCGCCTTGGATACGCCGAGCTTTTTGTTATACTCATCTGCGATCTCGCGGCTTTCCTCGCGGTTCTTTGTCGGAATATCCGGCTCGTAATATCCTTTTACCCCTTTTTCGATGATAATGATATGCCGGCTTTCACCGTGAACGGAGTAGCACCGTTCCGGCAGAGAGGATCGAAGCGGGATGACCGTACCGCCGTTTTGCTCCATGCGTTCGGCAAATTCGCAGATATGAAAGATGTTGTCTCCCACAGCAAGGTGATAATCGTCAATATACCGGCAAACACGCTCAACCTTTTCGCCGTCCTGCCAGGTGATTTGAACGGTATCGCCGTCGGGGATTCTGAACTTTTCTGCATAGTCCGGCGTAATAAACCGGATGCCGCGCTCCGCCTGCTTGATATGATCGTCAAGCCAGTCGCGGCGGTAACAGTAGCAGTACAGATTGTAATCTCCTGCATTCGGATTCAGACGCAGAAGATATGCGTACTTCTCCGTATCGACACGGACGCCGTAATACTCGCTGTCTGTGGTCATCCTGCTTTGCGGGGTAGCATGGCAATATTTTTCAAGCGCCGCACGGTCGTGAAGAATGTCTCCTTCCTCCCGGAGATCGTTGATAATATCATCAAGCTCCTGCTTAAACGCATCTGTTTTAAGGTCGTCTCTCCAGCCGTTCCATGTGCTGTAAAAGGCTTTGCCATCCGTACCCATATCGGCACGAAGATAACCGATCAGACCTGTCTGCCCGGCAATCTGCGAACTCTGCTGAAAAGCATACTTGTCCTCGACCTCAATCATAGACCGTCTTTCATACTCGGTCATCAGCGTTCACCTCTCTCATCTTTCTTTCGGTGAATGTCCGTACTCTGCTGCCGGATCGCTTCCAGTCCGTTCCTTGCCCATACAGGCAATTTTTCCTCCGGTATTGCGCCGAGAACATCCTGACGGTAGCATTGCGTCTGCGCCGCGTCATAAAGTCGTACCGCGTAGCAGGTACGCCCATACGGATTCGGTCTTGCACCGGAACCGCCCGTGCAGAGCAGCAGTTGATTGGAAGCCCGCTTGTATTCCGGTCGTAGAATATCGCCGCGCAGTACGATCACCTTTCCCTCAAGACTTTCTTCATAAGGAACCGGAGCGCAGTCCATTGCCGTCAACTCGGCGTCGTCGCCCACGTTTTCCCGGATATGATCCAGCTCCTTTTGAAATCCCTCGGCTTTCTCGGCAATCCTTTTCCCGAAAACTGCGGCGATGTCGGCAAAGCTGTCGCTCACCATACAATCCGTCATTCGCTCCATGACGCCGTTGCTTTCGATAAATCCGCAGAGAAACACTTCGTCTTTCGCCGCGCTTCGGTTTTCGCACAGTCCGATCTCATATTCTCCGATGCGAAAGGTTGAAAGAACGGTATAATCTCCGAACTTTCTTTTTTCCTGTTCCATTTTGACCTCCATTGAAACGGGCGGCGCCTTTCGACGCCGACCGTCCCCCCCGTTATTTCTTCTTTCTCACTCTGAGGAACACGAATCCGAAAACGAGAAACCCAATCAGAGCAACCGTAATAACTATTTTCATCATCTGCGCCCCTCATACCAATCATCGTAAGCGGAATCCTTTATGACAATCGTATTGGTGGTGCGTCCCGCCTTAATCATGCCGGAAGGCGTCCACATATCGCTTTGCGTAATGACCGGCGTATAATCGCCGTCCGGGAACCACAGCGGAGTAAAGTGTGTGCGGCCGTACCTTCCGTTGACCGGCAAAACCCAATTGCTGCCGGATTTTTCAAGCGTGCGGCATTTGCCCGAAGCAAAAGCGTAGGAATATTCGGGCAGGGTGATATAGGCGTACTGCACCCCGGTATACATGGAGCTTTCCGGTGCAAGGTAGCTGCGGAAATCGCTTGTTCCGACAGCCGCCGAAACCGAGAAACCGTACCCAGACTTCATCGTCCATTTTCCGTTTTCAATCTTTCCGGTCGGACTGGAATTCGGTTGGATGGAATTGACTCCACTATTATTGATGCCGACGCCGTAGGTCTTTTTGACATACTTCCCGCCTTCATACCGGTATTCCCACCAGGAAGCAAATTCCGAAACCGCCGTCGTCTCGGAGGAAACTCGAAAGCCCGTCGGAGCCTTTTCCTCATACTGCGTGTCCGGCGTTGTGTATTTGAGATACGGAATCGTGGAATAGGCTTTGGAAACAAGGTTGTAATAGATTCCGGCTTCCGCAACGTCCGCCTTGATCGTCACATTCTTGTAATTCAGCCCGGTCGGAACCGACCATTTGAAATATACAAGGTTCTTATCGTTTCCGGGTACGACCGCCTGCGTTTTACTTACGGTCTTAATCAGCGTCCCGGATGCGTTGTAAACGCGGAACCGAACCGTAATGTTATTGGACGGCGTATAGTTGTCGGAATAACCGTTGTTCAGCCAGTAGCTTGTAACAACGTCCGTCCCCCTCGCGGTAGGATGCGTTCGGCGTAATCGGCGTCAGAGTCAGCGGATGTTTCGATTTGCAGTTCAGCGTTTTGACGTTATTCGATCCGTTGGATTCGTAGGAGGTATTGTAAAGTCCCGCGCCCTCCAAATACACGCCGCCCCAAACCGTAAAGTCACGTTTGTTTGGCACGGTAAAGCTGCGGCCGTTCACGTTGATTGTGCCGCCTGCAGGGATAGAATAGACACCGTTGATTTTGCTCTTATCATCGTTGAATCCTTCGATAAACACCTTACAGTCGGTATTGTTCTTGTAGATATACCGGATCGTTACGGTTTCTCCGACCGTCAGATTTTGCGGATCGACGTAGTATCCGTTTGAGCCGATCAGTTTGATTTCGTACAACTCCACGTCGGGTTTGACAATGGGGATATAATAGGTGCTGCTTTCCGTGGTACGCGCCGCGTCGGTTGACCAAGCCGTTTTCATATCAAATTTCAGTCTGTTCGAGTCGGCGCCCGATCCTGCGGGAACCGGAATCCGATAATATCCGATGGCGCTGCTTGCCGTGTAGGATTTGGAACTGCTCAAAGTCACCTTGTCCGCCGACACGTCCTCGCCGCTTGTTTTGGCGGTGTAGATATGCCCCCAGGAGGAACCGTTCCAACGGTTTGCAACGGCACGGACGTTGTTTGCGGAATCCCAAGTCGTTGTCGCGCCGTAGAGGTATTGGAATCTCACCTTCTGCCCAAAATACAGCTTGCCGGAGGTGCCGGACAGTCCGCTGTATGCTTGCGCTTCGCCGGAATAGTTGTACGCCGTTACCTTTTCTCTTTTTACAACAGGCTTTACGGGAACATAGAAGGTTTTTTCCGCGCCGACCTTTTTATTCGCGCCGTTTGATTCGATCCAGTCCACCCGCGCCTTGACGGTATAACCCGATTTTGATGCGGGAACCGTCTTTGCGGATGCGCTCACGTCGTACCATTCAAGACTGCTCGAATATCCCGTTCTTGTGGCGACCTGCGCGCCGTCGATCCAAACCGTTTGCCGCACATAGACGTTCTCCGCTTCCTTCGGAAAATTGACCGAGAAGAAGATGGAATCGCCGGATACGGGATACCCGCTTACATACGTCCAGTTCGCATACGCGCTGCCGGTGCTTGTGCCGTAATGAAAACTTTTATTGGAAGCGGCGCCCTTATAGGCTCTGCACTCCTTGACCGAAAGCGCCGGGGTAAAGTCCGGCTTCGTTTCCGTATAGGCGATACCTACGCCCCACCCTTGATTGATGATATTGTAGAAGGTAAGGCGGCTGCCCGTTGCGCTCACGCCTGCCCACAGACCTTGCCCGTCGGGGGTAAAGAGTTCGTTCGGATAATGCTTGTTCGTGTAGCTTGAAATAAAGCCCAGCTTTGCGGATTTCCCGAACTGCTGCCGTCGCTGGACGCGCCGAGGATATGCTTGCCGTAAACGGCGATCTCGGTCACGGTCAGCGCATGATATACGCTTTCCAAGCGCACGTCATAGATCGGCTCCACCAGAATTTTGTCGCCGTTTTTCAAATTGGCAATGGAACCGACGCCCAGCGTAGACAGAACGCGGTTCAGATTGGTCGCGTTGTTCTGCCACGTTTTCATGCCGGACGGGGCGGGCAGAGCCGAAGCGAAGCCCATCGAGGATTCCGTATAGCAGTTAGTTGAATTTTTGCTTGTAGAAAAGCCGCCGTTCTGATTGTTTATAAGCTGCTTCTTATTGTATTTCGTCGCAAATTTATATCCGTTGCTGCTTTCATAATTGCCGTAATAGGTGTTACGGAATACGTCGATCACCTTGCTGACCTTGTTCGTGCCGGCCTTGTTTACCGTGCTGAAACGGTATCCGATACAGTTATCGTCCGTTGTTCGGATCGCGTAACCGTTCGCGCCGGCGGACGTGCCGTTTCCGCCGCCGCCTGCGGAGCTGCCGTCCCAAGACAGCGCAAAGGCAGAAATGCTCGCAGCGGAAAGCACCGTGACAAGGGCAAGAAGCAGCGCAAGAATTTTGATGTGTTTCTTCATGCTTTTTCCTTTCCGGGGAAAAGAAAAGACCCGGTATTTTTCATACCGAGCCTTTCATCGCCCTATTTTTTATTTCTTGCAGGAGTGACACGTCCATGCGTTTACGCGCTCCCCGCAGTTCGGGCAGGCGTCCTCCGTTACGAATTGTACGCAGGTGCCGTTTCTGCCGTCTCCAAGTTTCTTGCCGCAGTCCTGGCAATACTGCGCGGGGTCTTTATGAATATCGTACTTCGGACACTTGCTTGGCGTGTAACAGGAATTGCCCCATTGATCCTGTGCATAAAAGGACGCGCAGCTATGCGATCCGCAGTACGGACAGCCCTGCAATTCCAGATTAGTCAGATAGGCGTGGGTTTCCGGTCCGTCGCAATGATGGCCTGCCGTCCCGCAGTTATACGGTTCCGGCATTTCGCCGCCAACGGTAACACCGCCCGGCGGCGTATCTGTTTCATCGGGAATCGTCTGCGGCTCTGCCGGCTTTGCAGCTTCGTCCGCTTTCTCTCCGCTCGGTTCCGCGCCGGCTTCGCCGTCCGCGTTTTCATCCGGTCGGATAATCACCGTGCCGTCGGGGAGTTGATCGTCCGTTTCCCCGTCCGAAGCGGAACCGTCGATCTCGTCCACGTTCGGTTCCTCCGCCGTCATTTCCTGCGATGTACCGGTCGCGCCGTTCGGGTCGCCGGTTTTTGGATTTCTGTTCACAATCAGTACGACGCAGAGGATTATGGCGATAATCGCGGCGGCGGATATTCCGCCGATGAGAATGAGTTTCTTTTTATTCTTCATTTTCTGCCTCCTTAAAATTTTTCCTCAAGGTCAAGTTTGACCGAAATGAGAATCCTTGCTGTGCTGATCAGGACGTTGTCGAAATAAATCGGCACATACAGCGTATAACTGACATATAGCCGGAGCTTCCCGGTTTCCGTAAAGCCTACGGTCGGTCTTGTGATATAGTATTCGGTCCTTCCGTTTGCATCTTTATGATAGTAAAAAGCGCCCGATTTGACAAATGTGCAAAAGTCGGTGAGATCCGAAATATACTCCTCGGAGTTGATGCCGGCGGCGTTGTTGTTTCCCTGCTTGATTGAATTATATATCTCAATGGAGTTTTTCGTCACATAGGATTCCAGCACGGTCTTTATGTTTCTCTGTGTCAGACGCACCACGTTGACCGCGCCGGCAAAGGTGACGAATACCGAAAGGATCATGCAGATCACAAGGATCAGGACGCAAACATGGATATATCCGTCACCTACTTCCAATATTTCTGCGACAGGCCGGATCGGGTCACGCGCAGCGTAATGGGAATCTTAAACACGCCGAGTCCCTTGACGTAGGTACTGACGGAAACCGTCACGCGCATGGTATGACCGAGCTGAACGCGATGATAAGATGCGTTGAAATACTCGTCGGCGTCGTAATCAATACCGTAGTAATAATATTGACCCAGCAGTTCCGTATCCCGCGCCCAAAAATCACTTCCGAAACAGCCGGAGTAGGTCGCCGTTTCCAGAAGCTCGTCCGCGATTTGATCCATTTCAATCCGCAGCGTAATAAAGCTGAAGATGTTGATGGCAATGACGAGAATCATAACGAATACGATCACGCCCACGCACATATCTACATAGCCTTCACCGCGCTTGTTTTTCAGTTTTTTCAGCATATTGCCCCCTCCTTATCCGAACAGTACGCCGATACTGCTCATGATTTGTTCGAGGATGACGACAACATAAATCAGCATAAAGCACAGGAGCAGACACATAGACAGCCGCTTGACCTTTTTCGGAACCTTCTGCGCCTGCAAGCGAAGCTGCTGACGGGCAGTACCGTTGAATTTCAGCGCGATGGACGCCCAATACATTCGGTTATCGTCGCCGCGCAAAATTCCGATCAGTCCTCTGCACACGTCGCTCATCATCGAGGAACCGACGCGGCTTTCCAACCTTGTGATCGCGCCCTCATAGTTGCCCGATTTCATGTCCGCCACGGTGATGTCAAGCTCATGCTTCAATTCCGGGCCTGCGTTCGGCGCGTAGCTTTCCAGCATATACAGCACGTCCCGGTTGTGAGCAAGCGTCTTTTCGATATTGGATACCAGGCGCGGCAATTCATATTCGATTTTTTGGCGCTTTGCGCGGATGCGTCTGCCAACGCTCCTGCTCTCCATACGGTAGAGAAAGACCGCCAAAAACAGTACGACGGGAACGAGAAGCGGAAGAATGAACGCCACGGGAATCGCCAACACACCGATCAAAGAAGCCTTTACGATGGCGTTGGCCTTGAACATTTCGGGCGTAATATCCATCTGCGCCGTTTTCAAGTCCGCTTCCAGCCGAGCCTTTTTGAACTCATTGAGACGAATATGCTTCGCAAGCCATTCCGCAATGCCGGACAGCCAGATTTCCAATGCCGATTTCTTGTTCTTTTGCTTCTTTGACAGACTTTCCACCGCTTTGGAGGTCTTGTAATACGGGATACTGTACGCATCGGCAAGAATAAAATACAGTCCGACGGCGCACAGAACACCGATGATTGCTTGTATCATGCTTTACCTCCAATCTTTTCACAGTCGATTTTTATATCGGATTTCACTTCGTTTCCCCACGCATCCCAACCGTCTGCTCTTTGCCGCGCAAACAATTCAATGCGGGGAATGTCGCCCATGAGCGCAACGATTCTGTCGCGCGCTTCCTTTGGTTTCTTGCTGTGTTCCTCAATGCGTGACACTATGACTTGATGCACGCCGGCAGATACTCGCTTAGGACTTCCTTTTGTTGCAAGCAGACACAGTTCCGCATTGCTTCTCGTCCAATAGCCCATACCCCAAAAAAGACCGTCGCTTTTTCGATTTTGTTTTATCCAAACAAGCGCCACTGTCTTATATTCAAAGCCCCATGCACGAATCACATCAAAGGCCTGAACGAGACACGGCATCGTTGCCCAAAGAAATAGAACACAATCGTCTGCCGCAATGTCGTTTACCCGCATAGAACAGATTTCCCCAAGCGTCAACGTCGGGTAGTGGTTTTCTGCGCTTTTACCCATTCCTTTTGGAGAGTACGTTTGATACTTCCACGGAGGATCAGCATAGATCACATTGTATTTTCCCTTTTCCATGCACACCCTCCTTTACCGTTTGTATTCAATGGGTTTGGTAAACTTCTTCATAAACATGGCCGTAACAAGAATAACAAGCCCGCACAGACCGCATACCGCCTTGCCCGGCGTGGAGTATACAAGCGTGTGGAACCAGTCCTTGTTGAGCAGATACAGAAGTGGAATATTCCCGACCACAAGCGCCGCCATCATCCAGTATTCGTTTCGGGCGGCAGCCATCATGGTAGACAGTTCACTGTTGACGATCCGCACGTCCGCCAGCTTCTGCACGACCGGCTGCAGCGTATCCTTCAAGGTTCTGTCATCCTGGCAGAGAATAAGCGTATCGACCAATTCCTTAAAAATGTCGTTATCCACCTTTTCACGCAGGCTGAGAAGCGCGCGTTTGATGTTCGAGGAAACGGCGGTCGCTTCTCCCTCGAACGCCATAAAAATCTCACGAAGCGGCGGCTTGATATACCGGATATTCTCCCGCACCGCAAGCACGATGTCGTCGCAGCGTTCATACGAGGTCGTGATGATCGACAGCGAGGTTTCCAGTTCCTCCCGCGTCTGCTTCTCATAGAAGGACAGCGTATTGGTGATATAAAAGAACGGAATCAGGGCAAAGGTCACGGCAAGCACCGGCATTAAAAACAGGTTGTTGATTAAAATAGAAAGAATCACGCCTGCCGCGAACAGCAAAACAGACGCGCAGATAACAATAGTAAACTGTTTCGATTTTCCCGTAGCGGCAAGCGCTCCCTTGATGTTCACAAGAACACGGTAAAGTCCGTGCCGCTTTTTCCCGCCGCGAATGTTTCGCGCCCGGTCCCGCATGGTATCGTTCGGCGTGATCAGCTTCATCAGATCGTCCGTAACCTGCTCCGGCGTCAGTCCGAAGAAAATGGCGATGGCGATAATGAGAAGCACTGAAGCAATGACAGAAAGAATCATACCGATTCACCGCCTTTCTTTTTTCGTACCGTTTTCGGCTTTAAAAACTGCGCGAGCAGATCTTCCGGCACGCCGAACTGCATCAGCTTGGTTTTCAGATGCTCGCTCATATATTCCGGCTGTTCAAATACGCCCTCGATTTTGTATTTGCCCTTCACAAGCTCGTTTTTGGTGATGCGGTATCGGAACAGCGTATGATACTCCCGTTCGCCGTTCGGCAAAATAACGCACTCGGAAATATCCATGATTTTACGGGAATTGTCTTCCAGCTTGTGCGCGTACACAACAATCGGGAACGCCTGTCCCGCCTGCATCAGCGAGGTTTGAAAGTTGATTGGGAACCGCTTTTGACAAAGAAGCGCCAGCCTCATGTGCGCCGCGTCTGCGGCGGATGCGTGAACGGTAGATACCACGGTATGGCCTGTCAAAGAGGCTTCCACCGCAGAATATGCTTCGGTATCGCGCATTTCGCCCACGACTACAATATCGGGATTGAAACGAAGCGACGCCACCACAAGGTCCTCCTGCGTAATGTCATAGGACGGGTTGTCCGACGGGCGCGAAAGGGTATGCACCACGTTGTTCGTGACCAGCCCCTTTTTCACGTTCACGAGAGACAGTTCCCTTGAACCCGACTCAATCGTGAAAATACGCTTGTTGTCCGGGATAGAGGTAAGCAGGGCGTTGAGCAGCGTGGTTTTCCCGGAAGACGTCGCGCCTGCCACCACAAAAGAAACGCCGTACCGCAGGCACATACAAAGAAAGTCGATCATCTGCTGCGTAGCGTTTCCGCCTTTGACGATCTGCGCCCGGTTCACCTTGGAGGGATGGAGCAATCGGATAGATACGCTGATACCGCGATCCTCGTCTACGATAGGCTCTTTCAGCGCCGTGATACGGGTGTTTCCGGGCAAATGTCCCTGCGCCATCGGCGTGGCGTTGTCGATAATCATGCCGGAATGATGCAGAAGACGCTTGACAATATCCACCGCGTGCTGCGGAGAGAAAAAATGCTCTTTCGTCTTTTCGATCTTGCCGTTTGTATAGGTGATGGCAATATCATTCCAGCCGTTGATGTTGATTTCCTCGATTTCATCTCTGCCGAGGTAGGGCGTCAAAAGCGAGTATTCCGCCATTTCACAGTAAAGGCGTCTTGACAGCTCGTCGCTCGAATAGCCCTCCACCGTGTAACCGGTATCGTTCAGATATTTGTCGATATACAACCGAAGCTGCCCCAGCTTCTTTTTATCCGACAGCGCGGCGGCGTAGTTCTGGCTGATATATTCCTGCGTCATTTGCAGCAGAGCCACAAAGGTCACCGTCTTTGCCATTTACACCACCGCCTTTGCCAATTTTTCAATCTCACTCCTGTATTTGCAGTTTCCGAGTCTTTCCGAAAGCGTGCCGGTAATCATTTGCTGCTTCAACCCGCGCTCATACGGCAACGTGAAATTCATGCCCTTAAAGTGCGCTTCGGTTTCGTGCGTCGGAGCATAGATATCCTTATTCATAGTATTCATTACCTTGATTCGCTTGTCCTCGATCAAAAGGAACTGATTGACGCAGGAAGCATAGTAAGAGATACATTTCATATCCGGGGTGAACATCTGCACCGCAGCGTCGCAGTCCCGCTTGGCAAGCGAGGAAAAAAGATCGTCGGCGTCGCAGGTGCAGTCCACCACGGTATATTCGCAGTTTTCCTGCAAAACGGCGAATAGCTGCAAAATTTTGTCCTCCGTCGGACTTGGATAGGAATAGCGGTTCTCTCCCAGCTTGAAACCGAGAAAGCCTAAGTTCTGCATCGTTTTGACGTTGACGGTCTGCCGCAGCACGTCCTCGCTGTAAATATCGGTCTTATCCAGAACCGCGCCGAGCGAATACAACTCGCTGTCTTTTCCGTTGGGGAACAGATACGCCATACACGGCACATTGAGATCAGGAGAGAGAAACATAACGGAAGTTCTTTTCAGCCAGTAAATCTCCTGCGCCAGCTTTAATGCGGCAGTCGTTTTTCCGCTGTTCGGAGAGCCGCAGACGGCGATCATTTTACCCATTGTTCACAGCCTCCTCCACGTTGTAATAGTCGGCTTTTCCGTTGATAATGTCATTCGCTCCCCGGATGACGTCGGACTGTCCGGCGTCCGCAGATACCACAGATTCGTCCGTTTCTGCATCCGCTTCGGGATTCTGAAAATACTCGTCCTGTTTATCCAAAAACTTTTTCGCGTTCTCCGGCGTTCCGCGATAAACAAGAGCGACCGTCAAGGTGGTATTATCCTCATACTTCGCAAGCAGCTTCGCCTGCTCGGTATTGGCAAGCAGCGTGACGGTACTCGGAATCTCATAGCTGCCGTCCTCGTTCTTCACAATGGAATCCTGGTCGATACCGCCTGCCGTGGTCGTTGTGATGACCTTCATATATTTCAGTTCGCCCGGAATTGTAGCCTTGCCGGAATTTTTATCCACCACGATCAGGGAAACGACGTCGCCGTTCTCCAGCTTGTCGGAAAGCCCCGCCGCAAAGGTGTCAATCGTCACGCTGACCGCGACCTTTTTGCCGTTCAGAGAAGCGAACGCATCGCTTGCCGTATTCGCTTCACCCGAAAGTTTGGCGGCAGTCAGATAATCCCCCGCATACAGCGCGGACGCCGCATATTTCCCGATAATTTCCTTCGGGTTCGTGACGGCTCCGGCAGGAATCGTATCCGTCTTTACCTTTACGGTTCCCAGATGATCTGCGGTAATTTGAATACCCTGCTTCACATCGGAGGCAAGGCGAACGACCTCGCTTGTGTCGCTTGTGTCGCTTGTCAGCCGGTTCACAAGCGGTGCGACTGCAAAGGTAACGGCAACAGCCAGTACCATACAGATCACGCCAATGACTGTTCTGTTTTTCATTTTCGTATTTTTCCTCCTATATCTGGATACAAAACGCCGCCATGTATCCGGCGGCAAGATACGGGATCATGGGAAGTCCCTTCTTTTTGTCCTTTTTGAAAATATTGAAAGCGACGGCGAGTATCATGCCGATGAAAAGGCCAAGTATGCCCCGACCAAGTCCCAGCAGAAAAGAACAGGCCGCCGCCATTTTTATATCCGCGCCGCCAACGCCGTCTTTTGTAATGAGAGCCGCCGCAAGCATCACACCGCCCGCAAACAGGGCGGAAACGGCCATGTTCGGCACAGACGAAAGTCCTGTTCCAAGAAAGGCTGCAATCACGATCATCAAATGCAGATAATCGGCACACTCCCGCGTCTTAATATCTTCGTAAGAGCAGAATGCGAGGATAAGGGCAAACAAAATGCCCTTGACCGTAATTGCAGCACATCCAAAAAAACAGATCAGGGAAAGCGCCGCGCAGACCGCAACGCCTGCAAAACAAAGCGCCGTTTTCTTTTTATCGCTGTGAAACGCTCTTGCGGCGTACCCTGCGGAAAACAGCGAAACGATCACAGCCGCGGCGATCATAACCGTGGCGCTGATGAAAAATCCGGCGTCGGTAAAATCGAAGGGATAAAGTTCGGGAAGCATAGGACGGATCATCATCTGTCACACCTTACTTTCTCTTTTTCAGCACAATGAAAGCGGCAACCGCACCGACAGCAAGAACAATCCCGATGATTGCCGGAACTTTGGAGGCCGTCTTGCACTCCGCGTACAGCTCGGTTTCCTTGCTCATATCCGAAAGGTCGAATACGACCTTTTTCCCGTCAACCGTTCCGTTTTTGAACGCCGTCACCTTTGCCGGCATTTCTACCGAGATGCCGACCTTGAAAACGTCGCTCATATCGTAACCGTCAAGCTCACCCGTCATCGGATTCAAAACGGCGTCAAACAGATATTTGGAACCGTCTTTTCGGATTTTGACTGATTTGAACAGGCGTGTGTCCGTTTCCTCAACCGGTTCCGATTCGGTCAGCGCGTCGGATATGTCGATTTCATCTTCCGGTGCCGTATTCATTTCGCCGCCGTCCGCCGCTTCGTCGATCTCATCTGAGTCAATGGTCATTTCCGAAAGCGCCTTTTCCATTTCCTCAAAGGACGCATATTCCTTTGTTTCGGAAAAAGCGACATACGGTTCGCCGTCATACTCGACCTCAAAGGTTTCCTTGCCCTCGAACGGATTGCTGCCGCCGAGTGCGGCAAGCTGTTCAAAGACGTCTTTTTGAGCGCCACGGTCGCCTGAATACTGCCGGTGCCATCCTTTTCCAATCGGATACCGAGTTCCTCACGGACGCAGCCGGTCAGACAAAACGCGAGCGATACGGACGCCAGAATCACCGCAAATATTTTCTTCATAAATACCTCCGTACTTTTTGAAATATGGGGCGGCGCACGCGCGCCGCCCCATTTCGATTTTCTGCCGTGTTCTGTGTTTAGCCCTTGTAATTGAACAGCTCTTGAATCTTGCTGGTCACGCTGAGCATGATCGTGCTGTTGAACAGGACGTACAGACCGGCAAGCAGAAGCGCGCCGATCACGACGGCAATGAGGATTTTCACGCCGGAATCGACGTAACCCTCCGCACGCTTGTTTGCGATGGCGGTCTTAACGGAAAGAACCGCGCCGTTTACCTTATTTCTGATTTTCTTGAACATTCTCTTACCTCGTTTTCATAAATATTTGGGGTGCCTTTTGCGGATTAGGTTCCGGAGTAGTTGAACAGACCGGTGATCTTCTGCGTGACGGTATGCATGATCGTGCTGTTGAACAGCAGATACAGACCGCCCAGCAGGAGCGCGCCGATGACAACGGCAATGAGGATCTTCACGCCGGAATCGACGTAGCCTTCGGCGCGCTTGTTTTCGACAGCGGCCTTTGTGCGGATAAAAAGACCGGTGGCCTTACCCTTAAGATTGTGGAAAAACTTTTTCATAGATGGATACCTCTTTCTTTGTTTTTTGATTTTTTGCTGTTTTCTTACGCCTCGACAGCGGCTTCGGCGGTGGCGGCAGCGTTGGCTGCAACCTTGGCTTCATACGCGGCAAGCACCGCGTCTTCCATAGCGCGGCGCGCTTCGGAAGTGATGGGGTGAAAGACGTCTCTGCGCTGCTCGTTGCCGTCTGCGTCCTTATTGGACTCATAGGGCATAGCGATAAAGCTGCCTTTCTCGGTCCCTATCACCTTAACGCCGTGAACGGTGAACATATCGTCCATCGTGACGGAGCAGGTCGCCTTGAGGGGCTTCCCGTTTTCGATGATCCTGCGAATCTTAACCTTGAACTCCATGTGGTCGAATTTCCTCCTTTCTCTCAAAATCAATAGAAAAGTGCTGCGGCAGGGCAACAAAAAAAGACCGAAACTTTCGTTTCAGCCTGTGCGCGCATTTTCTGTTACCTTGCCTGTTCACGTTGCTTCATCAGATACTTTTTGTAGTATTCAAGCGCCTTTATCACATATTCCTCCGCCTGTGCGTCGGCGTATCCCGGTGGGATCAGCGGCTTTAACCGGTCAAAGGAAAACTTATATTTCGGCTTTTGATTCGGTTTTTCCTCCGCCATAATATCCGCGACTTTTTCATAGTTCACGTCGCCGGTTTCATACGCCTTGCGGATACGGATTGTCTGATCGTGAGATGGGAACGCTTCGGTTTCGTCGATACGGTCTACCACGTCCCGCTGCGTTTCCTCGTCCAGATAGGACAGTTCCACGGCGGGGCGCATTTTGATTTTTCCCTGATCGACAAAATCCAGCAGTTCGGGAACAAGATTGGTAAGGCGGATATATCTGCGAATTTGCTCTCTGCTTTCACCTACTTTTTCAGCCAGTTGTTCGCTTGTTCGCATCATTTCAAAATCTGACACCACCGGTGTCAAATTTTCCTTGCTCGGTCTACCGGGCAATTTATTCATTGCGTCCAGTCGCATTTTATACGCAAACGCCTTTTCCGAAGGGAGAATCTCCGACCGTTGAAAATTGCTTTCCACCATCAAAATCGTGGTTTCCTCCTTATTCATCTCCACCACTTCGCAGCGCAGCGTTTCCATGCCGAGCTTCTCGCAGGCACGTTTCCGTCTGTGACCGGATATGAGTTCATATCTGCCGTTGTCTTTCCGCCGCACCGTCGCCGGCGTGATAACGCCGCGTTCCCGGATTCTTTCAATCAGATTATCCATATCTTCATCGTCACGAACCTTGAACGGGTGATCCGGGAAATCGTCGATTTCGGAAAGGGGAATGTCGTAAATCTTTGCCAGCTTTGCCTCCTGTCGGCTTTCCTCGGTAGAAAACAGGTCATCTACTGAGGAAAGCTGCATTTTTAACACGTTGCTTTTCGCCAAGCAAAATCACCTCCCTTGTGAAGCGTTCGTATGCTTTGGCAACCTTGCTGTTGCCGTCGTAGCTGTAAATGCTTTTGCCGACAACGCTGCTCTCGGCGCATTTGACCGCCAGGGGAATATGCGCGTCAAAAACCTTGATCCTGCTTCCGTAACAATCCCGAATCGTTTGCTCCGCCGTCTTTGCAAGATTGGTATTTTCCACAACGAGCGTTACTACAATACCGTCGATTACAAGATGCGGATTGATTTGCTTCTGCACCTTGCCGATTGTTTTGGTAAGCTGCGTCATTCCCTTTAAGGGAAGATAGTGCGCCTGCACCGGGATAATGACGGAATCGGCGGCGGAAAACGCATTGACGGTAATCATGCCGAGGCTCGGCATACAATCAAGCAGGATGTAGTCGTACCGTTCTTTGACACCGCCGAGATATGTGGAAAGAATACGCTCACGGTTCATAGTGGATACAAGCTGCAAATCCATACTGGAAAGTTCAATGTTCGCCGGCAGCAGGTCTACGCCCTCCGGCTGATGAATAATTCCTTCCTCCGGCGGCAGTTCCTCATCGTCGATCACCTTCTGCATGACGGTCGCAAGGGTTGTTTCAATGCTGTCGTTGTCCTGATAACCGCAGCAGATGGTTAAATCGCCCTGCGGGTCGCAGTCAACAAGCAACACGCGCTTTCCCTCACGGGCCAGTCCCACGCCGAGGTTAAAGGTCGTGGCCGTCTTGCCGACGCCGCCCTTTTGATTGGCAACGGCAATCACTTTGCATTTGTTCATGGTTCCATTCCTTTCTCTGAATTTCATACCGTCCGGCAGACGGATATGTAGGCATAAAAAAAGACCGAACTTTCTTCATAGTAAAATAAAGAAAATTCGGTCGTATATGACGCATATTCAGTTGTTAAAAAAACTTCGCGGGTTCGAGTCCTGCCGGGGGAGCAGCCTATTCAAAACAGGGTTTTGGGAACGTCAAATTTTTCGGAAAAATCGGTTTCGCGGGTTCGAGTCCAACAACCGCACCTTTTTCGTCAATTTTTTGCCCTGAAACGCGAAAGAAAAATCTGCCGTAAAAATGGCGAAAACCCCTTGATTTACAAGGGGTTTTCGTGCTTTTTGCCTTTTCAGGCGTCAATCATGGCTCCCCAAGTTGGACTCGAACCAACGACCCTGCGGTTAACAGCCGCATGCTCTACCGACTGAGCTATTGAG
>CANQBX010000062.1 GCA_947589095.1 uncultured Lachnospiraceae bacterium
CTGGGCGTCACCGCCAAGACCCAGCACAATGAGGTGGCTCCGGCGCAGCACGAGCTGGCCCCGATCTACGATCAGGCTAACCTGGCTGTGGACCATAACCAGATCGTCATGGAGACGCTTAAGAAGGTGGCCGGCCGTCACGGTCTGACCTGCCTGCTTCACGAGAAGCCCTTTGCCGGCGTCAACGGTTCCGGCAAGCACAACAACTGGTCCCTGACCACCAACGACGGCATCAACATGCTGAACCCCGGCGATACGCCCCATGAGAACATCCAGTTCCTGCTGGTGCTGGGCTGCATCATGAAGGCCATCGATACCCATGCGGATCTGCTGCGCGAGGCGGCCTCCGACGTAGGTAATGACCACCGTCTGGGCGCTAACGAGGCCCCGCCCGCGATTATTTCTATCTTCGTGGGCGAGCAGCTGGAGGACGTGATCAATCAGCTGTGCAGCAACGGCGCGGCCACCCATTCCAAGAGCGGCGGCAAGCTGTCCACCGGCGTCGCCACGCTGCCGGATCTGGACAAGGACGCCACCGACCGCAACCGCACGTCGCCGTTCGCGTTCACCGGCAATAAATTCGAGTTCCGTATGGTGGGCTCCTCCGATTCCATCGCTCCCGCCAACGTGGTGCTGAACACCATCGTGGCCGAGGCGTTCAAGGAGGCGGCCGACGAGCTGGAGAAGGCGGAAGATTTCGATATGGCCGTCCATGACATGATCAAGAAGCTGCTGTCCGATCATCAGCGGATCATTTTCAACGGAAACGGTTACTCGGACGAGTGGATCGCGGAGGCCGAGAAACGCGGTCTGCCCAACATCCGCTCCATGGTGGATGCAATCCCCAGCCTGATCACCGACAAGGCTGTGAAGCTGTACGAAACCTTCGGCGTGTTCACGAGGGCGGAGCTGGAGTCCCGCGTGGAGGTAGAGTACGAGGCCTACGCCAAGGCCATCAACATCGAGGCCCGTACCATGATCGACATGGCCGGCAAGCAGATTATCCCGGCGGTGATCCGGTATACGGCCGCGCTGGCGGATTCCATCAATAAGGTGAAATCGGCCTGCCCGGACGCGGATGTGAGCGTCCAGACCGAACTTCTGAACGAGACCTCCGATCTGCTGAGCGAGATGAAGGCAGCGTTGTCCGATCTGCAGTCGATCACCGAGGCGAGCCTGGCGATCTCCGACGCCTGCGCCTGCGCCCACGCTTACCACGAGAAGGTGGTTCCGGCTATGGCGGCCCTTCGCGCGCCGGCGGATAAGCTGGAGATGATCGTGGATAAGGAGCTGTGGCCGTTCCCGAGCTACGGCGATCTGATCTTCGAGGTGTAAATGAATCACGCTGCCGGATGTCCGGGCGTCAGGAAGGGAGAAGCGCGCAGGCATAGGACAGGCAGATGAACTGCGTCATAACTCTTCGGGGATAATGTTGGGGGGAACATGGTTCCCGAGGTGCACCAAAACCACTGTTCATTCGGTGGGGGAGTGTTAAAATAGAAAGGCCGCCGGCAGGAGGGCGAATTTCTGCCGGTGGTCTTTCTGCGTTTTCATGAGATCGTATCCGATGGAAATGCGTTAATCTTCTCAGGACATTTCTTGGAATGTATATCGTTTGCGCTGATATTTTTCAGAACAGAGTCATCTTTAAATCTTACAGTTGAATTGTGGAACGTTTTGTTGCATAATGGAAGCAGCGGCCGCCATACGGGCTGTATGTGGCAATTCTGAAGAGGATCGCGGAATTTGCGGGCAATGGAGAGAATACGGCAGAGATGAATCGCGCAGAGAGAAGGAGAACGGGCCTATGGAGGAGAAAAAAGGCAGGAAGAGATCGGGCAAAAAGCGTAGGGAACGATTCGCATGGATAATCATAGTTGTTCTCTTAATCGTTGCAGCGGCAGGAATCATGATCTATCTTTGGCAGGAAAACTCGGAGAATAGAAAAAGCCAGCCGCATATCGTCACAGAGTCGCAGCTGAAGGAGATCATCAATGTCAGCGAGCTGTCCACATTCACGGCGGTCTATAACGGCGTTGCCCAGGTGATGAACGAGGAGAAGCCGGAGAAAACGGATTATTACGTATCCTACGAGGCGCGGGTTGATGTGGGGATCGATTTCGGTAAGATCGGGATCGACAAGGACGACGAGGAGAAGATCATCCGGCTGACGATCCCGGAGGTGGATATCACGGACGTCGTGGTGGACATCGCGTCGCTGGATTACATTTTCTTAAATGATAAGGCGAACGCTGTGTCCGTGTCCCAGGAGGCGTACAAGGCCTGCGAGGAGGACGTGAAGAACGAGAGCGCCGGCCAGGAGGCGATCTTCGAGCTGGCCGAGCAGAACGCGGAGAATATCGTTACGGCGCTGGTGCGCCCGGTGGTCGAGCCGCTGGGCTATACCATTGAGATCGAGTAGAGGAGGCGTGGAAATGAAACGGATTACGGCGTTATTACTGGCATTTTCCATGATGCTCCTTTGCGCGGCCTGTGGGAAGACGGAGGAACCGGCGCAGATCTCCATCGAGCCGCAGGAGACCCAGATGAAGGCCATCTGCGAGCTGGCTGTGATGGACTGCTATTACCATAATGTGGCGAAATATAAGGAAGAGGACGCGGCGGGCTTCTGGTTTTTGAAGAAGGATAAGCATTTCTGGATCGAGTACAGCGGCGTCGTGCGTTTTGGCATCGACGTGTCGGCGCTGAAACTCGAGTCGGACGGCGACGAGATTACGATCACGCTGCCGGAGGCGAGGGTGCTCAGCTGCAAGGTGGATTCTTCTTCCCTTACGGAGGATTCCTACATCGTAGACAAGAAATCAGCGGATATCACGGCGGAGGATGAGAAAGCTGCATTCGCCGAGGCCCAGAAGAAGCTGGAGGAGGCCGCCGCAAGTGACAGGGCGCTTCTGTTAAAGGCGCAGCAGCGCGCCCAGACGCTTCTGGAGGATTATGTAAAGAATATCGGCGATGTGGTCGGTAAGGAATATAGGATCAAATGGATCTATATAGACGCGGACGGCGGGAAGACGGAAGACGGGGGCAGCGGAACCCGGGCGGAGACGGAGACCTGAATTCCCTGCGGTTGTTTGACGCCCGGATTCCGGGCCGCTGAAAGGAGAGTGCTGAATATGAATAAGAAGAAAACAACAAAGCCGCAGAAGGGAAGCGGCACGGTTATTCTTTGCGCGGTGATCATCGCTGCGGTCCTGATTCTTCTCGTGGCGTTTGTCGCGAGAGGTCTGGGGAAGTCGGCCGGATCGTACGATGAGACATCCGAAACCGCGGCCGGGACTGTGGCGGAATCGGAGGACGGCGCGGCGGACGCGGGAGAAGAGGAGATCCGCGGCGCGGCGGCGATTAAGGATCCGATCTATGCGGATATTACCGTTGAGGGATATGGGACGATCACGGTCGCGATGGATGCGGCGGCAGCCCCAGCGACGGTGCAGAATTTCACCGCGCTGGCGGAAGAGGGCTTCTACGACGGCCTGACTTTCCATCGGATCATCGACGGCTTCATGATGCAGGGAGGCGACCCGGAGGGAACCGGTCTCGGCGGAGCGGATGAGACGATCACTGGTGAGTTCGCCGCGAATGGCTATGACAATCCGCTGTCCCATACCAGAGGCGCGATCTCGATGGCAAGATCGCAGGATTATAACAGCGCCAGTTCCCAGTTCTTCATCGTCCAGTCCGACAGTACCTATCTGGACGGTCAGTACGCGGCGTTCGGGTATGTAACTTCCGGCATGGAATACGTGGATCAGATCTGCAGGGACGCGAAGCCGACGGACGGAAACGGCAGCATTGCGAGGGAGGATCAGCCGGTGATCACATCCATTGTGATTCGGCAGGAGTAGAAAGCAAAGCTTATTCGGAGAGGAGACTGCAGCTATGATCATACAGAGCACCCGTGTCTGGCAGGCGGGACAGTTCATTCCGGCGCAGCTGGACGTGCGGCAGGGCCGCATCGAGGCGGTCTATGCCTACGGAACGAAATCAGCGGACGAGGATTACGGCGATAAGCGCGTCGTCCCGGGATTCATTGACATCCATACCCACGGCGCTTACGGCTTTGACACCAATGACGGCGAGCCGGAAGGCCTCCGCGAATGGATGCGCCGTATTCCGGAAGAGGGCGTCACATCGATCCTTCCGACTACCGTGACCCAGATGCCGGACGTTCTCACGAAGGCGGTGGAGAACGTGGCTTCGGTTGTGGAAAATGGTTACGAGGGCGCTGAGATCCTGGGGATCCATTTTGAAGGTCCGTATCTGGATATGGAATACAAAGGAGCCCAGCCGCCGGAGGCCATCGCGAAGCCGTCGGCGGAACAGTTTCAGAAGTATCAGGAGGCGGCCCGCGGCCTGATCCGCTATATCACCCTGGCGCCGGAGCACGACGAGGATTTCGCGCTGACCCGGTACTGCAGCGCTCACGGCGTGGTGGTCAGCATGGGCCATTCGTCGGCGACCTATGAGCAGGCGCTTCTGGGCGTCGCCAACGGCGCCATGTCCATGACCCACGTCTATAACGGCATGACTGCCTACCATCACCGCAAGCCGGGCCTGGTCGGGACAGCCATGCGTGTCCGCGATATTTACGGCGAGGTTATCTGCGACGGATGCCATTCCCATCCGGCGGCGCTGAATAACTTCTTCACAGCCAAAGGCCGCGACTACGCGATCATGATCACCGATTCCCTGCGGGCCAAGCACTGCCCGCCCGGCGGCGAGTACGATCTGGGCGGGCATCCCATCGAGATCCGTGAAAATGGCCTGGCCTACCTGAAAGGAACCCACACCATCGCCGGAAGCACGCTGCATATGAACCGGGGGCTTAAGCTTCTGGTGGAGGAAGCCATGGTGCCGTTCGACGCGGCGCTGAACTCCTGCACGCTGAATCCGGCGCGCTGCCTGGGCGTGGCCGGCCGGAAGGGTCGTCTGGCGGCCGGGTGCGACGCGGACATCGTGGTGCTGGAAGATAATTACGATGTGTGCCAGACCTACTGCCGGGGAATCGCGCGGCTGTGAATGTGCAAGATGCCAGGAAGTGGCGCGGTTGTGAGTGTGTAAGAACCGATTTTGTTCTATTTCCACCCATCCGGCAGATATGTCATCGTACCCGCGATCATATCGTCCACCAGCTTCTTCACATCCGCTTCGGAGGCGCGCCCCTTCACCAGCGGATCATTTAGGAACGCTTCATAGACCAGATCCCGGTCGCAGGTCAGCGCGGCCCGAAGCGTCCGCTCGTGGTTCTCCACATGGGGCATGACCAGCGCCCGCACATTCTCCGGGATCTCGCCGGCCGCGACGGGGCGGATGGAATCCCGGCTGAATACCGCGTTGGTCTCCACCACAGCGTCCGCGGGCAGGTTCGGGATCTGCAGGGCGGCGTTGGGGATATTTACGTTGCTGATCACCCGGTCCAGGCCGCAGAGGGCGCGGATCAGGGAAATGCCTTCCTCGCCGGTGGGCTTCAGATCCAGTTCTTCTTCGCCGCTTACCAGCCGGCGGCTGCGCGCAAGCCTGCTCTTCAGGTCTTCCTTGCGCCATGACACCGGCGTCAGGCCGAATTTCCAGCTCTTTACGGTCTCCGGATCCTTCAGATACTCGCTGCCCGGCATGAATTCGGCCAGATGGCGGTCGCCTGCCGCGGCGATCAGGCCGTAACGCTTGAACAGGTCGAATTTCACCCGGTGGGCGCAGTTGAAGGTGCTGTTCATCCAGTTATTGTCCGCCTGGCCGAAGCCTTCCTCGTAATGGGAATCCACATACTGCCGGTAGACCGGGAACAGATCGATGCCCTTGTAGGAAGCCGCGTCGAACCATGTGAAATGATTGATTCCCAGCACATTGATGATGATATCGCTGCGGTCGATATGCTCCAGGCCAAAGGTCTCTTCGCAGATGCCCGCCAGCACCTTCTGGGTGCCGAACACCTCGTGGCAGCAGCCGAAAGCTTTGATCTGCGGAAATACATGGTACAGCGTCTTCACGCACAGGGACATGGGATTCGTGTAATTGATGACCCAGGCATCCGGCGAGTACGCCTTGATGGCCTCGGCGATCTCCACGAACATGGGGATCGTGCGAAGCGCCCGGATGATGCCGCCGGGGCCGGCTGTATCGCCGACAGACTGGTAGATGCCCAGCCGTTCCGGCAGATGCACGTCGGATTCCATCTCGTCGAAGGTGCCGGGCAGGATGGAGATGACGACGAAATCCGTGCCGCTCAAAGCATCCTTAAGCGTCGGAACCGTCCTATATTCCCATTTGCCGGCCGCATCCGGGCGGGCGGACAGATGATTTCCGATGATCTCATTGTTCTTCGCTGCCTGCCCGTCGATGTCGTAGAGGCGGACGGTGCCGCTCAGGGAGTCATTTCTCGCCAGGTCCGTCATAAATGTCCAGGCCCATCCGCGGGAACCGCCGCCGATGTAGGCGACCTGCAGGTCTGTGATTCTGTCGTCTGCGTATTTCATGGTAAATGTCCTCCTTCTTGATGCCGCTGCCGGGACAGTGGTCTGCCGGCTGTTAAGATTCCGGTATCCGGTTTCGCGGCTTTTCGATTTCTCTCTGGACATAGCATACTACAGGATAGTATAATATTCTTATAGAATCGGGCATAAAAATCATAAATTTATACTTTTGGCTACAAATAATTGACGCGAAGGCAGATAGCAGACTGAAATATCTGCAGGGAGGAGGTCTAAAGGTGGAGCAGATTCTATTCTTCGGAGAGATGGACGGTCTGTCGGCGGAGCAGGTCGTCCGCGACACGGGCTTTTCCATGGCGACCCGCCATTTCCACGCCACCTATGAATTTTACTATCTGGTGGAGGGAGAGCGGTATTATTTCGTGGATAATGAAACGTATCTGGTGAAGGCCGGGGATGTGATGCTGATCGGCCCCAACCATATCCATAAGACCAGTCAGGCCGGCACCGCCCGCAATAACCGGATCCTTCTGCAGATCAGCGGAGACAGGATGAATCCTTTTCTGGAGAGCTGCGGCCTGGGCAGTATTGAGAAGCTGTTTGGCGGCGATGTGCGGACATTTTCGCTGACGGAGGAGCAGAGGACTGTCGTGGAGAACGCCTTTGGCAGACTGCGGGAAGAACTGTCGGGGAAGCTGCGGGACTATCCGGCCGCTGTCCGGCTGCTGCTGGCGGAGCTTCTGCTGTTTCTGTCCCGCTGCCTGCAGCCGCTTGAGTCTGATACGCCGCGCAGGGAACCGCAGACCGCCCGGACCTGGAAACATCAGAAGGTCCATGAGGTGGCCGATTATCTGACGGTCCATCCGGAGACGGACGAGAGCCTGGAGGAGCTTGCGCGCCGCTTCTATGTGAGCAAATCCTATCTGAGCCGTATCTTCAGGGAAGTGACCGGATTTACGGTCAATGAGTACAGGAACGTCAGCCGCATTCGGAAGTCGCAGCAGCTTCTGCGGGACGGGAAGCTTTCGGTTACGGAGATCGCGGCGCAGGCCGGGTTTGAGAATCTGACCTATTATGAGCGCGTATTTAAGAAATATACGGATACCACGCCGTTAAAATACAGGAGTACGGCGGGCGGCTGATGTCGGCCGCCGGCGGCCCGGAACTGTACGCAAAGACGCGCAGAGGTCCGGGCCTGCCGGTTATTCCAAATCCATCTCGTCAAATGAAATCAAACGTATGCGGGGGTTATTCCCGTAACGCTCCTGTACGGCGTCCTGGAATCCGGATCTGGAAAAGACGGTATACCATTTATCCGGATAGGAGAACATTTCACCCCGCTCCAGAAGTGTTTCTACGATATCTGTTCCGACCCGTTCGCTGCGCCATTTGCACTCGCCGAACCATGCGGAATGGTCCTGCACGGCCATCAGATCGATCTCTTCCTGACATTTTTTGATGGGGTTCGGTCCCCACCATCGGCCTGCGTCGCCGAAGAAGAAGGGGAGCGCTGCGTGGATCTTTGGCAGAAACAGGTATTGCCGGCATATTTCCTCGAAGATACTTCCCATAAAATCATTAAGCTGCGGCTTCACCGCCATATAGTAAAGGGCTTCGCCCATACCGCTGGCGATGAGGCTCAGATTGGGCCGCACGAAGCGGTACCAGAATAGAAACATGTTGTCAGCCAGCCGGTACAGAGTTCTGCGGCTGGCCGCGCTTTCTGTAAACGGCGTTTCCTTGCGGACGATACCGATGGAGATCAGGGAATTCAGCTGACTGCTGCAGCCGCTGGTCTCCAGACCGATTCTGGTGGCGATCTCGTTCAGCCGGCTGGCGCCGCCGGCTATGGCGGTGATAATGGACTGGTAGGTGGCGGGTTCTCTCAGCTCCTGTTTCAGAAGGTTGGACGGCTCCTCAAAGAGACGGCCGCTTTCGTCAAAGAACAGCCGGACGATATTATCATCCACGGACAGACCGGTCTGGATCCGCGAGAGATATTCGGGCACTCCGCCGGTTATTCCATAGAGAATGGCCTGCTCCTCGCCGGAAAATCCGGGCAGCATGGCTTTCGCCTCGAAAAAGGTGAATGGACGCAGCTTAAACTGTGATGTCCGCCTGCCGTAAAGGGGGCTCTTGTAACCCAGAACCTGATTCTCCATAAAGCTCATGGAAGAGCCGCAGAGGATCAGGAACAGCTTACTGTCCTTCCAGCGCTGGTCGATATGGCTCTGGAGCATGGAGGAAATGGCCGGGTACGAGGCGGCCAGATACGGATATTCGTCGATAGCCAGGACGATCCTTCGGTTATCGCAGAGCCGGTCGATATAATCGAGCAGCGCCGCGAAATCACGAAATACCGGAGCTTCCGCACCCGGATCGGTCTGAGCCATCACCGCTTTTGATAAACCGGCCAGATTATCCTGGGCAGTACCCTCTACCGCCATATAATAGACTGCCGGCTTATCCTTAAGGAACTCACGGATCAGCGTAGTCTTCCCGATTCGGCGCCGTCCGTAAAACACGGCGAATTCAAAGGATTCCTTTTGGTAGGCTTCTTCCAGTTTCTGTAATTCTCTGCCGCGTCCGACAAACATAAATCAGCGCCTCCTGTTGACAAATGAAAAATTACTAATCATACAATTACTAATCGTACAATTAGTAATTGTATGATTAGTATATGGCGGATTCGTTAAAATGTCAAGAGCCATAAAACTATTATGTGCATGGAAATATAAAAAAACCTGCCGGAGTTTCCCCCGGCAGGCGTCCTTCTTATTTCTCCTTCGCGGCCTTCAGCGCCGCCGCCGCTTCCTCATCCGCCTTCTCCGTCTTGATCTCCCAGTGGATCAGGAAGGTCAGAGCCGCCCGCAGCGAGATGATCGCGGCCACCACGGCCACTTCGCTCAGCTGCCGCACGATCACGGTTCTTAAAATCTCGCTTCCCAGCTTGAATTCCAGCCCCAGCGCCATCCCAGTGGCCAGGTTCAGCCGGATCTGCGGATTCTTTTTCACATAATCTACGATCCCCCTGCACCCGGAGATGATGATGACGAACACGCCGACAAACTCAAATACCAGGATCGCGATATCTACTACGTGGGTCAGAAGCTGTTCCAGAAATTCATAAACGTCCATAAACCATTCCTCCTGCGCATCCCTTTGTTTCTCATTATATCGGATTATTAACACAATAGCAATACACAGGTGAGCCAAAATGCCGGTTATGCTTTTCTGATATCGATTGCCTTTCGGATCATCGGGGCTGTGTCTGACGGACATCTGCCGTCTGATCGGCCGTTGCAGCCGCGTTATTCGAGAGTATGATTCTTCCTGTATACCACTGCCGCAGCCGCGGCCGCGATGACGGCGCACAGAGCCAGAAGCCAGCACCACAGAGGAATATCTCTCACGTCCAGACAGCGGACATTGATCCACATCTGATTGATATTGTGGGTCTGCGTTTCGTCAAAGTATCCCATGACGGCCGCCCGGGATATGACCTCCTGGGACGGATACTGGGTGTACAGCTGGCGGCCGATCTGTTCCGCAGAGGCGTGGACCGTATAGCTCTCGTCGTCGCCGTCTTCGCTGAAGAAATATCCTACCGGGTAGTCCACAGCATCTTCCTCGTCGTCCTCCGCGCCGTAGCACCAGTTCAGATAGGAGAAAACGGTATCGTCGTCACCGCCGGATATGGCCGAGGTGTAGCCGATATAGTACATGTTCCGCACCGCGTTCTCCGGTATGGACAGGAAGTTGACGAAGGCTTCCGCCGCCTGCTTTTTCTCCGTGTCGTCGCCGATGCCGGCTTTGAGCATGACCCAGCCGTCGAACCAGAGGTTGGTGCATTCTTCCGGAACCGCGAACTGCAGATATACGCCGTCCTCCTCAGCCTGGTCCATGGCGTATACCGCGTCTCCCGACCACTGGTAGTTGGCGGCGATCTTGCCGGTCACCATGTCCGCCTTGCCGCTGTCTGTCTCCAGGGCGTAGATATTTCCCATGATGTGCCCCAACAGTTCTTCCACCTCGTCAATGGTTTCGGGGGATACGTCGTTCATCATATCGCCCAGCTTTTCATGATAATCCGCGGCCGACCGAAATGTCTCGTCCATCAGCTCTTTCTGCCGGAGATATCCCAATGTGGAAAAATAAGTGTCCCGCACATTGTCCTTGAGCGTGATCTGCCGGAAGAATTTCGGATTGTCGAACACCGCCCAGGTGGACGCCTCCTCCTCGGTCATCAGCTCCGGGTTGTACAGTACGCCGGTCACGCCCCACATGTAGCCCGCGGCGTAGCGGTCCCAGCTCTCGCCGTTGATCTCATTTTCCGCGAAAACCTTCGCGATATAGGGAGATACACAGTTTATATAGTAATTTTCCTCATTTTCCCGGTCAAAGAAGGACTCCGAATAGGGTTCCAGCGCCCCCTCCGCCATCAGCTTCATGATCATATAGTCAGAGGGACAGACCAAGTCGTAGGTGTCGCCCAGCGTCAGCTGGTTATACAGGTCCTCGTTGGTGCCGAAGCAGGAATACTCCACCCGCACCTGTTTCCCGTAGGTATCATAATACCACTGTTCAAACTCGCGGTACAGGGCGTCCTCCCCGAAGATCTCCGCGCCGTTGTCCAGTTCGATCAATTCTTCCTCATCCCAGTCCCCCAGGTCGATATATTCTTCCCAGCTGCAGACCCGCAGCGTGACCGGCTCGTCATCCTTCCGCGCCGATGCGGCCGCTGCCCGGGGACAGGCAAAACCCAGAAGAACAGTTCCGGCCAGACAGAGCGCCGCCGCGCGTAGTTTCTTAGTCTTCAAAGTCCGCCGCCTCCTTTCCGCCCCGCAGGTTCATCATAACCACGACCAGCACCACGATGAGGAAGATCAGCGTGGACAGCGCCCACAGAGCCGTCTTGATCTCCGTTTGGGATCCTTTTGTGGCGTTCACGACATAGGTGCTGATGGTATCAAAGGTGGCCGGTTTGGTGTAGCTGGCGATGAAATAATCATCCAGAGACAGCGTCACCGCCAGCGCGAAACCGGACACGATGCCGGGCTGGATCTGCGGCAGGACCACCTTGGTCAGCGCCTGGCTGGGAGTCGCCCCCAGATCCATGGCCGCCTCGTACAGGCTGGAGTCCATCTGCTTCAGCTTGGGCGTTACCGACAGATAGACAAAGGGGGCGGACAGCACCACATGGCCGATCACCAGCGGAACAAAGGTATTCTTATCGATGCCCAGCACCACCACCAGCATGATGCATACGGAGAAGCCGGTAACGACGTCCGCGTTGATTACCGGCACCTCGTTTAAGCCTCCAATGACGCCTCTGGCCGCCTTTCCGGAATAGAAAGCGCCGATGGCGCCCAGGGTTCCCAGCGCCGCCGCCAGCAGGGACGAGCCGAAAGCCAGCAGTACGGTGCCGAAAATCATGCTGCGAAGTTCCTCATTCGAGAACAGATTTACGTAGTTGTCCATGGAAAAGCCATGGACGGAACCGATATTGGCGGAGGTAGTGAAGCTGTAAAAGGCCAGTACCAGTATGGGCAGATACAGGATAACAAGCATCGCGCCGATAAAGATCTTTCCCGGCAGTTCTTTTTTCACAGCAGCTTTCATAGCAGCGCACCTCCCCGGTTCCCGGCGTCTTCATCCGCGTAGCGGTCCGTGACCAGCGTAAACACCAGAATAATGAGCAGCAGGATCAGCGCGATCATGGAACCGTTGTGCCAGTCGTAGGCGCTGAAGTAGCTGCCGATCAGGCTGCCCATGATGTAGGTGCTGTTGTACAGCATATCCAGCACTACATAGTTGGTCATGGACGGCAGAAACACCATGACTACGCCGCTGATGATCCCCGGTACGGACAGGGGCAGCGTCACCTTTAAGAATACCTGGAACGGGTCGGCGCCCAGGTCCGCGGCCGCCTCCAGGAGGCTTTGGTCCAGCTTCAGAAGCGTGGTGTACATGGGCAGGATCATAAACGGCAGAAAATCGTAGGTCATGCCGATGATCGTATTCAGAAACGGATGGAACGCCAGGTTGCCCTCGATCACGGTCAGGATCTCCTTCAGCGCCGTGATCCGCAGCGTAAAATTGATCCACATGGGCATGACGAACATGACGATGACGACCGACTTGGCCTTCCACCGGCTCCTTGCCAGGATATAGGCAATGGGATACGCCAGAAGCAGGCATACGCAGGTGGTCGCCACCGCGATGGCAAAGCTGTAGGCCAGCGTTCCGATCGTGTAGGGACTGGTGAAAAAGCCTGTCAGGTTGCCCAGGGTAAACCGCCCTTCGCCATTGGTAAACGCGTAATAGATAATGACCAGAAGCGGCGCGGCCACAAAGCAGATCAGAAACACTGCGTAGGGAATGCCAAGCTGCTTTCTGGAAAAACGGAACACACCCATCTCGCTACCTCCGTACCGTTACTTTTTCAGCGCGAACTGCAGGCTGTCCCTGGGAATGACCAGACTCACGTAGTCGTTCATGTTCCACAGATCCTCGTCGCGCACAATGAAGTCTTCGTCGTCGTCCGACCGCACGATGTAACGGTAATGGTCGCCCTTGTAGATCATATTGACGATATGTCCTTTTACCATGCCCGCTTCCTCGTCGTCGTTCATAGCAATGTCTTCCGGCTTGATGGTTACGATCACCCGCAGGGTCTCCGGCGCCACCTCGTCCCCGTGAGCGTCCAGAAGCCTGCCGCCGTCCATGCGGGAACCGGGAAGCAGACTTGTGATGTCAAAGTCCGGAACCCCGTCCAGGAAATCCAGCCGGTAACCGTTTTTCACGCCCACCTCGAACTTGTTCATCATGTTCTCGGCGATCATAATGTGGATCCCTTCCGGGTCAACGCTCAGTCCCACCCGGCTTCCCACCTGGGCCTTGCGGGTGGACTGGATTACAAGCTCGTTCTTGCCGGACAGCACGGTGATCTCGTAATGCACGCCTTTGAACACCACGGAACTGACCTCGCCCTGAATAATTCCCTCATCGGGAGGCGTGATCTCGATATCCTCGGGACGCAGCACCGCCTCGACCATGGTGCCGTTCTCCACGTCGTCCACGCAGGTAAATTCCGCGCCGCAGAAGCGTACCTTGTATTTGCCGGTCATGATGCCGTTGAAAATGTTGCTGTCCCCGATGAAATCCGCCACGAACGCGTTCTTCGGTTCGTTATAGATATCCTCCGGCTCGCCTACCTGCTGGATCCTGCCTTCCGACATGACCACGATCTTGTCGGACATGGTCAGGGCCTCTTCCTGGTCGTGAGTCACATAGATAAAGGTGATGCCCAGCTTGTCATGCATGGATTTCAGCTCCAGCTGCATCTCCTTGCGCATCTTAAGATCCAGCGCGCCCAGGGGTTCGTCCAGCAGCAGGATCTGCGGTTCGTTGACGATGGCCCTGGCGATGGCGATCCGCTGCTGCTGACCGCCGGACAGGGTCTGTACGGTTCTGGCCTCGAAGCCCTCCAGATCTACCATCTCCAGCGCTTTTTTGACCTTCCTGACGATCTCCGCCCGGGGGAGCTTCTTCAGCTTCAGGCCGAAGGCGATATTGTCGAAAATGTTCAGATGGGGAAACAGGGCGTACCGCTGGAACACCGTGTTGATGGGGCGTTCGTTGGGGGGCAGCTTGGTAATGTCCTTGCCGTTTAACAGGATCTCGCCGCTGCTGGGCATGTCGAAGCCCGCCAGCATCCGCAGGGTCGTGGTCTTGCCGCAGCCGGAGGGGCCCAGAAAGGTCACGAATTCCCCCTGTTTTATGGTAAGGCTGAAATTATCCACCGCCATAAAGCCGTCCTCAAAGGTGCGGCACAGGGATTTGATTTCCAGAAAATGTTCAGATCGCGCGTTTTGGTCCACTGCAGTTTCCTCCTAATATAGTATCTACATATTTCTCTTGTATTACAACGCGGCGCGGCTGCATAATGAGTCGCGGTACACAACGCGGCGGCACAATGAGTCGCTGTTACACAACGCGCCGCTGCTTTCCGGCACGGCGCCGTGCTGCTCAGAAGCTGGGCGGCGAGCTGATCCACAGAAGCGCCGCGCCGGCCTTCGACGACAGGTAGTGCCGCTTGTCCGAGACGAAATAAAAGGATTCGCCCTTCTTCGCCTTATAGACCTTCGTCCCCAGATGGATGGATACCGCGCCTTGGAGCACATAGCCGAATTCTTCGCCTTCGTGGGGATTGTCCGGATAGGTGGAGCCGTCGGGCTCCAGCTTCAGAAGGATCGGTTCCATCTCGTTCTTCTGGGCGTTGGGGATGATCCACTGGATCCGATTCCGAAGCTCGCCGTCGTATTTCTCAAAATAATCGTCCCTGCCGAAGACGATCTGCTCCTCCTGGCTTTCGCTGAAGAATTCCGAAGTGCTGGTACCCAGGCACTGCAGGATGTCCATCAGCGTGGCGATGGAAGGCGAGGTCAGGTTCCGCTCCACCTGGGAAATGAACCCTTTCGACAGCTCCGCCCGGTCCGCCAGTTCCTCCTGCGTCAATCCCTTTAATACCCGCAGTTCTTTTAATTTGGCTCCAATATCCATACGCGGCCTCCATTATCTGACAATAGCCAAATACTAACCCAAAAGTTTACTAATACTAACTGACAATAAAAATAAATAAAAAGTTTAGAAATAATAAACAAAGCGTAAGTCCCATTATACAGAAAAAAATGTGCATGTCAATAGATTTTTTTACGAAGATGTGTTATACTGAAAAAGCTGGGAAACGTATGCCGCTGCCGGGGTCGCAAACGGTAAGGCAGAGCGTCCCGGCGGCCCGGAGCGGAAGGCGTTCGGACGCGCCGCGGCAGAAGGATATGAGAATATACAGGGAGGTTCCTGCCAATGAAGGACAAATATGTAGCGTATATCGGCTCTTACTCTTATACAGGCAACGCCCGCGGCATCACGGTCTGTGATGTGGACGTGGAGAAAGGTTCGTTCAGCAAGCGGTGCGAGGTGGATGTGGACAATTCCTCGTATCTGGCGGCTTCCCCGGACGGGAAGACGCTGTACTCCATCGCCGACGAGGGCGTGGTATCGTTCCGGATCCTGGAGAACGGCTCCCTGAGCCGGCTGAATATGGCGAATATCCGCGGTATGCGCGGCTGCCAGCTGTCTGTGGATCCGGATGGGAAATACCTCTATGTAGCCGGGTATCACGACGGCAAGGCGACGGTCATGCATCTGAATCCCGACGGCAGCGTAGGCAGCGTGGCCGCAGGCGTTTTCCATAAGGGGCTGGGCAGCGTGGCGGACCGTAAATTCCGCCCCCATGTCAGCTGCGTCCGCATAACGCCGGACGGAAATTATATCATGGTCGCAGATCTGGGAATGGATGTTCTGAAGGTCTACCGTATGAGCGATTCCGAGGGAGAGATGCTTCTGGTCGATACGATCTCCTGCGATCTGGAATCCGCGCCGCGGCATTTCATTTTCAGCGCCGACGGCAAGTTCATGTATCTGATGTACGAGGTGGCCAATATCATCGATGTCTTCACCTATGAGACCGGTCCGAAGGTGCCGAAGCTGGAGCGGATCCAGCGGATCGATTCCATGGGCAAGAGGCACAGCCAGTTTACCGCGGCCTGCGCGATCCGGTTCTCTTCCGATGAGAAGTATCTGTACTGCAGCAATGCGGGCGACGACACGATCAGTGTCTACAGCCGGGATGCGGCGACGGGAATGCTGGATATGCTGTGCTGCCTGCCGGTCAGCGGCGAGTATCCGAAGGATCTTGCCGTATTTCCGGATAATAAGCATGTGGCGGCCATCAACCATGAGACCGGTTCCATCACATTCTTTGCGGTGGATTATGAGCAGGGACTGCTGGTCATGTGCGCGAATCCGGTGTACGTGGACGAGCCAAACTGCTGCGAGATCGTGAAGCTGCCGCCGGAAGCGTAAGTATCCGGCAGCCGGAAGAGAGGAACTGGTATGGCAGGGTCTGCGTGGGGAACGATATTGACGATGACTACATGGGGAGAGTCCCATGGAAGAGGCCTGGGCGTGACAGTCGACGGCTGTCCGGCCGGGCTCTTATTGTGTGAGGAAGATATACAGAAGTACCTGGACAGGCGGAAGCCCGGCCAGAGCCGTTTCACGACGGCGCGGCAGGAGGGCGACCGGGTGGAGATCCTGTCGGGAGTGTTCGAAGGACGGACCACCGGAACGCCAATCTCGATGATCGTGCGGAACACGGATCAAAGGTCCCATGATTACAGCGCGATCATGGACGTGTACCGTCCGGGTCATGCGGATTATACGTTTGATGAGAAATACGGATTTAGGGACTATCGCGGCGGCGGCCGTTCGTCGGGGAGGGAGACCATCGGACGTGTGGCGGCGGGAGCCGTGGCGGCAAAGCTGCTTGGGGAACTGGGCGTGACCGTAACGGCTTATACCAGAAGCATCGGCCCGGTGGAGATCTCCGGGGAGCGGTTCGACCGGGCGCAGGCGTCGGAGAACCGGCTGTGTATGCCGGACGCGGAAGCCGCGTCGGAGGCGGAGCGGTACCTGGACGGGCTGATGGCAGCCGGAGATTCGGCGGGCGGCGTCGTGGAGTGCGTCGTGCGCGGAATGCCCGCGGGCGTCGGAGAACCGGTATTTGAGAAGCTGGACGCGCGGCTGGCCCATGCGGTCATGTCCATCGGCGCGGTCAAGGGCGTGGAGATCGGCGCCGGCTTCGCGGCGGCGGAAAGCGCCGGCTCGCGGAATAACGACAGCTTTCGCAGCGGTACGCCCGCGGAAAATGCGGATCGTGACGCGGCAGAAGGCGGCAACGACGGTCCGGAAGCGCACAACGGTATTCGCAAGGCGACGAATCATGCGGGGGGCATCCTGGGCGGCATCAGCGACGGGGACGCGATCGTCCTGCGGGCGGCCTTTAAGCCGACGCCCTCGATCGCGCGGCCGCAGCAGACGGTGAACCGCGGCGGCGAGAATGTGGAGATCGCGATAAAAGGACGCCATGATCCGGTCATCGTGCCGAGGGCGGTCGTGGTCGTGGAGGCGATGTGCGCGTTTACGATCGCGGACATGATGCTTCTGAATATGAGTTCAAAGCTGGATAATGTGAAGAAGATTTACCGCCGATGAAGGAAAAGGAGGCAGATATTTTATGAAGATCGCATTGGCAAATGATCCGACAGCGAAGGAGATGAAGCCGGAGATCATAAAGCACCTGGAGGAAAAGGGCTATGAGGTGATCGATCTGGGATGGAACTCGGACGCGGACACCCGCGATTATCCGATATACGGAGAGCGGATCGGCCGTTTTGTGGCGGAGGGCAAAGCGCCGCTCGGCATCGCGATCTGCGGGACCGGCGTCGGGATCAGCATCGCGGCGAACAAAGTGAAGGGGATCCGCGCCTGCGTGTGCAGCGAACCGTACACGTCCAGGCTGTCGCGGCAGCACAACGATTCGAACATCCTGGCCTTCGGCGCCCGTGTGGTCGGCGTGGAGCTGGCGAAGATGATCATGGATGCGTGGCTGGATACGGAGCCGCTGGATGTGGAGCGGCATAAGAAGCGTGTGCAGATGCTCGGAGAGATCGAGGAGCGGTTCGGCCGGTAGTACACCTCGCCCGAAATATCAAAGCGCAGGAGGCAGTGCCGGCGGCGCGTTTCCCGGGCAGCGGAAGGAACAGAATAGAACAGGAGCGTATAATTATGAATAGATCAATGATTCGTACAGGCTGTATCGTTTGCGCCATGGCGCTCGTAATGGCTTCGCGGCCGGCTGCCGCGTATGCGGAGCTGCCGGGGGGCGCTTCGGCGGAACCGGCTGCGAATGCATCGGGGACGGCGCAGGCCGTACCGGAGATCGCTCCGGAGGAGATCGACGCGTTCTTTGACAACACTGTGTTCGTGGGGGATTCGGTCATGGAGGATTTCAGGAATTACTCCTTCGCCAGAAGAGATACCTGGCTGGGCCGTCTTCAGTTCCTGGCGGCGGTCAGTTTCTCCACTTACAGCGCGCTCCGGCCTGTGACGGCTAAGAGCATCCATCCGGTCTACGCCGGACAGAAACGTCTTGTAGAAGATTCCATCGCGCTGATGGGCGCTAAGAAGGTCTTTATGCTTTTCGGCCCGAACGACATCAATATTACGGGGATCAAGGGAACCGCTGCCAACTATGTGGAACTGGCAAACCGCATCAAGGCCCAGTCGCCGGATGTGGAATTTCATATTATGAGTATGCCTTATACGGTGAAAGGGCACCGGGATTATAATCTTTACAATGACAATATCCGCAAATACAATGAGACCATGAAAAACCTGGCCGCGGAGCAGGGATGGGGATTCGTGGATATAGCGACTCCTCTGGCGGACGAAAACGGAGACCTGATCGAGTCTTACAGCAGCGACAGGGATATACACCTGCGCAGGGCCGCTTATGACGTTTGGAGCCAGGTGCTGCGGGATTACGCGAAAGAGCGGCTTACAAAGGCTGCGGCGGAGGCGGAAGCCGCGAAGAATCCCGGCGTTTCCGGAGGCCCTCTGGGAGCAGCCGGACCGCTGAGCTGAGGACAGAATGCCGAACCGAGCCGTGCGCATTCCCGGAGGGAGCGTGTACGGAGGTAAAATAAAGATCCTACGAATAAAGGGAGAAATACGATAATGAACAGAAGAGTTGCGAGAAGATGCGCGGGAATGATGGCAATGGTTCTGCTGCTGGGCGGGTGCGGCGCATCCGGCGGCGCTGACACGCCGGAAGCGTCTGCGATATCGACGCCGGCGGCAGAGTCCGCTGCGGAGACAGAGGGTTCTTCTGCGGCGGCAACCACAGAGAATACGACGGAAGCTGCCGCGGCGGAGGAGACGACGGAAGCAGCTGTGACGGAGAAAGAAACGACTGAGGCGCCGGCGGAGACGGAAACGACGGAAGAGACGACGACTGAGACGGAAGAGACGACGGAAGCGCCGGCGGAGGAGACGACAGAAACAGCGGCAGAGACGGCTGCTGCGGAGAAAGCGGTCAGCCTGGAAGATATCTATTCACAGATCACGCAGCAGGTCAGCCTGAATTCCCCGATGACTGTTCCCGCGGAATTTATTGCCAATTATTTCGGGATCGATGTATCCGCGGCGGAGGACTATCTGTTTGTTATGTCGGAGATGGCGACTTCCGCGGAGACGATCGTGATCGTGAAGGCAGGCGGCGCAGATAAGCAGGCTCTTACCGATTCCCTGCAGGCGGTTATCGACCAGAAGGCAGCGGAGATGGAGAATTATCTTCCCGACCAGTATGATATCGTGAGCAGGAGCGCCGTGCAGCAGACCGGGGATTATGTCTGGCTGGTGATTTCCGAAAACGCCGACGCGATCCGGGCGGTCATTGAAGCGGGTCTTCAGTAAGGCGGGAAGAAGAGATGGTATTCAGCAGTATTCCATTTCTGTTCTTTTTTCTGCCGTTGTGCCTGCTTTTCTATTACGCGGTCCCGTTTTCCATGAAAAACGGGATCCTGCTCGTGTTCAGTCTGATCTTCTACGCGTGGGGAGAACCGGTATATGTTGTTCTGATGCTTTTTACAGCGGCGGTGGATTATACCAACGGCCGTCTGATGGGGAGATTCGGTACGACAGGGACGCGGCGCAGGCTTTTTCTGACCGCCTCTGTGACGGTCGACTTGTCGGTTCTGGCGTTTTTCAAATACGCGGATTTTCTGACCGGCACGCTGAACCGGCTTTTGGGCGCTTCCATTCCGGCGCTGGGTCTGCGGCTTCCGGTGGGCATCAGCTTTTTTACGTTCCAGAGCATGAGCTATATCATCGACCTGTACCGGGGACAGGTGCCCATGGAGCCGAGTTATCTGACGTATCTTACTTATGTGTCCATGTTCCCGCAGCTGGTCGCGGGACCGATCGTCCGGTTTTCAACGGTGAACCGGGAACTGCACAGCCGCAGGATCCGGCGGGATGAGGCGGAAAATGGCATCCTGCGCTTTATGCAGGGGCTTTTTAAGAAGGTGCTGATCGCCAATCAGGCAGGCGTTCTCTGGGAAAATATCAGAGCGCTGGAAATGGCCCGGACTTCTGTGGCCACGGCCTGGCTGGGGGCGGCGGCGTTCACGCTGCAGCTGTATTTTGATTTCAGCGCGTACAGCGACATGGCTATCGGCATGGGTTGGATGCTGGGATTCCATTTTCCGGAGAATTTCCGGTATCCGCTGGCAGCCGTGTCGGTGACGGATTTCTGGCGGCGCTGGCATATCTCTCTGTCCAGCTGGTTCCGCGATTACGTGTATATTCCGTTGGGCGGAAACCGTGCCGGTACGGCGAAGCATCTGCGCAATATGCTGGTCGTCTGGTTCCTGACCGGACTATGGCACGGCGCCGCGTGGAATTTCGTATTATGGGGGCTGTATTACGGCGTGCTGCTGATCCTGGAGAAATACGTGTGGGGGAAGAAGCTGGAGAAGCTGCCGAAGGTTCTGAGGCATTTGTATACGCTGGTGATCGTAGTGGTCGGATTCGTAATCTTTACATTTGACGACGGAGCCGCGCTGCGAAATTATCTGCTGCTGATGGCGGGCGCCGGGGGCAACCGCCTGTGGGGCGGCGAGTGCCTGTGGTATCTGAAGAATTACGGAGTGCTGCTGGTATGCGCGGCTGCGCTGGCCTTCCCTGTTTATCCCGGGATCCGGGAGGAACTTAAGAAACTGCCGTCCGGCGGACGGGCTGTCGCGGCCTGCGTGGGAGCGGCAGGGTATATAGGCCTGTTTCTTCTGGCAACGGCGTATCTGGTGAGCGATACTTATAATCCGTTTCTGTATTTCCGCTTTTGATCCTGCGGCCTGCGGATCCGGCCGGCGGATCTTCCGGAACGCAGCGGGCAGATACGGCCGGCCGGATCACGGCCGGACCGGCGGAAATGCGAAACGATGTGAATTGTATTTTGCGGATATATGATGGGCCGCTTCTGCGGCGCCCGAAAGTTTACGGGGAAGGAGCAGAATGACAGGAGAAAAACGGATTCGGAAGATCACGGCGTGGCTTCTGGCGGGGATGGTGTTGGTGCTGGCGGCTGGCTTTGCGCTGCTTCCGAAAAAGACATTTTCAGAAAATGAAAATCGGTACCTGGCAAAGCTTCCTTCGCTGGGCTGGGAGAATCTGCGCAGCGGACAGTATATGTCGGATATCAGCGATTATCTGTCGGATCATTTTCCGGGCCGCGATTCCTTCATGGAACTTAAGACACAGGCGGAGCTTCTGCAGGGCCGCCGTGAGATCGGCGGCGTCTGTATCGCCGATGACGGTTATCTGATCGAGCGTTATGAGGAGCCGGTCAACACGGAGAAGATAGGAGAGATCCTTCATACCTTTGCGGGAAAGATCGGCGATATGGAGGCTGCGGATGGAAGAAGCCTGAATCTCCGGCTCATGCTGGTGCCTACGGCGTTCTGCATCCTGGCGGATCACCTGCCGGAACATTTGCCGGAGTCTTCCTATGACCAGATGGACACGATCGCCAGACTGGGCGAGCTGTCCGGTATCCGGATGATCGACTGCAGCAATTCTTTGAGAGAAGCGGCAATGAGCGGCCAGATCTATTACCGGCTGGATCATCACTGGACGACCTACGGCGCATACGCCGGCTATCTTGCCGTTTGCCGGGAGCTGGGGTTTGAACCGGTTCCGCTGGAGGAAATGAATGCGCAGACGGTGACTACGGAATTTAAGGGGACCGTTTATTCGAAGGTGAATGCCTATATGCTGCCCGGCGATACGATCACGATCTATTCGAATCCGGAGGACCGTCTCACTGTGAACTACACGGATACCGAAACGGTAAGCGGCAGTCTCTACAATCTGGATTATGTGGATCAGAAGGACAAGTATTCGCTTTTCCTTGATAATCTTCACTCGCTGATCGAGATTACCAATGAAACGGCGGAATCGGATCGGGAGCTGGTGCTTTTGAAGGACAGCTACGCCAACAGTCTGGTACCGTTTCTGACACGTCATTTCCGTAAGATCTATGTGTTTGACACGCGGTCGTACCGGCTGGGACCTTCGAATTTTATCGGGGAACATCCCGGCGTTACGGATATTCTTATTTTATATAATATGAATACGCTGGATTCCGACCTGGGGATCCGGGCAATCTATTAATAAGAATGTACGGAGGAGAAGATCCATGAAGAAGTACGATTTGATTCGGAAGCAATGCGCCATCGGTATGGCGGTGCTTATGGCGGTAATGGCGCCTTTGCCGGCGGTATCCGCGGAACTGGGGAACGGTCCGCTTGGTCCGCTGGGAGCTGCAGTGCAGGAGGACGAAGCTCCCGGTTCGCAGGGAGTCGGAGGCGCAGTTACGGAGACAGGGGGAGGCCCTCTGGGCCCGCTGGGAGCCGGAGGGACGGACCAGGGGACAGGAAGCGGTTCTTCTGAGACGCAGACAGGAACCGATGCCGCGGGAGATCAAACCGCGGCGCCGGCATATTCGGAGGAAGAAATCGACGCGTATTTTGACAATTCCGTGATGGTGGGCGATTCGATCATGCTGGGCTTCCGCAATTACGCCATGAGGCGGCCGGGCACCTGGCTGAGCCGGATCCAGTTTCTGGCGGCAGGAAGCTATTCGACATCCCATGCGCTGGAACCGGTGACGCAGAAGAGCCTCCATCCGATGTATGCCGGACAGAAGAGGCAGATCTGGGAATCGATCGCTCTGATGGGGGCGAAGAAGGTATTTCTTCTTTTCGGAATGAATGATTTGAATATCAGCGGGATCGAAGGAACCTGCGAGAATTACAAAGCGATCGTCGCGAATATTAAAGCTTTGAATCCGGATGCGGAGATCCATCTGATCAGCATGACGTATGTACTTCGCGGAAAGGCGAAGAATAAGCTGAACAATGACAATATCCGTGCGTACAACGAGTCGCTGCGCAGGCTTGCGGCGGACAACGGATGGGGTTATGTGGATCTGGCGCCTCATCTGGCGGATGAAGGAGGGGACCTGGCCGCAATATACTGCAGCGATGAATTCGTGCACCAGACTCCGGAGGCGTACGACGTCTGGTGCGGGGTCCTGCGGGAGTACGCGAAGGAACAGCTGGGATCCGCGCAGAAGCCGGAGGAATCGGTATCGGGTGGCCCGCTGGGGCCGCTGGGCTGAGGAATGCGTTCGCGGGTTTGTAAAAGGAGTATTTCATGAATTACATCAGTGTATTTGACGTAATCGGTCCCAACATGATCGGACCGTCCAGCTCCCACACGGCGGGAGCGGTGAATATCGCTCTGCTGGCGTACCAGCTTTTCTCAAAGCCGATCGCGAAGGCGGATTTTACATTGTATGAATCCTTTGCCCAGACCGGACGTGGGCACGGCACGGATAAGGCGCTGCTGGGCGGCATCCAGGGCTTCGGTACGGACGACGTGCGGATCCGAGATTCCTACGCGCTGGCCGACGCGGCCGGGATCAAGTACCATTTTACATGGGACGACAAGACGAAGACCGCCCATCCGAACACGGTGGATATCCGGCTGGAGAGCCCGGACGGGCAGGTTCAGACGATCCGCGGCGAGTCGGTGGGCGGCGGCAAGATCCGCATCGTGCAGATCAATGATATCGACGTGGTATTTACCGGTATTTACAGTACGCTGATCGTCAAGCACGCGGACCGGCCCGGCGTGGTGGCTCATGTGACGAACGTGCTGAGCCGCCACGGCGTCAATATCGCGTTCATGCGGCTTTACCGGGATTATAAGGGCGGCACCGGCTATCTGATCGTGGAATCGGATGAAAATATACCGGATTATTTCCTGGAGGAGATCCGGGAGAATGAACTGGTACACGAGCTCATGCTGATACAGATTTAAAATGATGCGCCAGGAGAAGAATGACATGAGTATGGATTTTGCCAGCGGGAAAGAATTGTATGAATTGTGCCGGGAAACAGGCCTTTCGATATCGGAGGTCATGCTTGGGCGGGAAATGGAGCTGGGATCGGTAAGCGAGCAGTCGGTTCGGGAGCGCCTGGCCCGGTCGCTTCAGATCATGGAGGCCTCCGTCCACGAGCCTCTGGGACAGCCGCGCAGATCGTTAAGCGGGCTGATCGGCGGCGAGGCGTGGAAGGTGTATAATGCAGGATTGGCGGACCCGGTTAGCGAGCCGAATGTGTCCGGCAGCGGAGCGAAGCCGTGGAGGGGTGAGCCGGAAGGAACCGGAAGCAGTGAGAAGCCGTGGACTGGCGTGCCAGAAGCGTCCTGCAGCGGAGCGAAGCCGTGGAGGGGTGAGCCGGAAGGAACCGGAAACGGTGCGAAGCCGTGGACTGGCGTGCCAGAAGCGTCCTGCAGCGGAGCGAAGCCGTGGAGGGGTGAGCCGGAAGGAACCGGAA
>CANQBX010000063.1 GCA_947589095.1 uncultured Lachnospiraceae bacterium
CGGAAGCCTTTGCGGATCAGCGCGTGGCGCACCAGGCCGCGGCGCGTCTCCTCGTCGTAGGGGGCGATATGGTTCTCGCGCATATATTGTTTGATGACCGAGAGGATCTGCCGGTTCTCCTCCACGCCCAGCAGACAGTCGTCGTGCCCGATGATCGCGTGGGTCCGGCCCGCGTAGAACCCGGTCACGATCTCGCCGTTCTTGTCGAGGCCGAAGGGGATCTGGGCCTTATTGCGGTAGCGCCAGGGGTTGTCCATGCCGATGATCGGGTAAAATGGAATCGTCTTCTCGACGGCATTCTCTTCTGCGGCAATATCTGCATCGTCATCATCGGGCATAGCTATGCCTTCCTTAGCGCGCATAGCCGCGTCTGAATCTGCATCGTCGCTCGTGTTCACATCTTTGCTGCACATGAAAGAATCTTTCTTGAGGCTCATAACCGCGTCACTCGCGGCCACACTTTCCCCGCCGCAAGCATCTGCACAACCTTCACTCGCAAAAAGCCTGTCCGTGTCATCCGTCTCCGCATTCGGCTCCTCCGCCCGCCGCAGATTCTCAAACCCCCCAATTCGCCGCAGATTCTCGAACACCTTCTTCTCTTTGAATTTCAGCCCTTCCTCATAACGCATCGCCTGCAACTGGCACCCGCCGCACTGCCGGGCTACCGGGCACGCCGGCGTGATCCGCTTTGGGGACGGGGCGATCACCCGCTCCAACCGCGCGAAGCCGTAGGATTTCTTCGTCTTCATCGCCTTCGCCTCGACTACGTCGCCGATGACTGTGTCCTTGATAAACCAGATATATCCGTCCGTCTTGCCGATACCGGAGCCGTCCTCCGACAGATCCTCGATCGTCACCGTGAAGCGGTCGTTTTTCTTCCAGACAGTTTTGTCGTCCATATTTTGCTCCTCTTCTCCTATACTGCTATTGTTCTTCTGCCGGCGTCTATTGCCCTCTGCGATTTCTCATCCCTCAACTTGTCTGCCGCGTCTCAATTCTCAGCCTATCCGTGCTGGCCTCCGCGTCTTAATTCTCAGCCTGTCCGTGCTGGCCTCTGCGTCTTAATTCTCAGCCCATTCGTGTTGACTGCAACGTCTCAAATCCAGCCTGTCCGCGCTGTCTGCAGTTTTTCCACCTGTTCGCTTCTTCAACTTTCTATCTGCCCGCTCCCTCAGCTCGCAATCCCATTCACTCCCGCTGCGCTTCCCCAGCCCCTCCGTATTTTCTTCTCTCTATATTTCGCTTTTCGTAAGGATATTTAGATTTCTTTCATCAATTAAACAAAATCTGGTCACATTTTCCTGCTATCATAGAATCATTCCAGAGAATGATTCATACGGTCGGCGCGCTGACACCCGTGAGCTGCATTACGCGGCGGGCCGCCCGGCGGAGACTCGGAAATGGGGCCGGTTTGGATGGCGCATACCAGGGCGGCCTCGACTAACAATTCAAGCCACGCTGCTTTTTACATAGACATACCTTTAACCTCTCATTAGAAACAAAATGAGCTGCCGCCCGCTGATTTCGGACGGACAGCTCATTTTGTTTCATACGGACAACACGCCCGTGACGCGCTGCTCATATTTCTATGACTTCTCCTGACACTCCCGCACCAGTCACGTTTCTGCCTCGTCATCTTCGGTTCTGTCTCCACAATCCCGGTCTTCCCGGCCGCTGTTTCCCGAAGTCACAATATCCGTTCCTGGCACCTCACTCCGACGTCTTCCGCAGATTCGTCTCCAAAAACCGGTTATACCCCAGCCAGCCCTTATTATCCCCGCCGGCCCGGATCGCCTCGATCATCGTCTCCAGCTTGGCGTCCATATTGTCGGCGAAGCTCAGCGCCAGCGCCTCCAGAAGCGCCGGCTTCTTCGGCGAGCCGAATTCCAGTTCGCCGTGATGGGCCAGGATGCAGTGCAGAAGCTCGGTCCGCAGCTTCTCCGGGAAACCAGGGATCGAAAGACTCCTCTCCCGCACCATCTCCGCGCCGATGATAATATGTCCCAGCAGCTGTCCCTCGTCTGTATAATCATTCTCCGGCAGGACGGACAGCTCACGGAGCTTCCCGACGTCATGGAACATGGCCGCGCACACCAGCAGATCCCGGTTCAGTTCCGGATAATGGGCCGCCAGATACGCGCAAATGTCCGTCACGCTCAGCGTGTGCTCCAGAAGCCCTCCCACGAAGCCGTGATGGACGCTCTTGGCCGCGCTGTGGAATTTAAATGCTTTCGCAAACTCCGGATCGTCGATGAAATACGACGACGCCAGCCGGTTCAGGTACGGGTTCTTAAGGGAGCGCGCGTGATCCTGCAGCTGCGCGTACATTTTCCCGATATCCCTGCTGCTGACCGGCAGATAATCCGCGGGAATGTATTCACTCTCGTCCGCCTTGCGGATCCTTCGGACGTTCAGCTGGTGGTTGCCCTGGAACATCGTCACGTCCGCGTCCACCCGTACATAATCCAGCGCCTCGAAGCTGCCCACTCCGGGCGATCCCAGATCCCAGATCTTGGAATCGATGGTCCCGGTCTTATCCTGCAGCACCAGATTGCCGTAATCCTTGCCTGTCTTGGTCTGGGCGATCTGCTTGCTCTTACACAGATACACCTCCGAGATCCGCATGCCCTCTTTCAGCGATTCGATATACTTCATGCCTTTCCTGCCTTCCCGAATATCTCCTGCTGCCGCGTGAACGCCGCCGCCCGACAGGCCGGCCAATCTGCCGGGTCCGCCGCTTCGGTCAGCGGAAGCCAGGTACATCACCTGGCTCCCACGTTCACCTGATATTCCAGTTCAATATATTCATCAGCGCCTTTCCGCTGAACCACAACCGTCGTCGTGTCTCCTTTATTCAAAGCGGCTATCTGCGTCTGGTACTCGCTTATCTTCTCCAGATCCGTATCGCCGATCCGCACGATAATATCCCCGCTCTGGATTCCCGCGTCGTAAGCCGGTCCGTCGATGCTGCACTCCGATACGTAGATTCCGGCAGGCATGCCGCTCTCCTTCATCGCCTCGCTGACCTCCTGCGGCAGAATCCCCAGGTAGGGGAGCGGAATCCCGTTGGACATCTTCTCAAGCATTGTCTTATAGTCGGAAATAGCCCGGACGACCGCTATGCCGCTGACGCTCTCGTATTCATCCGTCACCCATCCGATCAGCTCGCCCGTCGTATTGAGCAGAAATGTTCCTGACGCCGCGTCGGCCGCCACATCCGCGTACAGAAGCCGCGTGACGCCGTCCGGGATCTGCACGTTGCGGACAATATTGGCGATCGATCCGTAACTGCTGGAATGCACCGCTCCCGCAGGAGCCCCCACGGCAATAACCACGTCGCCCTGTTTGGTCAGGAAGGAATTCCCCAGCGGAAGGGCCGCGGCCCGCGCCTTCGTCGATTCGTCCAGCGCGCCCAGCTCCACGCTGACCACCGCCATCCCGGTAAGGCTGTCCGTCTGCCGCACCGTACAGTCCGCTTCGTTGCCGTCCGCAAATGTGACGCGGAGGGTATCCGCGTTCTCGATCGCCGCCGCCGGCGTGAGGATCATCATCTCCTGCTCCGTCGCGGCGATCACCGCGCCGGCGTAAAGTCCGGCGGTCTCGATCGGATTATCGAACCAGTCCAGCTCCTGCCGGACCGAATGGATCGTTACAATGCCGTCGTTCGCGGCGGTTACCACCCCGCGCAGGGAGGTATACATGGAGTCCAGATCGTCAACCGTATATTTGTACTGCTCGATAGCCGACTGGAGAATGTCCTCGATCGGTTCCGTCGTCTCAGGCTCTGTCTCCGTCTCGGTCGTCGGCTGCTCCGTCGTCTCGGACGGCGCCGTCTCTTCCTCCGTCTCGGACGGCGGTACCGGTTCGGGCTGCGCCGCCGTCCCTGTGGACGCCGCCGGTTCCGGAACGGTCTCCGTATCCGTAGGGATCGTCACGGTAGGCGCCGTGGGAGCGGCAGTCGTCGGTACCAGGTAGCGCTCCGCGAGAGGTCCCGCCACGGCGAAGCTTACCCCCGCCGCGATCCCGGCGATGGCCGCAAGAACTACATAGGCAAATACGCGGAATGCCATCTGCCTTTTCGTTCTCGGCGGCTTCGCCACCTTCTCACGTATAAACGGGCGTTTCCTCTCCGGTTCCCGGTCGGAACCATTTTTATCCGACATGCCTGCTCTCCTTTCAGAGAATCTGCCTCTATTATAAATTCTGATGCCGATTTATGCAAGCAAAACCGTGGCCCGCGCCCCTTTTTTGCGATATTTTTCAAGTTTTTAAGAAAAACAGAAGGCACAACACAGATATCTATGGTATAATCTCTTCAGAGATTATACGTCGGCGTCCGAACGAAGTGAGGACGAAACACCGGACCGAAGGAAGTAAGGACAAGACATGAATGAGAAAGTATTAAAGACTCTTGAATATGATAAGATCATTTCCCTGCTGGCCGGCTACGCAAGTTCGCCTTTAGGCCGCGCCCAGTGCCAGGCCCTGGTTCCTCTTACGGATATCGATGAGATCACGCGGGCCCAGAAGGAGACCTCCGACGCGCTGACCCGAGTGCGCTTAAAGGGCAGCCTATCGTTTACCGGCTTAAAGGACGTGGGCGCTTCGTTAAAGCGCCTGGAGATCGGCAGCTCCCTCTCCGTCCCGGAGCTTCTGTCCGTCAGCGCCATGCTGACCATCGCGGCTAGGGCCAGGGCCTACGGCCGTCATGAAGAAAGCGATGAAATCCCGGACGATTCCCTTGAGGAGATGTTCCGCATGCTGGAACCGTTAACGTCCCTGAATAATGAGATCAAGCGCTGCATCCTTTCCGAGGAGGAGATCAGCGACGACGCGAGTCCCGGTCTCCGCCGGGTGCGGCGATCCATGCGGTCCATTGCCGAGAAGGTCCATAACCAGTTAAATGCGCTCCTGAATTCCAACCGTACCTATCTGCAGGATGCGGTCATCACCATGCGGGACGGCCGCTACTGCCTCCCGGTAAAGGCGGAGCATAAGTCCCAGGTCTCCGGCATGATCCACGACCAGTCTTCCACCGGCTCCACCGTCTTCATCGAGCCCATGGCCGTCGTGCAGCTGAACAACCAGATGCGGGAGCTGGAGATCCAGGAGAAGAAGGAGATCGAGGCGGTGCTGGCGGAGCTGAGCAACCAGACCGTGCCGCACACCGAGGAGATCCGCGTCAACCAGCAGGTGCTGGCGCGGCTGGATTTTATCTTCGCCAAAGCGGCCCTGTCCCGTCATTATAAAGGCAGCGAGCCGAAATTTAACGAGGACGGCTGGCTGAACATCAAAGACGGGCGGCACCCGCTTCTGGACCCGGCGAAGGTGGTTCCGATCAATATCCACCTGGGCCGCGAGTTCGATCTTCTGGTCGTCACCGGCCCCAATACCGGCGGCAAGACCGTGTCGTTAAAGACCGTGGGCCTGTTCACCCTGATGGGCCAGGCAGGCCTGCATATCCCTGCCTTCGACGGTTCGGAGCTGGCGGTCTTTAACGAGGTGTTCGCGGACATCGGCGACGAGCAGAGCATCGAGCAGAGCTTAAGCACCTTCTCCGCCCATATGACAAATATTGTGTCGATTCTTGATAAAGCGGATTCCGATTCTCTGTGCCTCTTTGACGAGCTGGGCGCGGGCACGGATCCGACGGAAGGCGCGGCGCTGGCCATTTCCATCCTGACCTTCCTTCACAATATGAAATGCAGGACCATGGCCACGACCCATTACAGCGAGCTGAAGGTCTATGCGCTGACCACGCCGGGCGTGGAGAACGCCTGCTGCGAGTTCAGCGTGGAAGACTTAAAGCCGACCTATCGGCTGCTGATCGGCCTTCCCGGTAAGAGCAACGCCTTCGCGATCTCGAAGAAGCTGGGCCTGCCGGACTTTATCATCGAGGACGCCCGAACCCATCTGGAGTCCAACGACGAAGCGTTTGAGGATATGCTGGCCCACCTGGAGGAAAGCCGCGTCCTGATCGAGAAGGAAAAGGCGGAGGCGGAAGCCTACAAGGAAGAAGCCGCCCGCCTGCGGGAACGCCTCTCCCAGAAGGAGGAACGTCTCGACGAGCGGAAAGAAAAGCTCCTGCGGCAGGCCAACGAGGAAGCCCAGCGCATCCTGCGAGAGGCCAAGGAGACCGCCGATCAGACCATCAAGAACATCAACAGGCTGGCCTCCTCCTCCGGCGTCGGCAGGGAGCTGGAAGCCGAACGGGCGAAGCTGCGGGAACAGATGAATAAAGTGGATGAAAAGCTGGCCGTCAGGGCGAAGGGCCCGAAGAAGACCATTTCCCCGCGCACGATCCGCGTCGGCGACGCTGTAAAGGTACTGCCGCTGAACTTGACCGGCACAGTCAGCACGCTGCCCAACGCCAAAGGCGACCTTTTCGTTCAGATGGGGATCCTGCGTTCCCAGGTGAACATCAAGGATCTGGAGATGATCGACGAAGCCACGATCACCGGCCCGGACGGAGACGGCGGAAACGGCGCCATCCGCACAGGCGGCGCAGCCGGCGGCCGAAGCGGCAGTTCCGGTTTCTCCGGCTCCGCAGCCGGCAGCCGCGGCCGCGACTCCCATAACACCGGCGCGGGCAGCATCAAGATGTCCAAGTCCTATTCCGTCTCGCCGGAGATCAACCTGATCGGCAAGACCACGGACGAGGCCATTCCTCTTCTCGACAAGTATCTGGACGACGCCTATCTGGCCCACCTGCCCCAGGTCCGGATCGTTCACGGGCGGGGCACCGGCGCCCTTCGGAACGCCGTCCACAAGCGGCTGAAACGGCTGAATTACGTCCAGGATTTCCACCTCGGAGAGTTCGGAGAAGGCGACGCCGGCGTAACGATCGTTGTTTTCAAATAGATCCGCCGTCCGCGCCCTCCGCCCGGAGGAGTGCGGACGGCGCGGCCGCAGCACGACGATTCTTATATAAAGGAGATTAACCATGGCTGAAAAACAGAAAGTCCTGATCGTTGACGACGACGCCAACATTGCGGAGCTTATTTCCCTCTATCTGACTAAGGAATGCTACGAGACGAAGATCGTCTTAGACGGAGAGGATGCCCTGCGGGTCTTCCCCGCATTCCGTCCCAATATCGTTCTTCTGGATCTGATGCTGCCCGGCATCGACGGTTACCAGGTCTGCCGCGAGCTGCGCGCTTCCTCCCAGGTGCCCATTATCATGCTGTCCGCCAAGGGCGAGATCTTCGACAAGGTCCTGGGACTGGAGCTGGGCGCCGACGATTATATGATCAAGCCCTTCGACTCCAAAGAGCTGGTCGCCCGCGTCAAGGCGGTCCTGCGCCGCTATCAGACGGCTCCCGCGGCCTCTCCCGCACCGGGTACCGACCAGCAGGGCGAGTACGTGGAATATCCGGGCCTTATTGTGAACCTGACCAATTACTCGGTCATCTACCAGGGCCAGTCCATCGATATGCCGCCAAAGGAACTGGAACTTCTCTATTTCCTGGCTTCGTCTCCGAACCAGGTATTTACACGCGAACAGCTTCTGGACCACATCTGGGGCTACGAATACATCGGCGGCACCCGCACGGTGGACGTACATATTAAGCGGATGCGCGAGAAGATCAAGGATAACGAGAACTGGGCCCTGACTACCGTCTGGGGCATCGGCTATAAATTCGAGGTGAAGCGGTGAAGCGCAAATATTCCCTTTACTACAAGTTCATACTGGGCTATCTGGTGTTCGGCATCCTGAGCTTCACCGTCATCGCTACCGTGGCCTCCGACTGGACCTATCGGATCCTTCTGTCCACCAGGGCCGAGAATCTGTACGACGAGGCCAGTCTTCTGGCCTCCCGCTATTCCGGTATCTACCGGGGCACCGTCCATTCCGAGGACTATACCCAGCCGTTAGTGGAAGCCATGTCCGCCTATCTCCATACGGAGATCTGGATCGTGAATACCCGCGGAACCGTAGTGGAGGACAGCGTTCACGGCGCCCGCGTATCCACGGTTATCGAGAATTTCGATCCCACCTTCACCGGCAACCGGGGCTACGCGCTGGGAAACTACCACAACAGCTTTAGCGGAGACGTCTTAAGCGTCTGCGCCCCTATCACCGGCAATTACGTCACCCACGGCTATGTACTGATCCATCTGTCCATCTGCGAGCTCATCCATCTGCGGGATCAGGTGCTCAATGTACTTTATGTAACCTTCTGTATCATATTCGGACTGTCGCTGATCATCCTTCTGGTCTTCACGATCTCGGTGTATTTCCCGCTGCGCAAGATCACAGACGCCGCCAAGGAATATGCCGAAGGCCATCTGCAGCACCGCGTCGTACTGCACACCCAAGACGAGGTAGGATATCTGGCCGATACGCTGAACTATATGTCCGAGAAGCTGGAGAAGAGTGACGAATACCAGAAGAATTTCATTGCCAACGTCTCCCATGACTTCCGTTCGCCGCTGACCTCGATCAAGGGATATCTGGAAGCCATTCTGGACGGCACGATTCCTCCGGAGCTTCAGGACAAATATCTCCATCTGGTCATCTCCGAAACCGACCGTCTGAACAAGCTGACCCAGGGGCTTCTTACGCTGAATTCCCTGGACTTAAAGGGACAGCTTACCCGCACCAATTTCGATATCAACCGGGTCATTAAGGACACGGCCGCCAGCTTCGAAGGTACCTGCAACGCCAAAAACATCATCCTGGATCTGACCTTCTCCGAGAGCTCCACGATGGTCTACGCCGATATGGGTGAGATTCAGCAGGTCCTTTATAACCTGATCGACAACGCGATCAAATTCAGCCACCACAATTCCACGATCTTCATCCAGACCTCCATCCGCTACGAGAAGGTCTTCGTCTCCGTGAAGGATACCGGCATCGGAATCCCCAAAGACAGCCAGAAGAAGATCTGGGAGCGTTTCTATAAGACCGATCTGTCCCGCGGCCGGGACAAAAAAGGGACAGGCCTGGGCCTGTCCATTGTAAAAGAGATCATTCAGAATCATGGTGAAACCATCGACGTTATCAGCACCGAGGGCGTCGGCACGGAATTCATCTTTACGCTGCAGCGGTCGGCGGACGCCTGAGAAGCTTCCGGCTGCGCCGGCCGGTTCCTTATGTTTTCCGGCTCCTGCTGCCTTTCGGCTCCAACCGCTTTCCACTCCCCGCTTCAGCCGCCCTTCCGCGGCTTCCTACTTCTGCGCATTCTTCTCCCGGTACGCCGCAAGCAGACGGTTGATCCTCTTCGTCGGATTCAGCAGTTCGCTTAAGGAAGCGTCGTGGTTCAGATTATCGATGATCAGCGCGATATACTTACTCATATCCACATTGATATAATACGGCTTCGACAGGAGGGTCGGCGTCTGGTATACCAGGTTCGTCGTCAGGATCCGGTCGATCAGGCCGTCTTCGTAATACTTGTCAAACTGGGCCAGGCCGTTGGTAAACAGGCCGAACGTCGCGCATACGAATACCTTGCGGGCTTTTCGCCGCTTCAGTTCCTTCGCCACATCCAGCATGCTCTCGCCCGACGAGATCATGTCGTCGATGATCAGCACGTCCTTGCCTTCCACTTCCGATCCCAGAAACTCATGCGCCACGATGGGATTGCGTCCGTTAACGATCCGCGTATAGTCGCGGCGCTTATAGAACATACCCATATCAAGCCCGAGTACATTGGCGAAATACACCGCTCTGGTCATACCGCCTTCGTCCGGGCTTATGACCATCATATGGTCGCTGTCGATCTGAAGATCCGTCTCCACCTTCAGAAGATACTTGATAAACTGGTAGATCGGCTGCACCGTCTCGAATCCGATCTGCGGGATCGCGTTCTGCACCCGCGGATCGTGGGCGTCAAAGGTAATGATATTCTCCACGCCCATATTCGCCAGCTCCTGCAGCGCCAGCGCACAGTCCAGAGACTCGCGCCCGGAACGCTTATGCTGCCTGCCCTCGTACAGGAATGGCATGATCACATTGATCCTGCGGGCCTTACCGGCCGCCGCCGCGATGATCCTCTTCAGATCCTGAAAATGATCGTCCGGGGACATATGGTTCGTCTGACCGCACAGCGAATAGGTCAGGCTGTAATTGCAGACATCCACCATAATATACAGATCGTCTCCGCGGACCGACTCCTCGATCGTCCCTTTCGCCTCACCGGTACCGAACCGGGGCGTTCTGCTCTCGATAATATAAGAATCCCTCTGATAACCGGCGAAAGCAATCGTTGACTTATGCTCGCTCTCGCGTTCATGCCTCCATGTAACCAGATAGTCATTGACTTTGTCTCCCAGCTCCCGGATGCTGCGGAGCGGAACCAGGCCCAGCGGCCCTACCGGAATCGTCTCAATGGTCTTCTCTTCGTATATCATGTTTTCCTCCAATTAAGCAGTACAACGTGAGCGATGTAATCTTTATACCATTTTTCCATCTGTCTCGTCAAGACGGCAGAACATATTTCTTCGATTTCTTTTGCCTGGCCGGAACTGCTCCTTCGCGCTGTCTAAAACTGCTGCCGGAAATCTTTTGCCAGCCACTCGTATCCGGCGTCTTCTGAACCAGCTGCTCGTATCCGGTACCTTCTGAATCAGCCGCTCATAGACGGCGCCCTGAGATCCAGCCATTCGTATCCGACGCGTCAAAGCTGACCCCGTCGGCCTCTATCTCCGCGTCCGAAGATCCTTTCCGTACAGCGGTATAATCGTGTACCCGCTGGTGATCCGCGACGACACCCGGTCCGAATAGGTATCCCGCAGCATCGAAACCGACAGATTCGTGGAAATGACCGTTCCTTTCCCGCGCACCAGTCGTTCATTAATGCAGTAGAACAGCTGGGATGAAACGAAGGAGTTATTTAACTCCGTCCCCAAATCGTCGATGATCAGCAGATCGCAGTCCAGCACGTACTGGTACATATCCCGCAGCTCTTCTTCCGAATCCGTGCGGAATTTGTTGCCGGAAAAAATATCCACCAGATCGTTGGCCGACAGGTAGATCACCGACTGGCCCGCGTCGATCAGCTCCTTCGCGATGCAGTTGGTAAGGAACGTCTTTCCGACGCCTGTTCCGCCGGTAAAAAGAAGGCTGCCGCCCTTCTCGGCGAAATGATCCGCGTAATCCCTGCACCATCCGTAGACCTGGCGCATATACTCCGCCACCGTCATATCCAGTTCCGGGATCACCTCGCTGCCATCGAATACGTCAAACGAGAACGACGCGAAATTCTCCTTCCCGAGCGCATCTTCAATATTGGACTGGGCGTACAGGATCCTGGTCTGCTCCTTCAGAAAGCAGCGGCACTTCTTCCCGTCCACATAGCCGGTATCCTGACAGTCCGGGCAATGATACCGCATCTCCATGTAATCCGGCTCATAGCCGTTCTGCCGCAGAAGCTCCTCCCTCTGCCGGCGCAGGGCCTTAAGGGAGGCCTTCCGTTCCCGTCCGGCCTGCGGTTCCCCGTTCAGCAGAAGCCGGGCGCAGTCAGCCGCGCAGGAAGCGATCTGATCTTCCAACTCCTTCATCTGCGGTACATGCTCGTAGACGTCCGCCCGCCGCTGATCCTGGGCGTGCTTGTCCTCGTACTGCCTTTCATTATAGATCCTCATGATCGCCTGATACTGTGAATTGCTTAACGGCATGTCTCTTCCTTTCTCTCCCGGACGCGGCTTTCGCTTCCCGGCCGTCCCCCGGCTAAGCCGCCGGAAATAACGCCGCGCCGCCGCTTTACTGCTTCCCGAGGCGCTCCTTCAGCTGCCTCAGCACGATCGCGTCATAATCGGTATCTCTCTGTTCGAAATTATGGAAACGGTTCCGCGCCCCCGAAGACGAAGCCGTGCGCGACGTCCCCCGGCCTCCCGAAGGAACGCTCTCCCCCGCCGCCTGTCCGGCGGTCCTTCCCGCGGACTGCGCGGCTGTCTGGCCGCCTTTTCCGGCCGCCTCCGCACTCCTTAACTTCTCCCTCGCCTCATCCAGCTTCCGCACATCCTCCATCGTGCGCGCTTTCGCTTTCCTCCACTCCATAAGGATCCGGTCCGCATAGGCAAAGCTCGGCTTATTCGTAGCCGCCAGCGTCCTTGCGCAGGCTTCCAAAACCATATCCTTCGTGAATCCCCACTCGCGGAACCACCGCTGGATCGTCTCCATCTCCGAACTGCCGGGACGGCGGTCGCTCAAGCCGAACGCCCGCATAACGGCAAACGCCTCATTCGAATAGGACGCTGTGTACTGCTTGGCCCGTTCCACCGTATGGATCCCCTTCTCGTGCCAGTTAAGCCCCACCGTCTCCAGATAACGGATGCTGTCGTGGCCGCCCTGGACGCAATACTCCACCAGATACTCCAGAAGCTCCGCCGGCAGCCGCAGTCCGTCGTACAGATAAGCGAATACCTCGCAGTCCCTGGGCGTGAACACCTTATTCAGGTACTTCTGCGCCACATAGAGAAGCTGGGTAAACTCTTCGTCCTCCGACAGCTTCTTCACCTGCTCCGGCGTGTACGACTCCCGCTGTGCCGGTATCCTGGCATCCGGCAGGCCGTTAGCGCTCCTCTCCGCGGCCGGCGCGGAAACGCTTCTCTCCTCACCGGCGCGCTCCCTGTCCGTGGCCGGTTCCGATGCGGCGCGTCCTGCTCCCGCGGCAGCCCCGGATACGGCCGCGTTCGCTGCGGCTGCTTCTTCCCCGCATCTCTCCGTCAGCACTCCCATCCTCTCCCAGTAAGCCAGGGCACGGCGAATATCCGACTCCGTGTGGTTCAGCGCGTCCGCCGCCTCCAGCACCGTTACCTCACGGTCGCTGTGGCGCAGCAAATACAGATAAACCTTCACATATTCTCCGTTCGCCTCCGGCATATACCGGTCTATGAATTCGTCATCCACCAGCGTGGCCTTTACCTGTAACGTGCTCTTCATGGTATACCATCCCCTGTCTTTCTTCTTCTTTCCATAGCATACCACACATTTCCGAAAAAGAAAATAGGCCCCCTCTTCCCATTCCGTCCCCTGTGGATACTGTGAATAATGTGGATAACCGGTCTACATAATCCTGCAAAAAATGTCAAATTCTGTAGAAACTCCCGTTTCTTACTGCCTTTCACAGATTGTGGACAACCTGTTTATGTAAATAAAAACATCCACATAGTTTTCCTCATACAATCTGTTGAAAACTATGTGGATGTTGTGGATAAGTCAGATTCCCAGCAGGTTTTCTCCTACTTTTACAATGTCCCCGGCTCCCATAGTTATCAACAGATCGCCGTTGACACAATTTTCTAAAATAAATTTTTCGATCGCGTCGAAGCTTCCCAGATAGTGGGCCGGCGTTCCGAGCGCCTCGAGCTTCCCGGCAATATCTCCGGAGCTGATGCCCAGCGTATCTGTCTCCCGGGCCGCGTAGATATCCGCCAAGATCACTTCGTCCGCCGCCGAAAGCGCCTGCGCGAACGCATCCAGGAACGCCTTCGTACGAGTATAGGTATGCGGCTGGAAAACACACCAGAGCTTCTTATGCGGATAATGTCTCGCCGCCGCCAGCGTAGCCGCGATCTCCTGCGGATGGTGGGCATAATCGTCAATGATCGTCAGCCCGCAGACCTCTCCCTTTTTCTCAAAGCGCCGCCGGGTGCCGGCAAAGCCCGCCAGGCCCTGCTGTATCGCTTCTGTACCGACAGAAAGCGTTCTGCACAGCGCAAGTGCCGCAAGCGCGTTATAAACATTGTGTTCACCGGGAACTCCCAGACGGATCCGCAGCCGCGCCGTCCCGCCGTCTCCGGCCGCGCAGGCTTCCGCTCTATTCCCGCCGTAAGACGCGCCGCCGTCTTCCATCCCGCGGCCGCCATTTTCCGCTTCGCCGTCAGCGTCCGTCCATACCGCGTCGAAGCTCGCCCTGTCGTATTCATCATATTCGATATTCTCCGCCCGGTACTGCGCGCGGTCCGAACGGCCAAACGTGACGACCCGGCACGGAAGTCCCTCCACGATCTCCTCCACCCGGTCAATATCCGCGTTGATCACGACCGCGCCGTCCGCCGGAACGATCTGCGCGAACCGCCGGAACGAAGCGCGGATATCGTCAATATCCTTAAAGAAATCCAGATGATCCTCCTCGATATTCAGAATGATCTCCCGGTTCGGATAGAAGGAAAGAAAGCTGTTGGTATACTCGCAGGCTTCAGCCACAAACATTTCCGAACCGCCCAGGCGGATATTGCCTCCGATGGAATCCAGAATTCCCCCGACCGTCACCGTCGGATCCGCATTCGCCGCCATCAGGATCTCGGCTACCATGGAGGTCGTCGTCGTCTTGCCATGGGTTCCCGCGATACCGACCGCATACTGGTAATTTCGCATCATCTGACCAAGCAGCTCCGCCCTGGTCAGTATCGGCAACCCCTTCATCCGCGCCTCCGTAAGCTCCGGATTATCCGGATGGATCGCGGCCGTATAGACCACCACATCGATTCCTTCGGTTATATTCTCTGCCCGCTGCCCGTAAAAAACCGTCGCACCCTTCCGCTCCAGTCTTTCCGTCATCTCCGACGGATGCGAGTCCGAACCGGATACCGTAAATCCCTCATCCATCAGGATCTCCGCCAGTCCGCTCATGCTGATGCCGCCGATTCCGATAAAATGTACGTGTTCCGGTTTGCTAAAATCCATTTGATACATGCTGTTCACCTTTTCATTCGACATTTTTCCTTTTTACTTTTACCGCTTTTTGGCCGCAAAGTCAATGCTTTATTCTATATTATAGTGTAAATGCCGTCCAGGCGACAGTCATTTCCACAAAACAAGGCGGAAAATCGCCGGGATTCTCCGCCTTGAAACATGTTCCTTATTGTGCCTTTTCCTTAACGGTTCAGGCTGTTACCGGATCTTCGCGCCGTCCGGGCCTACAAAATGTCCGTCCGGGGTCATCTCATTCTTATACATACGGCCCCTCTGCCCGTTGGAGCTGGGATTGAAATAGTATTCCTTACCGTCGATCACGACCCAGCCGGTCATCATCTTGCCTTGCGTGCCGTCTGACGACGGATTCATATAGTAGGTACATCCGTCTGCCGGATCCACATACCATCCTACGATCAGATGGCCCGTCTCGTCGAAGCGGAACCAGTCGTACGCATCCGCCGCCGCGGTATTGGCGTACGGATTATACACAGCCGCCCAGCGATTCGTATAAGGCTTTCCGCTCTCGTCCTTGCAGGTCCAGCTGCCGTCCGTCGCCTTGCTCCAGGTTCCTACCTCTACATAATTCGGAAGCGCTTCCCGGATCTCCGCCGTGGGAACGACGGGAAGAGGCGTTGATGCCGCACCTGCCATCGGGCCCGCGGCCGCCGCCATTGCTGCGCCGCCGCCGGAACCGCCGCGGGAGCTTCCGCCACCGCCGCCACCGCCGGAGCCGCCGCTCGAACCACCGCCGCTATAACCGCCGGAACTGCCGCCGGAGGACGAGGACGGTCTGCTGGGGACGCTCTCGGGAGCGGGATCGCCGGAAGGCGTTGCTGCGCCGCTGTTCGAAGAATTGTCTGCCGCCACGCTGTCAACTGTCGGCAGAAGCGCTTCGATATCACGGGTCTCCACATCCCGGCAGGTTAAACACCGGCGGGACTCTTCGCCCATGACGCCAATCTGTGCTTTCTTAGTTACTTGCCATTCGGCCCAGCGATGCAGATCCGGATTCGCCGGTATGGTTTCGCTTCCCTTGGTCAGACCGCATACCGCGCAGTGGTAAGACCGGCTCCCTGCCTCCGAGCAGGTCGGCGCCTTATCAACCGTCATCTCGGGTTCCCACTGATGCGCGGCGTCATTGGCATCCACGTCTGTCTCCGTAAATCCGCAGACGGTACAGGTTTTCGTCTTTACTGCGCCGCCGCAGCCCGACACGACCTGAACCGTTCCCCAGGTATGTCCCGTCGCGGGCTGCCTATCCGTTATCTCTTTCAGACCGCAGTCACTGCACACCTGTTCGGTATATCCTTCCGTCGTACAGGTCGCCGCCGTGTGCGTACGTACGAATTTATGCTCCGTCTTGCCCAGACTCTCCGTCCACGAGCGCTCGCAGCTGCTGCACCTGTAAGTAACAGAGCCCGTGTGCTTACAATTCGGCTTATAGGAATAGGTTTCTATCCAGTTATGCGCGATCTCTACCTGGCAGGACCCGGAAACGCCGTTGTCCGATGTCACCGTTACCGTTACAACCGTTCTTTCATTGATTGCGGACGGTCCGCCAACGGCCAGCTCTGCCTCATAAAGCTTGTTACTATTGACTGTAACGCTCGCGATATCACTTCTGTCCACACTCCACGTAACGTTCGTATTCTGTTCCGACTTCGGAGATATCGTGTAGTTCAATTGTACATGCCAGCCATCTTTACCGTGACGGAGCGTGCTTTTCTGCATATACACAGAAATCTCCTTCACCTTGGGAAACGCCCCGACTGCATAAAGATCAATGACCCTGCCGCTCTTCGGGATCACAAGAGGAGCCTCTCCCATCCTGTAGACCGTATCGCCTTGAGATGACATCTCTTCCAATACGACTGCGCCGTCCGGCTCCAGGCTCCATCCTTCCAGCGTGTGTCCTGCCCATTCAGACCGGACATTCAGATTGTACGAGGATATAGGAGCTCCGTACTGCGCCGAGACTTCAAAGGCTCCGGTCTGTCCTTTCCATCCGTTGTGATGATATTTGACCGTATAGGAGAGAGGCGTATACATTGCATAAAGCGTACCTACGCCTTCCTTCACCTTGCCGTCTTTCACTACCTTCTCCCCATGCGGCAGAACCAGCCAATGATTAAGCTCTGCTAAAACTGCCTGATCAGACATATTATCCACTTCTGTCGGATTCTTTCCGGCGTCTTTCATCTCCTGCCGCAATGTATCCTTAAGATCCTCATCGTCGCCACGCGGCACCGCAGAACCGGGCTCCGTCGGATATCCACCGGTAAGAAGCCTTTCTGTTGCTTTATCTGTATACCATCCTTCGAATTTCCATCCTTCACGCGTCGGATCCGGCAGTTCGGTCAGGATCCTGCCTGTCGCGGCATCTACCAGAACTTCGTCGATTTCACCCAGTTCGCCTGCGCCCGGATCCAGCGAAACCGTATTCGTTTCCACCTCCGGCGCCTGCGATTCCGACGGCGTCGCCGTCTTGACCGTATCGATCTCGTCCTCCGCGCCGTTCGCCAGAGGCACCGCGCCGTCGGTCATTACTTCCGTCTCTGCTGTGGAACCCGCGCCTTTCGGCTCCGCAACAGCCAGTACTCCCATGCAGCCGAGAGAAAACAGCAGCAATGCGCAAAGCAGGAGCATTGGTTTTTTCTGCAGAAAATTCTTCATCGTAGTCTCTCCTTCCTTTATGTGTTACTGAATTCACATTTGCTACAATTTGACACTTTTGTATTGTACATCATACCATTTCCCGCGGAAGAACACAAGAGCGATTTATTATTATTTTTTGTATTTTTTTCGCGCAGATTCCCGGAATTTGGCACTTGGATTATAGCATAAATATATAGCATTTTGCAATAGTATATATAGCGTATCTTATCTTAAATATTTATAAATTTTGCTTTATCCTTTTGGTATCCGGCCAACGGCCAGCAGAAAGGAGGATACAGCATGAAAAGCGGGACGTCCGGCATCATTTCCCGGAACATCAAGAACCTCCGGCTTCTCAATAACATGACCCAGGAAGAGCTCTCCGGCCTTCTGGAGCTGGACACCCAGTACTATTCCCAGTTAGAACGCGGCGAGCGGAATTTCACGATCGATAAGATCATCCGGCTGTGCCAGATCCTCCATGTGGAGATCGGAGACATTATTCCGGTTGAAATGGATCCGGCGCCGGATACGTCCGCGCAGGTCGCGCGGATCGTCCAGATGATCCGTCCTCTCTCTCCCTCTCAGCTGACCCTCCTTGAGAAATTCATCACCGAGGTGCTGGCCTATACCAGATAGTACGTTTCCGGCCATGTCCGCTATGTCTCTTTGCCGTGTCTCTTCTATAATAAAAAATGCTTAACTTTTTTCTTTGTGCATGGTAAAATTTCAAGCAGTACAGCGCACAGTCCCTGGAGAGAGACTATAAACACTACTACTTTATAATATACGAGGATCATCCCATGAAAACCACGATCCGCGAAATCTCCCCTGCTTCCGCCGACGGCCGTCTGATCGCCGTCAGCGACATCCACGGTTATGTCCACTACCTGCGGGGACTATTGGACAAGCTGCGTTTTTCCAGACAGGACACACTCCTCATCATCGGCGACATGATCGAAAAAGGTCCCGAAAGCCTGGCCACGGTTCGCTTCATCCTGGACCGGATCGCGGAAGGTTATCCGGTCTTTGTCTCCATGGGCAATGTGGAAATGAGCCGTCTGGCCGACCTGATCGGGACGGATCCGGATTCCGACGAGCGTTTTCTCCATACGCTTCAGTATGACCGAAACGTCTGGAAGCACGGCCTTTTTCTGGATATGTTGGATGAACTGGGAATTTCCCCGGACGTAGCGCCGTCCGGCGTCCCCGCCTTAAAGCAGACTCTGCTGTCCCGCTGCCGCCGGGAGATCGACTGGCTCTTAAACCTTCCCACGGTTCTGACCGCCGGGAATTTTATCTTCGCCCACGCCGGCGTCCCGACCGACGACCTGGTCCGGCTCCGCGAAACGGATGCCTGGGAATGCTTAAAGCGGGACGCTTTTCTCCTCGAAAATGTGCGCTTTACCCGCTATATCGTCACCGGTCACTGGCCGGTCACCCTGTACCGGTCGGATATTGACACAATGGGGCCGATCTACGACGCCGAAAAGCGCATCGTCGCCATCGACGGCGGCTGCGCCTTAAAGGCCGGCGCGCAGCTCAACGCCCTGATCCTTCCGGCCGGCGCGCAGGATATGGATCGGGCCACGTTTGCGCATTACGATGATTTCCCGGTGATTACCGCGGCCTACCCCCAGAAAGGCCGCACGGCAACCATACATATGCGGTATTTCGACTGCTCCGTGGACGTTCTGGAGGAAATGGACGACCTTGTCCGGCTCCGCCATCACAGCACCGGCCGTATTTTCCTGGCACCGAAATACCTTCTCTACCGCCGTCCCGGCAAGCCGGTCCAGTGTGACGATTATTCAGACGCGCTTCTGGAAGTGAATACAGGCGACCGGTTATCCGTCGTGAGAGAGACCTCCATCGGCATGATCGTCAAGAAAGATGGCGAACTGGGATGGTATCTGAATAAAGGAGGGAATTTTTCTCTATGAAATACGAATGGTATAAAAAAGGTACAGATCTGTTAAATGAGATCGCGGATACTACGCTTCCGGATTCCATGCTGGCACTCTGGTATATCGGCCAGATGGGCGTCGTAGTCCGCTGGAAGGATATGACCGTCTGCTTTGATCCGGTCCTGAACGACCTGTGCGGCAACGACGGCCTGACGCAGAGGAATTATCCGGTTCCCTTCGAACCCCGCGATTTCCGCGGGCTGGATTTCGTGATCTGCTCCCACAACCATGCGGATCATATAAATCCCGCCACCCTTCTTCCGCTTATTCAGGCCAACCCCGGGCTCCGGATCGTCGTCCCTGAACCGGAGCGCGCCGGCCTAACCGGCTGCGGGTTATCCGGCAGTGAATTCACCGGCTGCGGACTGCCCGCCGCCAGCCTTCTGGGCGCGCGGGCCGGAGAACCGATCCCGCTGTCCCGCGGCGCGGTCCTTCATCCGGTCGCCGCGGCGCATGAGACCTATGTAACCGATGCGAACGGAGACCAGCGGAACCTGGGATATGTGCTGGAACTGGACGCCGCGGATGCGTCCCCGGCCTCCGGCAGCGCCTCCGTTTCCGGTCATCCATCCGGCTCCGCCCTCCGCCTCTACCATTCCGGCGATACGGTGGTCACGCCGCAGCTGATCCGGGACGTGAGCGCATTTTCACCAATCCATATCGCCTGTATCCCGGTCAACGGTCTTGACACCGAACGTCACAGCCGCGGCATCATCGGCAACATGGACTGCCGGGACGCGGCGTATTTCGCGTCGCGGATCGGCGCGGACCTGACGATCCCCCTGCATTACGACATGGTCATGGGCAATGAGGAGAATCCCCTGATCTTCGCGGGCTATATGCGGGAGCTGTATCCCGGCAGAAAATATCATATCATGCAGCTGGGAGAACGGTTCATTTATCGGAAATGAGCCGTTCTTCCAACGACTTTTCCCGCAGCAAAAGGCCGGCTTGTTTCCCGCCGGTCTTTACTCTGCCCCGTCACGCCTGCTCGCTCTTCTGCAGCTCGTACAGCTTCTTATAGATCCCGCCCTTTTCCAGCAGTTCCTGATGCGTCCCGCTCTCGCGGATCCGCCCGTGATGCATGACGATGATATTATCCGCATGCTGGATCGTGGACAGGCGGTGGGCCACCATGATCGTGGTCCGGCCGGCCATCAGCTTCTCCAGCGCATCCTGGATCCACTGCTCCGTCTCCGTATCGATATTGGCCGTCGCCTCATCCAGGATCAGGATCGCCGGATCGTAAGCCAGCGTCCGCGCGAAGGACAGAAGCTGCCTCTGCCCCGCCGAGAATGTGGAGCCGCGCTCGCTGACCCGCTCGTCGTAGCCGTGGGGGAGCCTCTCGATAAATTTGCTGGCGTTTACCTGCCGCGACGCCTCCCGGATCTCCTTGTTGCTGATGTCCTCATTGCGCAGCCGGATATTGCTCTTGATGTCTCCCGTGAAGATAAATACGTCCTGCTGCACCTGGCCGATCGCGCCGCGGATCTGGTCCCGGGTCATCGTCCGGATATCCACGCCGTCGATCCGGATCTCGCCCTTCTGGATATCGTAATACCGCCCGATCAGGTTCAGAATCGACGATTTCCCCGCGCCGGTGGCGCCGACGAAGGCCACCTTCTGCCCCGGCTCGATCGTGAAGCTCACGTCCTTTAAGATATAATCCTCGCCGTTGTAAGCGAACCACACATTTTTAAATTCGATCCGTCCTTGGATCTCCGGAAGCACTACCGGCTCCTGCGGGTCTTCGATCAGCGGCTTCTCGTCCAGCAGCGTGAATATCTTCTCCGCCGCCGCGATGGCCGACTGCAGCGTCGCCAGCTGGTCCGTCAGCTCCTGGATCGGCTCGAAGAACGTCTGGATATACTGGATGAAAATGTACATGGTTCCCAGCGTCAGGACGCCGTTGAACACGCCGATGCTGCCCGCCGCAATTACGATGATCATCGCAACGATCGAAGCCATGTAGATCGACGGCCGGAAGATCGCGTTGACCATGATCTCCCGGTAATTGACCCGATAAAGCTCCTCGCTGCGCGCGCAGAATTCCTCGTGCTTTTCCTTCTCCCGGTGGAACATCTGGGTGATCTTCATGCCGGAAATATTTTCCGACAGAAATGTATTAAGCGCCGTGATCTTCGTTCTGGTCATCTGGAACGTCTTATGGGCGATGTCCCGGAAAATAACCGTCAGCACCGTCACCACCGGCGTCATGATGAACGAACAAAGCGCCATCCGCCAGTCCAGATACAGCATGATCGCGGCCAGGCCGATGATCTTGACCACATTTTTGAAGAGCCGCACCAGGATGTTGGAGTACAGTTCGTTGACCGACTCCACGTCGTTGGTCGCGCGGGTGACGATCTTGCCTACCGGCGTCAGATCGAAGAACCGCATGGACAGGCTCTCGATATGCTCAAATACCTGGTTGCGCATTTCATAAATGATCTTCTGCCCGGTGGTCTGCAGCATCAGGTACTGGACCCGGTTGCAGACGAACAGCGCCACAAGGACTCCCAGATACTGGGCCGCCGCGATCAGCACGCCGCGGAAGCGCTCGCTGACCATCTCGCCCGGCGCGAAATCGCCGGTGATATAGAGGTCGATGGCGTTGCCGATCAGGATCGGCTTGTACAGCTCCAGCGCCGTGATGACCAGAACCAGCAGCATACAGACCGTCATCACGCCCTTGTAGGGCTTCACGTAGGAGAGCATGCGCAGGAGGGCGTTGCCTTCGTAGCGGGTATCGGTATCGTCAGCGTGGCCGCCGGATGTTAATCTGGAGAAAAGCCCTTTCTTATTCGGTTGATTTTCTTTCGCCAGGTTCTCGGCTGATAGTGCTTCTTGTTTTGGGTCACGACTTACTGACCGATTCTGCTCTTTCTCAAGATCAGTCTTTACATGCGGGCGCGTCATCTTTGAGTCTTTGCTCATCGTACCTCGCCCCCTTCCTCCTGCAGCTGTTTCTCAAGCTGCTGCTTGTCGTAGATACTGCGGTAGATGCCGTTCAGCTCCATCAACTCCTCATGGGTTCCATATTCCGCCCGGCGCCCGTCGTCCAGCACCAGGATATGGTCCGCGTTCTGGATCGTCGAGATCCGGTGGGCGATGATCAGCGTCGTCCTTCCGGCCCGGTTCACACGCAGATTGTGAAGGATCTGCTTCTCCGTATCCGTATCCACTGCTGAGAGCGCGTCGTCCATGATCAGGATCGGCGCGTCCTTAAGAAGCGCTCTCGCAATCGAGCTGCGCTGCTTCTGTCCGCCGGAGATCGTCACGCCGCGTTCGCCGACGACCGTCTGATAACCGTCCGGGAATTCCATAATGTTATCGTGGATGCAGGCGTCCTTCGCGGCCTGCACCACCGCCTCGTGGATATCCGCGCGGCTCCTGTCACGAATTCCGAACGAGATATTATTTTCCAACGTATCGGAGAACAGGAAATTATCCTGCGGCACAAACGCGATATTCTCCCGCAGCACCGCCAACGGAATCTCTGTCAGCGGATGCCCGTCGATGCGGATCCTGTCCGGCCCTGTGTCGTAGAGGCGCAGCAGGAGGCTTGCCAGCGTTGTCTTGCCGCTGCCTGTCCGCCCGATGATCGCCAGTGTCTCGCCCGCCGTCACATGAAGATCGATATCATGAAGGACTTCCGCCCCCTTCTGTCCCGGATAGGCGAAGCTCAGTCCCTCAATATCGATCTCGCCGTTCAGCGTATCGATGGACCGGTCCACATCCGACCCGTCCACGATATCCGGCCGTTCATTGAAGATCACCATAATACGCTTCATGGACGCCAGTCCCTGGGAAATATAGGTAATACAGTCGCCGGCCGCGAACATGGGCCAGATCAGCATGGATATGTACTGGTTAAACGCCACGAACTGCCCCAGCGTGATCTCTCCCGCGATCGCAAGATACCCGCCGTAAAGCAGCGTCAGCAGTCCGCTGGCCCCAATGACCAGCTCCAGAAGCGGCATAAACAGTGCCTGCAGCCGCACGACCCCCAGGTTCTTCTCCTGGTTATACCGGTTCATACGCGCAAACGCCGCCAGTTCCTTCTTCTCCTGCACGAACGCCTTGATCACCCGGATCCCGGAGACCGCTTCCTGCACCTGGTCGGTCAGATCCGAGAATGCCTGCTGTTTCTCCAGAAATTTCCGGTGCATCAGCTTTCCGTAATACACATCCCCGAACATGATCAGAAGCAGCGGGATCACCGCCACTACGGTAAGCTTCAGATCCACATACAGGATCATCTGCGCCAGCACTAACACCAGCATGACCGTCGCGTCGAAGGCTGTAATGATCGTAAAGCCCAGAAACATCCGGATCGACTGCAGGTCATTGGTAAAATGGGCCATCAGGTCGCCGGTCTTATTTTCATTATAATAACGCATCGACAATGTCTCCAGATGCCCGAACATGTCGTCGCGCAGTTCCCGCTCGATGGACCGGGCCGGTCCCAGGATAAAATACCTCCAGCAGAACCGCCCCAAGGCGATCAGCACGCCGAACAGCAGGATCTTACCGATCAGCATCCAGATCTGGGGCATCGTGATCGTATGGGTCTCCAGGCCGTCCGTGATCTGCCCCGTAAACCGCGGGATATAGACATTCAGCAGATCGACCAGCAGAAGCGCTATAGTCCCTATCAAATACTGCGGAATATAGCGCCGGATATAGCGGCCGGCGAATTTCATCTCTCTCATAAAAATCCTCCTCGAAGCGCGATAAGAAACCGCGCGTAAGTCTTACAACATTGACTTACGCGCGGTTTACTTCTGAGCGTGCGGGGATTCGAACCCCGGACAACTTGATTAAAAGTCAAGTGCTCTGCCACCTGAGCTACACGCCCGTC
>CANQBX010000064.1 GCA_947589095.1 uncultured Lachnospiraceae bacterium
TGGAGACAACAGGGCTCGAACCTGCGACCCCATGCGTGTGATGCATGTGCTCTCCCAGCTGAGCTATGCCTCCGTCACTTATTGTATCATATGGCGAAAAAAATGCAAGCAATTTTTGAAAAATTTCTGTAAGAGATTTTTCAGAAAAATATAGTAGGCAATCCCGGGAATGAGTGGTATACTCATTAAAGATATTGGATCTTCGGGGACCGGCGTGCCGGTACCGTGAGCATAGCAGGAGGAGAATATGGCTGAATCAAAGAGAATCATACTGACCGGCGACCGCCCGACCGGCAAGCTGCACGTTGGACATTATGTGGGATCGCTGCGGCAGAGGGTGGAGCTGCAGAATTCCGGGGCGTTTGACGAGATCTATATTATGATCGCGGACGCGCAGGCGCTTACCGATAACGCGGACAATCCGGAGAAGGTGCGTCAGAACATCATCGAGGTAGCGCTCGATTATCTGTCCTGCGGCCTGGATCCGGCGAAGTCTACGCTGTTCATCCAGTCCCAGGTGCCGGAACTGACGGAGATGTCGTTCTACTATATGAATCTGGTGACGGTATCGCGTCTCCAGCGGAACCCGACGGTGAAGAACGAGATCAAGCTGCGGAATTTCGAGACAAGCATCCCTGTGGGGTTCTTTACCTACCCGATCAGCCAGGCGGCGGATATCACGGCGTTTAAGGCGACGACGGTGCCGGTGGGCGACGACCAGCTGCCGATGATCGAGCAGACCCGGGAGATCGTCCGAAGCTTTAACCATATCTATGACGAGGTGCTGGTGGAGCCGGAGGCGCTGATCCCGCAGAACGAGTCCTGCAGGCGCCTGCCCGGCATCGACGGCAACGCGAAGATGAGCAAGTCCCTCGGCAACTGCATCTATCTGTCGGATTCGCCGGAGGATGTGCGGAAGAAGATCATGAGCATGTTTACCGATCCGAACCACATCCGGGTTCAGGATCCGGGATGCGTGGAGGGCAATCCGGTGTTCACCTATCTGGACGCTTTCTGCCGGGACGAACATTTCGCGAAGTTCTGGCCGGAGTATCGGAACCTGGACGAGCTGAAGGCCCATTATACGCGGGGCGGTTTAGGCGATGTGAAGGTGAAGCGGTTCCTCAATGAAGTCATGCAGGCAGAGCTTGAGCCGATCCGGGAGAGACGGAAGACCTATGAGAAGAATATTCCCGAGGTTTACCGGATCCTTAAGGAAGGCAGCATGAAGGCGGAGAAGAAGGCGGCGGTGACGCTTTCGGAGATGAAGACCGCCATGAAGATCAACTATTTTGACGATCAGGAGCTGATCGCCGCACAGGCACTGCGATACGGAGAGGATGCCTGAAATCCAGATAAAAAGGGCTGATGAACAGATGAAAGAATATAAACGGTACCGAAGGATCCTGGCTGTGATCCTGACGCTGTGCCTGGCGCTGTGTCCCCAGCTTCCGTCCCGCGCTGCGGAAAAGACCGCTCCTGCGGAACCGCAGATCCAGGCGCAGGGAGCGGTGGTCATCGATACGGCCTCCGGCCAGATCCTTTACGGGAAGAACGCCAATACGAAATACTACCCGGCCAGTATCACCAAGCTGATGACGGCGCTGCTTGTGATAGAGAACTGCGACCTGAACGACACGGTGACGTTCTCGAAGACGGCGACGACGAATCTGGAGGCCGGAGCGGTTTCTCTCGGCATGGTGGAGGGCGACCGGATGACGGTGCGGCAGTGCCTTTACGCGCTGCTGCTAAAGTCGGCCAATGAGGTCGGCAACGCCCTGGCGGAGCATGTATCGGGAAGTATTTCGGCATTTGCGGATCTGATGAACCGGAAGGCGGCGGCGCTGGGATGTACGAATACCCATTTCGCGAATCCGCACGGCTTAAACGACCCGAATCATTACACGACGCCCTACGATATGGCGCTGATCGCCCGCGCGGCTTTTGCCAATTCGACCCTGCGGGAGATCGATACGACGCTGTCCTATCAGCTTCCGGCCACGAAGAAATACGGAGCCAGGACGATCACCATGGGGCATAAGATGCTGTATCCCACGGATTCCAGATACTACGAGGGGATCATCGGCGGGAAGACCGGTTTTACGTCGCTGGCCGGGAATACGCTGGTGACGGGCGCGGAACGCAACGGGATCCGCCTGGTGGCGGTCGTCATGAAGGCGAACGGAACGCATTATACGGACACGAAGGCGCTTTTAGATTACGGTTTCCAGAAGATGTCGGGCGGTACGTCCGGACCGCTGGGAAACGGGTCCGGGCAGACAGGGCAGGGCACGCAGGCTCCGGCGGAACAGACGCCGGTATCTCCGGAGGCCTTGGCGCAGGAGACGCAGGCCCCCGCGGCGGGCCTCTCATCCGCTTCTTCCGGCAGCGACGTTATTCCGGGCGCGGCGCCCGGAGGGGAGACCGTGCAGGGTGCGGCTTCCGCGCAGCCGGAGGCTTCGGGCGGGCAGAACGGGGGCTGGGTCCAGGACGCCTCGGGCTGGTATTACATCAAGCCGGACGGCCGCCGCGCGTCCGGGGAGTGGCTTGCTGTTGACGGAGCGGAATACTGGATCGACGCGGACGGTTATATGGCGACGGGCTGGAGACTGTTCGTGAACGGCGACTGGTACTATTTTAAGAGCGACGGGGCCATGGCGAAGAATTACTGGGTCGAGGATAACGGCAAGTGGTTCTGTCTTGGTGAAAACGGCGTAATGCTGAAGGAGACGACGGCTCCCGGAGGCTATACGCTCGGCGCCGACGGCGCCTGGACGGGGAACTGAATACGAAAGAAACAACCGGCAATCCCGTAATGGCAGGGCTGCCGGTTGTTATTTTTCCTTCCTGTTGAGATCCGAATCGTTATTCTGAAATATGTATTCGCTGTTGTCCATGCGGAATTCCATGATATCGGATACCCCGCAGTTCAGGATCGTACAGAGCATTCCTATGGTGTGCGTAGAGACATACTCGTTTTTCCGAAGCCGGTTGATCTGGCCGGGACTGATCCCGTAATAGTGGATCAGCCGGTACTGTGTAATTTTACGCTCTTTCATCGTACGCCACAGGGGCTCGTAAATAATCATTTTTCCACCTCACAATTAAATATAACGGCAGAAATAATCATTTGACCATTGACCATAATTGGACAATATTGTAAAAAGCGCTGAAAAGGGCGACAAAATATCCGGACGGCGCCCAAATGATTCTCCGCTTGACGGAATGGTATTGGAACGTGTATGATGTAATAAAAGAAGTCCCGGGGGTGGATACTGTGAAAGAAAAATTATATACGATCGAACTTCATGACGCGCTTCTGAGCGGGGACGAATGTCCGTTCTGCTATCTGGAGAGGGATCTGGAGCAGAAGGCCATCGAATTCGTGCTGGGTTCCTCCTACATGGAAAGCGATACCAGGGATCAGACGGACAGGCAGGGCTTCTGCCGCCGTCATACGAAGATGATGTATGATTACGGCAACAGCCTCGGCAACGCGTGGATATTAAAGACCCGCATGAAGCATGTGCGGGAGGGTCTCAGGAAGGAAATGGCTGCCTTTAAGGCGGAGCCGTCCCAGACGGCTGTATTCGGGCTGATCAGGAAGAAGGAGGGGGCATCCCAGGGCGGGACTTCGGTAGGGAACTGGATCCGCGGCGAGGAAAGCCACTGCTATGTATGCGGCCGTGTGGATGAGACATACCGCCGCGTTATCGACACGTTTCTCCATCAGGTGAAGCACGAGAAGGATTTTATGGATCTGGTAAAGCAGTCCAAAGGCTTCTGCGTCCATCATTTCGCGGATCTGGCGGACGCCTGCGCCCAGGGACTTACGAAGAAGGAGCAGGAAGACGTGTTCCCGGTGCTGTTTGCGCAGATGAACCAGGAGCTGGACCGGATCCAGGAGGATATCGACTGGCTGATCGAGAAGTACGATTATCTGAATAAGGATAAGGACTGGAAGAACTCCCGCGATGCGGTGCAGCGCACCATGCAGAAGCTGGTGGGCGGACATCCGGCGGATCCTGTATTCAAGAACCAGAAATGATGCCTGCGCAGACCGCGGCCTCCCGGACGGGACAGCCATGGAGACGGCGGCAGCGGGTGACGTGCAGGAAATGGAGTATCGGAGAGAACAGATGATTTGGATGTTGATTACGGCGGCCGCGGCCGCCGTGTGGCTGTGCGCACGATCCGTCTATGAGCGGAAGGTCTTTAAGACCGACGTGTATGAGATGCGGTCGGAGAAGGTGACGGGGGAGCATACCTTTGTCTTTCTTACAGATTTGCATGATAACTGCTTCGGGAAGGAGCAGAGACGGCTTTTGAATGCAGTCGGCCGGATAAAGCCGGACGCGGTGCTGATCGGCGGGGATATGATGATCGCGAAGAAAAAGGGCGAGATCGGCGCCGCCCTGCTTTTCGTGAAGAGGCTCGCGGCGCGTTTCCCGGTATATTACGGGAACGGCAACCATGAGAACCGGCTCGACCACGACAGGGGACGCTACGGCGACGCGTACGACCGGTATGTGGAGGAGCTTAAGAAGGCAGGCGTCGTCTGGCTGTCGGATGAGAGCGCGGTTTTTGACGGCGAGATCCGCATCAGCGGACTGAATCTGGACAGAAGGTACTACAGGCACAGATGCGCCGACCGGCTCGCGCCCGGCTATATCGGGAAGCGTCTTGGCGAAGCGGACCGCAGACGGTATCAGATCCTTCTGGCCCATTCCCCCAAATACTTTGACGATTATGAGAAGTGGGGGGCCGATCTGACGCTTTCGGGACATTATCACGGAGGCACTGTCTGGCTTCCGTTCACGGGAGGGCTGATGACGCCGCAGTTCGAGTTTTTCAGAAAGGACTGCCAGGGACTGCACAGGAGGAATAGGAGCGTGATGATCGTCGGGCGCGGTCTGGGCACCCATTCGGTCAACGTTCGCCTGAACGACATGTCGCAGCTGATGGTGGTGAAGGTGAAGCCGTGCGAGGATGGTGAAGCCGAGCGGGGAAGGTGAAGCCGCGCGGGGACAGGGGAGCTGTCCGATATACATTGAAAGAGATTCCAACGGAAGGGTAGTAAGGACGGATGAGCATATCCTATAAGCTGGAGAATTTTGAGGGACCGCTGGACCTTCTGCTCCATCTGATCGAGAAGAATAAAGTCAGCATTTATGACATTCCCATTGTACAGATCACAGAGCAGTATCTGGATTATGTCAGCCGCATGGAGGCGGAGAATCTGGACGTAGTCAGCGAGTTCCTGGTCATGGCAGCCACGCTGATCGATATCAAAGCCCGGATGCTTTTGCCGGCGCAGGAGGACGAGAACGGCGAAGCGGAGGATCCAAGGGCGGAGCTGGTGGCCAGACTGCTGGAATACAAGAAGTATAAGCAGATGGCATTCCAGCTTCAGGAGCTGGAGCAGGACGCGGAGAGACATTTTTATAAAGCGCCGACGGTGCCGGATGAGGTGGCGCGGTATGAGCCGCCGGTGGATCTGGACGCGCTTCTGGACGGCCTGACGCTGGCGAGGCTTCAGAATATTTTCGCGTCGGTCATGAAGCGCCGGGACGACCGTGTAGATCCGATCCGAAGCCGGTTCGGGGAGATCCGGAGGGAGAGCGTGAGTCTGGAGAAGAGGATCGGTACGGTGCTCGACTACGCCAGACAGAAGCGGCGCTTCAGCTTCCGGCAGATGCTGACAAAGCAGGCGGATAAGGTGGAAGTGGTGGTCACCTTCCTGGCAGTCCTGGAGCTGATGCGGATGGGCCGGATCCGGCTGACCCAGGCGGCTCTCTTTGATGATATGGACATCGAGGCGGTGGACACGGAGGGCGGCCTGGAGGAACTGGATCTGGAAGGGCTGGAAGATTTTGAGAGATAAAGGGGAACGGGATGGACAGAGAAGACTGGGACGACGAAGAGTTTGACCTGGAAGCGATCCAGGCGCGTCAGGAGGCATTCGAGGAGGAACTGGCGCGCCAGGAGGCGCTGGAGGAGGAACTGGCGCGTCAGAAGGCGCCGGAGGAGGAAGCTGCCGGGCAGGAGGCACCGATGGAAGAAGCTGCCGGGAAGGAAGCGCCGGAGGAGAAAGACGCCGGACAGAAGGCACCGGAGGAAGAAGCTGCCGGGAAGGAAGCGCCGGAGGAGAAAATCGCCGGCCAGGAGGCACCGATGGAAGAAGCTGTCGGGAAGGAAGCGCCGGAGGAGAAAGTAGCTGGGCAGAAGGCGCCGGAGGAGGGACCTGCGGACCGGGGACCAACGGAGACAGAAGAGACCGCCGCAGGACGGCCGGCGGATGCGTATGATCCGGAGACAGACTGGGAGGCGGTCGTGGAAGCGGTCCTGTTCACCATGGGGGGCCCGGTGGAGCTGACGCAGCTGGCGGTGGCCATCGGCCAGGATACGGACATGGCCAGGAAGACAGTGGAGAATCTCGCATGGCGTTATGATCATGAGAACCGGGGAATGCAGGTGATCCGTCTTGAGGACAGCTATCAGCTGTGTACACGGGGCCGTTTCTATGGAAATCTGATCCGGGTGGCGGCTGCGCCCAGGCGCCAGGTGCTGACGGACGTGGCGCTGGAGACACTGGCCATTATCGCTTATAAGCAGCCGGTGACCAGGGCGGAGATCGAGAAGATTCGCGGCGTCAATTCCGATCACGCGGTCAGCCGTCTGGTGGAATACGGACTGGCTGAGGAGATCGGGCGGCTGGACGCTCCGGGGCGGCCGGCGCTTTTCGCGACGACGGAGGAGTTCCTGCGCCGTTTCGGTATCGGCTCTACGGAGAATCTTCCGGATCTGGATCCGGTCCGGGCCGAAGAGATCCGGAGCGAGGTGGAGGAAGAACTGCAGGTGGATCTGCAGGAGATGGAGCAGGAGGCCGCGGAGCGTGAAGCGGCGGATCCGGCGTCCGAAACGAAGAACGGGCGGATCCGTGCAATGGAAGATGCTGCCGAAGCCGGCAGCGCTTCATAAAATATTCATTATGTGGGCAAAATACAGACGCATGGCCTTTGTTTTTTGTATACTTTGCCGTAATTTCCGAAAATATTTCCAAAAAGGGTATCACATTTTACTATTTTGTGGTAGAATCATGTTAACTCTAAACATATGAGGGGGAGAATATCATGGCAAAAGAAATGATAGCAATGCTTCTTGCCGGAGGACAGGGTTCCCGTCTGTATACGCTGACCCAGAACCTGGCAAAACCTGCAGTTCCTTTTGGCGGCAAATACAGGATCATCGATTTCCCGCTTTCGAACTGTGTGAATTCCGGTATTGATACCGTGGGAATTCTGACCCAGTATCAGCCCCTGGTTCTGAATGAGTACATCGGCAACGGACAGCCCTGGGATCTGGACCGTCTCCACGGAGGCGTCCATGTGCTTCCGCCTTATCAGCAGGCGTCCGGCTCCGACTGGTACAAGGGCACGGCCAACGCCATTTACCAGAATATCTCATTCATTCAGAGGTATAACCCGCAGTATGTGATCATCCTTTCGGGCGATCAGATCTGCAAGCAGGACTACAGCGATTTCCTGCGCTACCATAAGGAGAAGGGGGCGGAGTTCTCCGTAGCCGTTATGGAGGTGCCGTGGGAGGAGGCTTCCCGCTTCGGCATCATGGTGGCGGACGAGAATGACCGGATCACCGAATTCCAGGAGAAGCCGAAGCAGCCCAAGTCCAATCTGGCTTCGATGGGTATCTACATTTTCAACTGGGATATCCTGAAGCAGTATCTGGAGGAGGATGAGGCAGACCCGAATTCGGAGAACGATTTCGGCAAGAACATCATCCCGAACCTGTTCCGCGATAACCGGAAGATGTATGCGTATCATTTCAGCGGCTACTGGAAGGACGTGGGAACCATTTCCTCCCTCTGGGAAGCGAATATGGAGGTGCTGGATCCGGAACACAGCGGGATCAATCTGTTTGACGACGACTGGAAGATCTACAGCCGCAACAGCGGTATGACCGGTCATAAGATCGGCAGGGGCGGCGTCGTGGAGAACTCGATGATCACCGACGGCTGCCGGGTCTACGGCAAGGTGAAGCATTCGATCCTGTTTTCGGGCGTCCGCATAGAGGAAGGCGCCGAGGTAGAGGATGCCGTTGTCATGGGCGGTACCGTGATCCGCTCCGGCGCGGTGGTAAAACACTGCATCGTAGCTGAGAATGTGGAGATCGGTGAGAATGCGGTCGTAGGCGCCATGCCCGAGGGAGATGAGAAGGGCGTGGCTACGATCGGCAGTAATGTGTTTATCGGCGACGGCGCCAAGATCGGCCCCAACGCCATGGTCAGGAATAATGTGAAAGGCGGTGAGGAGCAGTGGTAAATACGAACGCAGATGTATTGGGTGTTCTGTTCCCCAACAGTTATGATTCTCTGGTACCGGAGCTGGTGAATGAGCGTCTGATGGCTTCGATCCCATTCGGCGGACGTTACCGTATCGTGGATTTTGTGCTTTCCAGTATGGTAAACTGCGGCATCGATAATATTTCCCTGATCGTCCGCAGGAATTACCTTTCCCTGATGGATCACTTGGGCTCCGGCCGTGAGTGGGATCTGGCCCGCAAGAACGGCGGCTTAAATATCATCCCGCCCTTCGCGGAGAAGACGGTGAAGCTGTATAACGGCCGTGTCGAGGCTCTGGCCAGCATTCTGGATTTCCTGCGCGGGCAGAAGGAGACCTACGTAGTGCTGGCGGATACGAACATCGTTGCGAATTTTGATTTTAACGCGCTGATCGACCAGCATGTCCAGACGGGCGCCGATATCACGGTGGCTTATACGAAGGAAGAGATTCCGGCTTCCGCGAAGGCCGTTCACGGACAGGGCGTGGATCTGTACTATACGATCGACATGGACGAAGACAAGCGTGTGAACTATATGTATATGAATTCCACCCAGGAAGGCGAGACGAATTTCTGCCTGAATTACTATGTGATCAAGCGCGAGCTGCTGATCGAGCTGATCAATGTTGCCAGTGTCCGCGGCTATCAGTTCTTTGAGAGGGACATGCTTGCGCCGCATCTGGACAAGATCCGGGTCTACGGCTATAAGTATGACGGCTATGTGGCGCGCATCAGCGATCTGAAGAGCTATTTTGACGAGAATATGAAGCTTCTCGACGATAAGAATCTGGACGCGCTGTTTGATCCGAGTCCGATCTACACGAAGATCCGTGACGATAACCCGACCAGATATATCGAAGGTTCCAGGGCGGAGAATGTGCTTGTGGCCGACGGCTGCATCATCGAGGGCGATATCGAGAACTGCATCCTGTTCCGCGGCGTGCAGGTCGGCAAGGGCGCGAAGGTTAAGAACTGCGTGCTTATGCAGGATACGGTGATCGAGGCGGGAGCCAATGTGGAGTATGTGATCACCGACAAGAAGGTGACGATCACCGAGGGCAAGGAGCTTCGGGGAACGGACAGCTTCCCTGTGTATATCGCGAAGCATAAGGTGGTGTAAGCGCCGCGCGGGACGGCGCGTGTATACGCCTGCATGCGGGAATATGCAGGCGGAGGAATTTTCGTATCCGCAGGATAAAAGCGGAGAAGGATGCGTTGCGTATGCATCCTTCTCCGCTTTCTGATAAGATCCTTTTTCCGTTATTTATTTTTCTCGATCTCAGCCATCTTCATGGCGCGGACCTTAAGCGGCAGACCGAACAGGGTGATGAATCCGTCCGCGTCGTGGTGGTCGTACAGATCGCCGGTGGTGAAGGACGCCAGGGACTCGCTGTACAGGGAGTAGGGAGAGGTGGTGCCGGCCTTGATGATATTGCCCTTATAGAGCTTGAACTTCACTTCTCCGGTCACATACTTCTGGGTGGATTCCACAAATGCCTGGACCGCTTCGCGCAGCGGCGTGAACCATTTGCCTTCGTATACGATCTGGGCCATCTTGTTGCCCATGTCCTTCTTCACTTCCATGGTGGCGCGGTCAAGGACCAGCTCCTCCAGCTGATCGTGGGCCTCCATCAGGATCGTGCCGCCGGGGGTCTCATAGACGCCGCGGGACTTCATGCCGACTACGCGGTTTTCCACGATGTCCACGATGCCGATGCCGTGCCTGCCGCCCAGAGCGTTTAATTTCTTAATAATGTCGGAGACCTTCATCTTCTCGCCGTTGATGCTTGTGGGAACGCCGGCCTCGAAGGTCATGGTCACATACTCCGGCTCGTCGGGAGCTTTCTCCGGGGTCACGCCCAAGACCAGCAGGTGGTCGTAGTTGGGCTCGTTGGCCGGATCCTCCAGTTCCAGGCCCTCATGGCTGATGTGCCACAGGTTCCGGTCGCGGCTGTAGCTGTTGTCCGCGGAGAAGGGGAGATTGATGCCGTGCTGCCGGCAGTATTCGATCTCATCCTCGCGGGATTTCATGGTCCAGATATCGGTCATACGCCAGGGAGCGATGATCTTCAGATCCGGAGCCAGGGCCTTGATGCCCAGCTCGAAGCGGATCTGGTCGTTGCCCTTGCCGGTGGCGCCGTGGCAAATGGCGGAAGCGCCTTCCTTACGGGCGATCTCCACCAGCCTCTTGGCGATAGCGGGACGGGCCATCGACGTACCCAGCAGGTATTTGTGCTCGTAGACCGCGCCGGCCTGGACGCAGGGAACGATGTAATTGTCGCAGAAATCGTCTACCAGATCCTCGATGTACAGCTTGGAAGCGCCGGACAGCTTCGCCCGCTCCTCCAGACCATCCAGTTCATTGCCCTGGCCGCAGTCGATGCAGCAGCAGATGACCTCGTAGTCGAAATGTTCCTTTAGCCAGGGAATGATGGCGGTGGTGTCCAGACCGCCGGAATAGGCCAGTATTACTTTCTCTTTCATAAATGATATCCTCCTTATGGGCCTGTCCGCGGCCGCCGGTGCATAATCCTGCATGCAGCAAAGCCCGGACAGATCGTCTTTACAGTGGCGGCGGGAAACGTGCCGAAGCAGGCCGCCGCGTTTGGGCTTTCATAAATATACAACAGGTTGAAGAGAAATGCAACCGGATTTTTCGTTTATTTTATAAAAGCAGAAAGTTATTGCATATTATACAAAATGAATGTATAATTATGAATGAGTTACCGTGGAAATGATGCTTTTCAAAATGGAGCGGACATGGTATACTGATGGAACATCTGAGGAGATCATTTCAGAAGGGAAGTATAGGATCATGATAAAAGCAGGAATCATCGGCTCTACCGGCTACGCGGGCGGCGAACTGGTCCGCCTTTTAAAGCAGCGGGACGACGTGCGGATCGTCTGGTACGGGTCGAAGAGCTACGTGGACCAGCCCTATGCGGGCGTCTATCAGAATATGTATGAAATTGCAGGAGATGTCTGCCGGGACGATGATATGGCGGAGCTTGCGGAGGAGGCCGACGTGATCTTTACGGCCACGCCCCAGGGGCTGTGCGCGTCGCTGGTCAGCGAGGAGATCCTGTCGAAGGCGAAGATCATTGATCTCAGCGCCGATTTCCGGATCCGGGACGTGACGGTCTACGAGGAGTGGTACAAGTTAAAGCACGCGTCGCCGCAGTTTATCGGAGAGGCGGTCTACGGTCTGCCGGAGATCAACCGGGATAGGATCGCGGGCGCGCGTCTGGTGGCCAATCCGGGCTGCTATCCGACCTGTTCCACATTGTCCGTCCGTCCGCTCGTGAAGGAGGGGCTGATCGACGCGGATACGCTGATCATCGACGCCAAGTCCGGCGTTTCCGGCGCGGGCCGCGGGGCCAAGGTGGACAATCTGTTCTGCGAGGTCAACGAGAACTGCAAAGCCTACGGGGTGGCCGTCCATCGCCACACGCCGGAGATCGAGGAGCAGATCGGTTACGCGGCGGGACGGAAGGTGACGGTCAGCTTTACGCCCCATCTGATCCCGATGAACCGGGGGATCCTGATCACAGCGTACGCGAAGCTGACAGAGGACGTTTCCTATGAAGAGGTAAAGGCGGTCTATGACAAATACTACGGCGGCGAGAGATTTGTCCGCGTGCTGCCGAAGGATGTCTGCCCCCAGACCCGATGGGTGGAGGGAAGCAATTACGTAGACGTGAATTTCAAGATTGACAAACGCACCGGACGTGTTATTATGATGGGTGCCATGGACAATCTGGTAAAGGGCGCCGCGGGACAGGCGGTGCAGAATATGAACCTGATGTTCGGGCTTAAGGAGGACGCGGGGCTGGGGCAGGTGCCCCTGTTCCCGTAGGATCGCGTCGGAAAGCGGCAGGACCGGTTATGGCAGGAACTATGAGCATCATCATCCGCGAGATGACGATGGACGATTATGAGAAAGTATACGAACTCTGGACAGGCATCCAGGGCTTCGGCATCCGCAGCATCGACGATTCGCGGGAGGGCGTGGAGCGTTTCCTTCGCCGCAATCCGACCACCAGCGTGGTGGCGGAGCAGAACGGCCGGATCGTCGGTTCCATCATGTGCGGCCACGACGGGCGGACGGCCTGCTTCTACCATGTCTGTGTGGAGAAGAGCTACCGCAAGCACGGCGTGGGCTACAAGATGGTCCGCTACGCTGTGCAGGCATTGCGGGCCGAGGGCATCAGCAAGGTGACGCTGATCGCCTTCAAGCGCAACGAGGTCGGCAACGCCTTCTGGCGGTCGCTCGGATGGACGGAGCGGGAGGACGTGAACGTATACGACCTGGTGCTGAATGAGGAGAATATTACGAGGTTTGTGGATTAGTGATAACGATCGCAGGAGGAAACGAATATGCTGGAATTTCGGTATGACACGCAGCTTTTGATCGAAGGCGAGGACCTGGACGAGGACAAGATCAGCGATTATTTCACGGAACATTTCAAAGGCGACTGCCTGCTGGCCGTGGGCGACGAGGAACTGGTGAAGATCCATTTCCACACGAACGAGCCATGGAAGGTGCTGGAATACTGCGCCTCGCTGGGCGAGATCCACGATATTGTGATCGAGGATATGGATCGGCAGTCAAGAGGACTGAAGGGCTGACGGCCGGAGAGCCGGAGAGCGGCCGGCGATAGCGGACGCCGGTATCGGACGCCGCCTGCCGGGGAAGCGCGCCGGGAGAACGTAATAGGACGGATCGGGAGAAAGAAAAGGAGACGAATCAATGGCGGAACTGCAATACATAGAAGGCGGCGTGACCGCCGCCAAAGGCTTTCAGTCGGCGTCCGCGGCGGCGGGCATCAAATATAAGGACCGGGCGGACATGGCCCTGCTCTACAGCGAGAGGCCCTGTGCGGCGGCAGGCACGTTTACTACGAATATCGTGAAGGCGGCCCCGGTCAGATGGGATCAGGAGATCGTGTACCACGCGCCCGCGGCGCAGGCCGTGGTCATCAACGCGGGCATTGCCAACGCCTGCACCGGCGCGGAGGGTTACGGCTACTGCAAGGCCACGGCCGACGCGGCGTCCGGGATCCTGGGCGTGGCCCCGGACGCGGTTCTGGTGGCGTCCACCGGCGTCATCGGCATGCAGCTGCCCATTGACCGGATCGTGAACGGCGTGAAAAGAATGGCGCCGGAGCTTGACGGCAGTATCGCGGCCGGCACCGCTTCCGCGAAGGCCATCATGACCACCGATACGAAGAAGAAGGAAGCTGCGGTTCGGGTAGAGATCGGCGGCGCGGTCGTGACCGTCGGCGGAATGTGCAAGGGCTCCGGCATGATCCATCCCAATATGTGCACGATGCTGTCCTTTGTGACCACCGACGCGGCCATTTCCAAAGAGCTGCTGCAGGCGGCCCTCAGCGAGGACGTGCAGGACACTTACAATATGGTCTCCGTGGACGGAGACACATCCACCAACGACACGGTCCTTCTGCTTGCCAACGGCATGGCGGGCAACGCGCCGATCACTGAGAAAGGCGCCGATTACGAGGCCTTTAAGGCCGCTCTTCATTATGTCAATGAAACCCTGGCGAAGAAGATCGCCGGCGACGGCGAAGGCTGCACAGCCCTCTTCGAGGTAAAGATCGTCGGCGCCGGGACAAAGGCCCAGGCAGTGACGCTTGCCAAATCAGTGATCACGTCGAACCTGACCAAGGCCGCCATCTTCGGCCACGACGCCAACTGGGGCCGCATCCTCTGCGCCATGGGCTATTCCGGCGCGCAGTTCGATCCGGAGAAGGTGGATCTCTTCTTTGAGAGCGCCGCCGGGCGTCTTCAGATCATTGAAAACGGCGTCGCGGCGGACTACAGCGAAGAAGAAGCTACAAAGATCCTCTCCGAGCCCGAGGTAACCGCCATCGCCGATATCAAGATGGGCGACGCTTCCGCGACGGCCTGGGGCTGCGATCTGACCTTCGATTACGTGAAGATCAACGCCGACTATCGCTCCTGAGTACGAATGCCGGAACATTGAATTCATTTAGACTGCATCCGTGCGAACGTGCGGATCTTTCACGACGCATCAGCAAGCAATAAATCTATTATTGATATCATAGCAGAAAGAGGTTACAGTACATGAACTTAGATCAGAGCATCATGCAGAAGGCTGCCGTCCTGGTCGAAGCGCTCCCCTACATCCAGCGCTTCAACCGCAAGATCATCGTTGTCAAATACGGCGGCAGCGCCATGGTCGACGAGGAGCTGAAGCGCTGCGTCATCCAGGATGTGGTGCTTCTTAAGCTGGTCGGCTTCAAGCCGATCATCGTCCACGGAGGCGGCAAGGAGATCAGCCGGTGGGTGAACAAGGTGGGCATGGAGCCCCATTTCGTGAACGGTCTGCGCGTGACCGACGAGGCTACGATGGAGATCGCCGAGATGGTGCTGAACAAGGTGAACAAGAGTCTGGTCCAGCTGGTCAACGAGCTGGGCGTGAAAGCCGTCGGCATCAGCGGCAAGGACGGTATGATGCTGAAATGCGACAAGAAATACGCCGGCGGCGAGGATATCGGCTTTGTCGGCGAGATCCGGGAAGTGAATCCGAAGGTGATCTACGATCTGCTGGAAAAGGATTTCCTTCCGATCATCTGCCCCATCGGGTACGACGACAATTATCTCAGCTACAATATCAACGCCGACGACGCGGCCTGCGCCATCGCCAAGGCGGTGAAGGCGGAGAAGCTGGCTTTCCTGACGGATGTGGAAGGGCTGTACCGGGATTTTAACGACAAGAGCACGCTGATCTCGGAGCTTCTGGTGGACGACGCGCAGAAATTCGTAGACAGCGGCGCTCTGGGCGGCGGTATGCTTCCCAAGCTGCAGAACTGCGTGGATGCGATCCGCGAGGGCGTGTCCCGGGTGCATATCCTGGACGGACGGATCCCCCACTGCCTGCTTCTGGAGATTTTCACAAACCGGGGAATCGGAACCGCGATTCTAAACTCTAAGGAAGAACGGTATTTCCACCCGGAGGAGACGGCGGCGACGTGACGGATGATATCATAACAGACGGAGGTGGGGCGCAATGAGCGCATTTGACGATACGAAACATACTATAGAAAAGGCGGAGCAGATCCTCTATAAGACCTACAACCGTTTCCCGGTGCTCTTCGACCACGGAAAGGGCGTTTTCCTCTACGATACGGAAGGAAAGGAATATCTGGATTTCGGCGCGGGCATCGCGGTCTGCGGTCTGGGCTACAACGACCCGGAATACACGGCGGCGCTGGAGAACCAGGCGGGGAAGCTTCTGCATATTTCCAATCTGTTCTACAACCGGCCGGCCATCGACGCGGGAGAAAAGCTCCTGGCGGCCTCGCAGATGGATCGGGTCTTCTTCACCAACAGCGGCACTGAGGCCATCGAAGGCGCCCTTAAGATCGCCAAACGGTACGCCTATAACCGGGACGGCCACGGCGGCCATGAGATCATCGCGATGAAGCATTCGTTTCACGGCCGCAGCCTGGGGGCGCTGTCCGTCACCGGCAACGACCATTATCAGGAACCGTTCGCGCCGCTGCTTCCGGGCATCCGATTCGCGGAGTTTAACGATCTGGACAGCGTGAAGGCGCTGATAAATGAAAATACCATCGCCGTCATCATGGAGACGATCCAGGGAGAGGGCGGCATTTACCCGGCCACGGAGGAGTTCTTAAAGGGAGTCCGCGCTCTCTGCGACGAGCACGATATGCTGCTGATCCTGGACGAGATCCAGTGCGGCATGGGCCGCAGCGGGGAAATGTTCGCCTGGCAGGGTTACGGCGTGAAGCCGGATGTGATGACTGTGGCGAAAGCGCTCGGGAACGGCGTGCCCATCGGCGCGTTCCTGGCCAGCGGCCGGGCGGCCACGGCCATGGTGCCGGGGGATCACGGAACCACCTACGGCGGCAATCCGCTGGTCTGCGCGGCGGCCGACAAGGTGCTGGAGATCTTCGAGACGAGGGAGATCGTGGCCCATGTGCGGCAGGTGGGCGCATATCTGTGGAAGAAACTGGATGAGTTTGCCGAAAAGCACGACTGCGTCACGGATCACCGCGGCAAGGGGCTGATCCAGGGACTGGAATTTGACCGGCCGGTGGCGCCCATTGTCAGCAAGGCGCTTCTGGAGAATCAGCTGGTGCTTATAAGCGCCGGCGCCAACATCATCCGGTTCGTGCCGCCGCTTGTGATCACGGAGGAAGATGTGGACTGGATGATCGAGAAGCTGGAGAAGTCGCTGTAAGTATCTGCGGTAAAAGCATGCTGGTGCGTGCTGATAAGAGTGAGATAAATATGCGATGATTCAAAGTGTTCGGCCGGCGACAAAATGAGAGTTTCTGTCCGCAGCAGGAAGGCCGCCGGGAGAGGAGATCCTATGTCTGCTATACTGACAATTACAAGAGAACATGTGTCGGGAATCCTGACGAAAGACGCCGCGCCCGCGGCGTTTTGCGGAGATGGGGATACGGTGGTTTTCGAGACAAGAGACTGCTACGACGACGCGGTGGTGAGCGAGGAGCGGCCATTGGGAGATAAGGCGGATCCGATCGAGAATCCGGCCACCGGTCCGCTGTATGTGGAGGGTGCCGAACCCGGCGACGTGCTGAAAGTGGAGATTCTGGACATTCGGCTGCGGGACTGGGGCGTTATGCGCTCCTCGACCATGTGCGGTGTGTTCCACGAGGATTTCACGGAGCGGACGGCGCGGATCTTTCCGATCTGCGGAGGGGCAGATGAAGACAGAAGATCCGGCGATGCGGTAAGCGGTGACAGAAGAGCCGGCAGCGCGGCAGATGATAATGGCAGCAGCGCGGACAATAGAATCAGCTGTCCGGCATCGGCGAGCGAAAGTGGAGGTACGAAGCCACTCACTGTTTCGGAGACTTCGCTGACGCAATACATTAAATTTGACGACCATCTGACGATCCCTCTGGATCCGATGATCGGTGTGATCGGTACGGCTCCTGCCGGAGCCGGCATTACCACCGACACGCCCGAAAGCCACGGCGGCAACATGGACTGCCATAAGATCGTGAAAGGTTCCACCCTCTATCTGCCTGTCAACGCGCCGGGAGGTCTTCTTTCCATGGGCGATCTTCACGCGCTCATGGGCGACGGCGAGGTGTTCATCTGCGGCCTGGAGATCGCGGGATGGGTAACGGTCCGCGTAAGCGTGGTTAAAGGGGAGGCGGCCGCGGTGCTTCCGACCCCGTTTCTGGCCTGCCGCGGCCGGGTGATGACGATCCAGTCCGCGGAGACCCTGGACGAAGCCGGGGATATGGCCGCGAAAGCCATGAAAGAGTTCGTGAAGAAGGCTGCCGGCAAAGATAATTTTGAGACGGGGATGCTTATGTCGCTGCTTTCCGACATGGCTGTCTGCCAGGTGGTGGATCCTCTTAAGACCGTGCGGGTGGAGTTCCCTCTGGACGTCCTGGAAGCGTATGGATACCGTCTGCCCTAGACAAGCGGTCTGAGATAAGTCTGCCTCCGGCGGGTTTTCCTTACTATACATTTTATTCAAACCGTGTTATAATAATTTCGGTCAGTTTTCCGCCGCGGGGGGGAGAAAGAAAGCGCGCGGGATATATGATAGAATAACAGATTTGGAGGATACTCCGAATGAATAAAAAGACAGCCAGGTTCCTGATCGCCAGCATTGTGCTGGTGGCCGTGCTTTGTGTGTTTATTTTCGCCTATCAGACGGAGTATATGAATGAAAAGAGTGCGCAGACGATCAGCGAGATCGGCGAGATCTACATGTCTGGCTTAAGCGAGCGGGCTGCGGCGCATTTTCAGACGACCGTGGAACTCCGAATGTCCCAGGTGGCCGCGCTGGTGGATTCCGTTTCTCCCGACAGCAGCGCCAGCGACCGCTCGATCCGCGTATCCTTAAATTATCACGCCAGAGCCAGAGGATTCGATCATCTGGCTTTTTACGGAGCCGACGGATCCTTCGATATGCTTTACGGGGATCTGGTGGAGGTGTCGGGAAAGGACGGTTTCTTCAATTCCCTGACAAAGGGTGAAGAAAAGATGGCAGTGGGCTACGACAGCACCGGCGAAGAAGTGCTGATCATGGGAATCCCGGCAGCCTATACGATGGAGAACGGAGAGAAGAGCATCGCCCTGGTGGCGGCGCTGCCGGTCTCCTATATCAGCGAGACGTTGTCCTTAAGCTCCGGCGATACCAAGATCTACTATTTCATCATCCGCAGGGACGGAAGTTTTATTCTGCGGGATATCGACGTCGAGGACGAGACGTATTACGACCGGGTAAGGAACCGGTATGAGAGCATAGGCGGCAAGACGGCCGATGAGTATCTGGCCCAGCTTGACACGGCTATGGACGCGCGGGAGAATTATTCGACAGAATTCGTGATCAACGGCGAACGGCGTTTCCTGTACTGTAGCCCGTTGGCCTATTCCGAATGGTATCTGATGCTGTTCATGCCTTACGGCGCGCTGGACGGAGCGGTGAACAGCCTGGGAAGCTTCTGGGGCCAGACGGCCAGGACCGGATGCGTGGTTCTGCTGGTCGCCATGCTTCTGCTTTTCTCCTGCTATTACTACATGATGCACAAGCAGATGAAGGAGAACGAGCAGGCCAGGCAGGCCGCGGAGCAGGCGAATAAGGCCAAGAGCGAATTCCTTTCCAATATGAGCCATGATATCCGCACGCCTATGAACGGCATCGTGGGCATGACGGCGGTGGCCATGGCCAATCTGGACGATCCGCAGCAGGTCCAGAACTGTCTGACGAAGATATCCCTGTCCAGCAAGCACCTTCTGGGACTGATCAATGACATCCTGGATATGTCCAAGATCGAGAGCGGCAAGATGACGCTGGTGAGCGAGCCGGTGTCGCTGAAGGAGATGCTGGAGGGAATCACGAATATCGTCCAGCCGCAGGTGAATGTGAAGAAGCAGACCTTCGAGGTGGTGGCCGACAATCTGTACGCGGGCTATGTACGCAGCGACAGCGTGCGGCTGAACCAGGTTCTTATGAACCTTCTGGGCAACGCGGTCAAATTCACGCCCGACGGCGGATCGATCCGGCTTAAGCTGGAGGAGGAGAATTCTCCGAAGGGAAATGAATACGTGCGCCTCCATATGTATGTAACGGATACCGGCATCGGCATGACGCCGGAGTTCCAGGCCAAGGTATTCGAGTCTTTCATGCGCGAGGACAACGCCCGCGTCCAGAAGACGGAGGGCGCCGGTCTGGGCATGGCGATTACCAAATACATCGTGGATACCATGGGCGGCACCATCGAGGTGGCCAGCGAGGTCGGGAAAGGAACGGAGTTCCATGTAACGCTGGATCTTCAGAAAGTGGATGAACCGGAGATGGAGGTTCAGGAGGAGAGCGGGTCAGAGAACGACGGCGAACTGCTCGGAAAGAGGATCCTTCTGGCGGAGGATAACGATCTGAACTGGGAGATCGCCGAGGAGCTTCTGTCCGGTCTGGGTCTGGAACTGGAATGGGCTGAGAACGGCCAGATATGTCTTGATAAGTTCCAGGCGTCGCCGGCGGGCTATTATGACGCGATCCTTATGGATATCCGTATGCCGAAGATGAACGGCTATGAGACGACTATGGCGATCCGCGCGCTTGACAGGGCGGACGCGGCTGTGGTTCCGATCATCGCCATGAGCGCGGACGCCTTTGAGGAGGATATCCGCAGGTGTATGGAGAGCGGCATGAACGCCCATGTGGCGAAGCCCATCGATATGAAAGAGGTTACGAAAACGCTTCGCAAATTTATATAATACTGTCGGTGGGCTGTGTATAATATGGGGAATCGCGTACCGGCGGTCTGCGTAAAGCAGGAGTGCACAATATGTAAATACCAGATATGAATATAAAGGTTACACCGGTACGACTGACAGATAATCATGAGGAGATGACGGATAATGAGGAGAAGAACAGCTTGGACGGCGGCGGTCTGTCTTCTGGCAGCGTGCGTGCTTGGCGCCTGTTCCGGCGGCGGGAATGGCGGCAGTCCGGCGCAGGAGAGCGCCGGCGGCGCGGCCGGAGAGGCGCAGATTTCGAACGGTCAGAACCAGGACAGCCAGGGAGCGGACGGTGAGAGCGGTCAGGCGGATGTTTCCGGTGAGGCAAACGAAAACGCTGCGGCGGAGAAAGTGGAACTGACGTTATGGACCTATCCTGTGGGCAACTGGGGAAGCCAGAGCTCCGTGTCCGGCCTGCTTTCCGGTTTCCACCGGGAGTATCCCCAGTATCATGTGACGGTCAAATGTCTGGATTATACGACGGGCGACGCGGAGATTGAGGAGGCGATCGAGTCCGGACAGCTTCCGGATCTGGTGCTGGAGGGACCGGAACGCCTGGTAGCCAACTGGGGCAGCCGGGGCAAGATGGTCGATCTGTCGGATCTGTGGGAGTCGGAGCAGGCGGCGCGGATCTATCCGGAGGTGCGGGAAGCCTGCCATGGCGGCAGCGGGGAGTTTTATGAGTTCCCGGTCTGCATGACGACCCACTGCATGGCGATCAACCGTGAGATGTTTGAGGCGGCGGACGCTATGCAGTATATCGACGAGGAGACCCATACCTGGAGTACGGAGAATTTCGTGAAAGCGGTAGAGGCGCTCTACGCGGCCGGCCAGGAGCGGGTCGCCGTGGTCTACTGCGGCGGTCAGGGCGGAGACCAGGGAACCAGGGCGCTGGTGAACAATCTGTACAGCGGTACATTTACCAATGAAGAGCATACGGCCTATACGGTGAACAGCGAGGAGAACGCCAGGGCGCTGACTCTGCTTCAGAATCTGGACGGAATTGAATTCGCGCCGGATCTGGTCGGCGGCGACGAAGTAAATCTCTTCGGAAGCGGGGAGCTTGCCATGGCTTTTTGCTGGAACGTGTCCATGGAGATCCAGCAGATCATCAACAACCAGGATATGAGTTTCGATGCCTTCCCAATGGCGTTCCCGACCGACAGCGGGGACCCGCAGCTGCAGGGCGGCATCTGGGGATTCGGCATTTTTGATAATGGAGACGAAGCGCGCATCGAGGCGGCGAAGGAATTTATCCGCTATATGACGGAGGACGAGACCGAGTATAAGCGGGCGGTCCAGACTTCCACCTACTGGCCGGTACGCGATGTGGAGGGAATCTACGCCAATGACGAGCTGATGACCGAATACGGTATGTTTATGAAATACATGGGCAATTATTATCAGGTAACTCCCGGCTGGGCGGACGTGCGCACAGCCTGGTGGAATATGCTGCAGAAGGTAGGAGAAGGCACGGACGCTGCGGCAGCGCTTGACGAGTTCGATACGGCCGCGAAGAAGGCGGCCGCGGGCAGCGCCGGCTGACGGCTATACTTTCTGATGGTCTGAAAGTGTGCAGGAAGCTGCATTTGCTTATGTCATGAAAGGCATGAGACAAGATGGCATAGAGTCTGGAACGAATGAAGCGGCATGCAGGGGGAATTTTGTCCGGCTGTTATGCAAAAATGCTGACGCCGGCAGACATTGTATGAGAAGAAAAGGAGGCGGACGTAAATGACGAAAGAGCAGACAGTGGAACAGTATCTGGAGGTGCTGTCATCGAAGCAGCCGGTACCCGGCGGCGGCGGCGCCTCGGCTCTCGCGGGCGCCCTGGGAAGCGCCCTGGGACTGATGGTAGGGAACCTGACCGTCGGCAAGAAGAAGTACGCCGAAGTGGAAGGGGAAGTAAAAGAGTATATGGAACAGCTTGAGCAGCTGAAGGCGGATTTCCTGCGGCTGGCAGACGAGGATGCGGTGGTATTTGCTCCGTTGGCGGCGGCTTACGGGCTTCCGACGGAGACGGAGGAGCAGAGAGCGTACAAGGATGCGGTGATGGAGGAAAACCTCCTGCGGGCAAGTCTCGTGCCCCTGTCCGTGATGGAGGCGACGCTTAAGACGATCGCGGTCTTGGAGGAGCTGGAGCAGAAAGGCAGCGTCATGGCGGTCAGCGACGTGGGCGTGGCGGTGCAGTGCGCCCGGACGGCCCTGGCCGGCGCGGTGATGAACGTCTACATCAATACCAAATCCATGAAGGACCGGGACAAAGCGGATGATTTCAATGAGGAAGCCTATCATATGCTGACGTCCGGCATGGCGCGGGCGGACGAGATCTATGAGAAGGTGCTTAAGCGGCTGCAGAATTAGGAACGCAGGAAAGTAAGAGGTGACCGTATGCAGATATTAAAAGGAGCGGACGTGTCCGCGAAGATCAAGGCACAGGTGCAGCAGGCATTATCAGGCTCCGGCCGGGAAGCGCAGCCGCCGAAGCTTGCCATCGTGCGTGTCGGCGAGAAGCCGGACGACCTATCCTATGAGCGCGGCGCGATGAAGAAGATGGAGGCCTTTGGCCTGCGTGCGCAGTCCTATGCGTATCCGGCGGACATTTCCGACGACGATTTCAAGGCGGCCTTCCGGGCTGTCAACGAGGATCCGGATGTGGCCGGGATCCTCGTGCTTCTTCCTCTGCCGAAGCAGATCCGCCAGGCAGATATCGCGGCAATGATCGATCCGGCCAAGGATCTGGACGGCATTTCTCCGGTGAACATGGCGAAGGTCTTCGCCGGCGACGAGTCGGGCTTCGCTCCCTGTACGGCGGAGGCGGTGATCGAAGTGCTGAAGGCCAATGAGATTCCGATCGCCGGGAAGCGCGTGACCATTGTGGGCCGGAGCCTGGTGGTGGGGAAGCCCCTGGCTATGCTGATGCTTAAGGAGAACGCCACTGTCACCGTGTGCCACACGAAGACCGCGGATCTGAAGGCAGCCTGCAGTCAGGCGGAGATCCTGGTGGCTGCGGCCGGCCGGGCTCGGATGCTTGACGGCAGTTATGTGGGCGACGGCGCCATTGTCATCGACGTGGGCATCAACGCGGACGCCGACGGAAAGCTCTGCGGCGACGTGGATCTGGAATCGGTTCAGGAGAAAGCCGCCATGGCCACCCCGGTGCCGGGCGGCGTCGGGACCGTGACTACGGCGGTGCTGGCGAAGCATCTGATGCGGGCGGCGGGGAGAATGCCTATTGCGAAATCCGTTGAAGAATAATATGAGGTGCAAATATGCCCGATAAGAATTGGCAATTTGAACTTGAAGAATATATCAGACAGGGCGAACCTGAAAGAGCCGAAAAAAGTGGGGCATGGCAAACAGCTATCGGCTTGCAGGCGGTTGACGGACT
>CANQBX010000065.1 GCA_947589095.1 uncultured Lachnospiraceae bacterium
TTGAAACCGCCGTGTACCGAACGGTACGCACGGTGGTGTGAGAGGACGGCGGCTAATCACCGCCTCCTACTCGATTGCGGGAATTACGCCGCGCCGTCCGTATGCTGGACGGCTTTCAGCGTTTCTGCTGTTTTTCTTGCGCTCTGCAGGATAAAATCGTAGTCAGCCCCTGCGGAGATCATATTCATGCCCATGTCGCGGTAGCGTTTCCATATTTCCGGATCGGTGGAGAATGTGGAGATACCTATGGTCTTGCCGGCGTTTCGGAAGGCGCGAACCGCCAGGGAAGCCAGGCGGACGTTCTCTTCGCAGAAAATATCGCCGAGGCGGCCGATCGAGCCGGACAGATCATGCATCCCGAGCACGCAGCCGTCCAGGTACGGAATGGCCGCGATCCGTTCCGCGTCCAGAGCCGCCTCTTTCAGTTCGATCTGTACGAAGCGGCACAGGTTCAGATGGCCTTCGCCGTAGTATTTTTTCTCATCGTCGATCCCGTATCGGACGGCGCCCTTTGGTCCGCACCCGCGGTTCCCGAAAGGAGGATAGAGGGTGTACGCGATCAGCCGTGCCGCGTGTTCGGCGTTTCTCACCATCGGGAAAATGATTCCCTCCGGCCCCATTTCCAGCACCCGCTTTGTGATGGTGAAATCGTCTGCGGGCACCCGGACAAAGACGGCGGTTCCGGCCGATCTGGCGGCCAGAAGGTGCATATGGACCTGTTCGCAGGACAGGGTCGTATGTTCCATGTCGATCCACAGAAAATCAAATCCGAGAGAAGCCGCGATCTCCGTAACGCAGGGGTCCGAGAGATTGATATGCATACCGCAGACGGGCAGTCCGGCGGTTATTTTTTCTTTGATATTCACAGGCCGGCCTCCAGTTCCTCATATTTTACATGGCAGAACAGCATATAATTGGAATTGTGAAATGAATTCGCATTATTGAAGGCGGAACGGATCAGCATGGAAAAACCGTCGCCGTCTTCGATGATCACCGGGTACTGGAAACCATAGAGTCTCGCATCCATCTCCTCAAAGTTGATCACATGCCGGACCAGGCGGAAATGTTCCAGATCCTCCGACACGAAGAAGGACAGGATATTCCGGCAGGTGCTGTTGGCGCAGCGGCTGGCAAGCTCTGTGATATGGTTGGTCAGCAGGAGGTATTTCCCCCTGAACGGGATCAGGCGGAACATGGATCTGGCCACGGGAGCCGATACGATCCCCGCGTAGGTAAGGGGCGCCTCCGGATCCTGCAGGTCTGCTTCCAGCTTCAGATACTGCCCGTTTTTCCAGCGCATGCAGTTATACAGCCGTCCGTCGGGACCGGCGATCAGATTGCCCTCGATCGTGTCTCCCTGCGTCACGGCCTCTTCCTTCCATTTCCCGTCAAACGGCAGGAAACCGGTGCAGGACCAGTTTTCCGGAACCATCGGATCGGCGTTCTCGTCGATGGAGATGACGGAGGGCAGATGGCCGCCCATTTCCCAGCTTCCGTATTCACAGGAGGTGTAGAGCCGTCCATTGTATTTATAGAAATGCATCGGCGCCCGGTGTACACCTCCGTTGCAGCATAAGGTGCTCGAGCCGTAGAAAAGGGTTACAGGAGCCGACCAGGTCCTGCCGCCGTCCAGGGAACGGGCGATCTGGAGATTGCCGTATTCCGACGTCAGGCCGATCATATAGAGCGCATCTTCAAGTACGAAAAGACTGCCCCAGAAGAACGGGTACAGATGGTTCAGAAACCGCCAGCTCTGCCCGCCGTCGCGGGATTCGTAAAGCATGGTCAGATTCTGCCCCATATGGAAACCGAATACATCCATACCAGCGATCAGAGTTCCGTCCTTGAGACGGGCGAGAGACGGGCTTCCGAAATATTTCCCGCTGAATTCAAAGGCGTTGTCGTCCGGATGCAGATAATTGACTGCAACGGTCCCGGCGGGGAGGGCGCCAGTGCGGATCAGCCGGGTCAGGCTCTTACATCCCCAGCTGTTTTCTATGTAGAATTCATATTCTGTCTCCGGCTCCAGATCCGTTACGGATGCGGTGGAACCGGTCAGAGGGATCCGGGTGAAAGAGTCCTCTCCCCGGAGGCTGTAATACAGGAAATGTTCGCCTGCGTCTGTCGAAGCCGGAATCCATTCCATTGAAAAACCGTGTTCTGACGGGGCTATCCGGCAGATGCAGGGCATGTCGCGCCACTCCGGCCGGTTCGCCGGGATATAGGGGCGGTGGTAAATGTTGCTGCTTCCTTTCATGATAAAACCTCCATTTTTATGTATTAACCTTTAACGGCGCCGATCATGATGCCTTTCTGGAAGAATCTCTGCAAAAACGGATAAATACAGATGACCGGAACGCTGCTGACTACGATCAGGGAGTACTTGATCAGCAGCATGGCCTGGGGGGTCTGGGCCATCGGAACATCTGAGAGCATATCCTGCTGCTGACTTCTGAGCAGAATGTTGCGCAGAACCAGCTGCAGAGGATATTTTGTATTGTCCCGCAGATAGATCGACGCGCTGAACCATGAATTCCAGTGGCCTACCCCGTAATAAAGCACCATGACCGCCATGGTGGCCTTGACCAGAGGCAGCAGGATGCGGAACAGCACCTGAAAGTGTCCGGCGCCGTCGATCTTGGCCGCGTCGGTCAGTGATTCCGGCACCGCCATGAAGGCGCTGCGCATGATGATCAGGTTCGAAGTACTGACCGCGCCCGGCAGAATCAGCGCCCACAGGCTGTTCATCAGTCCGAGATCCCGGATATTTAAATAGGACGGGATCAGGCCGCCGGAGAAGTACATGGTAAAGATCACGATCAGGGTCAGCGGCTTCCTCAGCAGCAGATTATTTAGGGACAGGACGTACCCGCCCAGAGCGGTCAGCGTGATGTTAAACAGCAGGCCCAGCCCGAGAATGCGGAAGGTGTTGGCAAAACCGCTGAACACGCGGCGGTTGTTAAGAACCATCCTGTATCCGTCCAGGGTGGGCTCACCGACCGGCCATACCAGCCAGCTTCTGTGCCGCATCAGTGTGCTCGGATCGCTGACGGATGCGACGATGATATAGTAGAACGGATAGAGGCAGACGGCCGCGACGAACAGCATAAGCAGGGTATTAAACAGTGTGAAAATCTTATAGCCTTTGCTTTTTTCCATTGCTGCACCCTCCCTTTACCACAGGCTCATGCCGGCCAGTTTCCTGGAGATCCGGTTGGCGGAAACGACAAGGATCAGATTGATCGTCGAGTTAAAAAGTCCGATCGCGGCGGAATAGCTCCAGCTGGAATCCACCAGGCCCTTCCGGAATACATAGGTGGAAATGACATCGGCGGTTTCGTAGATCGCTTCATTGTAGAGAAGAAGGATCTTCTCGGAGCCTACGCTCATCACGGAGCCCAGACGGAGTATAAACATCATGATAATGGTCATCATGATGGCCGGGATCGTGACGTGGATCGTCTGCTGCAGACGGTTGGCCCCATCGATCCTGGCCGCATCGTACAGCTCCTGATCGACGCCGGAAAGCGCCGCCACGTAGATGATCGCGCTCCAGCCCAGGGTCTGCCACAGACCGGAGAGAACGTAGATCGGCACGAAGAAGTCCTTATTCGTCAGCAGGGAGAATCCTTCCTCCGCGATCCCAAGCTGTACCAGAAGATGTGTGATAAAGCCTTTCTCGTTGACGAAGAGGGTGACCATGCTGCAGACGACGACCGTGGAAATGAAATGGGGCAGGTAGGAGCAGGTCTGTACAACACCTTTGAAATGTCGGCTTCTCACCTCGTTCAGCAGGAGAGCGAAGACGATGGGCAGCGGAAAGGTGACGAACAGGGAGGTAATGCTGATGACCAGCGTATTGCGGATCAGGCGGCCGAAATATACGGACTTGAAAAAAGATATAAAGTGGACAAGTCCGTGATTGGCGGCCCAGGGGCTTGCCAGGATTCCCTTGGTCGGAACAAAATTCTTAAACGCAATGATCACACCGTACATGGGTTTGTAGCAGAAGATCAGGTAATAGACAAGAACCGGAAGAAACATCAGATATGCGCCCCTGTTTCGTCTCAGATCTTTCTTCAGTTTTGGTAAAAAAGGTCCTTTTTTCATATTATTCTCCATTCTTTTGGGCATGACCGCCGGAATCCGGTCGTACCGCGGATAATTTTCCTCCCGTGGGCCGGATACGTCCGCGGGAGGAAGGATTTACGTTTCTATGCTCATTTATTTGGAGTTGTAGACGTCGAGCGCGTTCTGCTCGATCTCCAGCAGACGGCTGCCCCCCATGCGGTCCAGGGTCGCCAGGTATTCGTCAAACTGATCCAGAGACATTTCACCGCGGATGAATTTGATCTCTGTTTCGTCGCGGTAGGTATTGATCTCGCTGGCCAGTCGGGCGTATTCGTCCGAATCTTCATCCGCGATGACGGTTTCCGGCATCTTATACAGGGCAGCGTCGGTATCGCCGTTCATCTTGAAAGCTTCCTGCTGTTCCGGCAATTCATATTTCGACTCTTTTGCCTCAAACGGACCGCCGTCCCAGGACAAAGTGTATTCAGCCAAGACCTGTGTCGTCGTAAGTCCATCCGGATTGTTGGTAACCAGGTCCGTCAGAACCGGTTGTCCGTCTACTATGTTATAGGTCACGCCCTCGATCCCTGAGTTATAGAGTTTCTTTCCCTCATCCGTGTAGCCGTAGTTTAAGAAGCGGGCGGCTGCTGCGGGATCCTTGCAGTTCATCGTAATATACGCGTTGGGGCCGACGTTTAGATTCTGCATATGACCGAACTTGGGTCTGTCTCCTTTGTTGGCCACCAGCGGTTTGATAGGAGCAAGAGAGTAGTCTTCAATATCCTTGTTGGTAGTCAGATAGGTTCCCAGCATGCTTCCGATGGGGCCGGCCGTGGCACCACTGTCACCGGAGAGCATGTAAGCGGTAAGGGTATCGTTGTCCATGGTGGTAAAGTTGGGATCCATCAGACCTTCTTCGTACAGCTTATTCAGCCAGGCCAGGACATCCTTATATTCCGGCTGCATATAGCCGAATATGACCTTGCCGTCGACCTGGTACTTGTCTCTGGACAGAACTCCGAACGGCTGGGTAAGGAAGCCGTTGTTCAGCGCACCCTGCAGGTGGCCGATGGGAAGGGCAAGAGGAATCTCCACGCCGAGCTGTTCCTTGAACCCCTTCAGCATGGCATAAAACTCATCGGCGGTTTCTGGAAGCTCCATTCCCAGTTCTTCGCACCAGTCGTCCCGGACCATCAGGGTCTGCACGCTTCTGGAGGCTCCCGGTTCACGGACAAAGGCGAAGGCAACGATTTCGCCGTCGTTGGTCAATAAGGCTCTCTTTACATCCTCATTGGCTTCCAGATATGCCCAGTAATCCGGCGCGTTCTCCTGCAGGAATTCCGGGGTCATGCCCATGATAATTCCGTCCTTGACGGCCTGCGCCTCCTTGCCGTTGTATTGGTTCATCAGTTGATAGGTGAAGATATCCGGAAGGTCACCGCTGGCGATCATCAGGTTCATGGCCTGGTTGTTGTCGACATGTACCGCTTCGATGGTGTAGCCCGTCCTTTCCTGCAGAGCCTTTCCGAGAGGAAGATCTGTAAAGCTGTCATATCGGTCTGACCACTGGCTCTTGCGCAGGAGTCCCCATGAAATAGTAGGAGACCCTTCGACGGGATAGCTGATCCCGGCTGCGGTCTGGGTATCCTCTGTCTGAGCGGTGGTTTCAGCCGCTGCGCTTTCTGTTTTTCCAGCGGCGGTCGTCTGGGGGGGTGGAGCGGTCGTAGCAGTGGTGCTGCCGCTGTCCGAACCGCAGCCGGACAGGAACAGGGCTGACGTCATGGCTGCTGCCAGTGCGATAGAAACGATTCTTTTATTCATCTGCTTATCCCTCGCTTTTTAATGATTATTTGAAATAAAGTGACAATGTGTTCCGTTGTTGCTGACCGGTCGCAACGTGTAGGTTCAGTATAATCTGAATTTTTTGGAAATTAAACTGACAAAACAGAAAAACGGGACAAAATCTGCGTATATTTCCGGTTTTGTCCGATGGATTCCGGATTGTCCGCTGCAGACTTAATACTTTCGTTTATAACTGGCGGCGTTTTTTCCGGTGATCTTCTGGAAGTTGCGGCGGAAGGTGCGGCTGTTGGTATATCCAGTGACTTCCGCGATCTCATCGACGGTCATCGGGGTGTTCTGCAGCAGGATCTCCGCCTGACTGATCCGGACCTTATTAATATAGTCGATCAGGCCCATTCCCTGCTGTTCCTTGAAAATACCGGAAATGTAACGGGAGGACAGCTGGAATTCCTGCGCGATCATGGAGATATTCATATTGCTGTCCGTGTAATTCTGTATGACGTATTCGCGGATTCGGTTCCCCAGCTCCTTCTGCCGATCCGTTTCTTCGCCGGCCGGTTCGAAGGCCGGAGGCATTCTGCGCCGCGCCTGCTCCAGAAGAACTGCGTAATTGGAAGAGATACCGGCGATGGACTCAAAGCGCTCTCCGAGGGAGACGGTCAGTTCCGTCTGGAACCAGTCCTGGAAGAACAGCCGCAGCATTTCCATTTTTTCCGTACAGTTCTTAAACCAGGAAGTCCAGTTTTCAGATTTGGGAACAGCGAACAGATAAACGATCAGAGTACCGTCCATTGTCTGCAGGTATTGGCAGGTGCCTTCGATCAGTTCTTCCAGTACGTTCTTGACGGAGAAGACCAGAAGCGGGAAATCGTTCTGGAACTGACCGTTCTGTGCGGCGCCCGTCCCGGCGTTTATGATGGCCAGAAGGAACCGGCTGGACCGTTCCTCGCAGCCGATCAGCCCGCACAGATCCATATCCAGTACGTAGGACTTATAACCTTTTAGTCTCGCCAGGAAATACCATTCCTTTTCCCGCTGATTTTTGTGGTCAAGGGAATTACGCATGGACGAGTTTTCCTGATACAGGTTCCGCAGCCTCTGTCCGAGCCAGGCGAATTCGTCCATCTTGGCCCGGCTGTCGGTAGAAGGAATGCTGTCCGCCATATGCCGGATCGGTCTGTAATTGTAGCGCTGCAGGATCGTCATCGATACGATGCCGATGATCAGTCCCAGGCTGATGATCAGCATGTTAATGGTGGTATTGCTGCGGATCTCGGTCAGATATTCCGCTTTCGGGGCGCAGATGATATAGGTCCAGTCGCAGACGCCGGAATCAACATAGGAAGCGATATACGCCTCCTGCTCATGAAGGGAGAAGGGTTCGTATTCCTTTAAGCTGTCCAGGGAGACGGAAGAACCAGGCGGCAGAATGTCAGCGCCGTAATTCGCGATGATATTTCCGCTTCCGTCGGCCAGAAGGAGCGCGTAGTTTTCATTCGTCTCGCCGGTAAGAACATTATCAATAAACTCCGAGTTGATGGATACCATGATCACACGTCCCGAAGATACAGACCTGTCCCGTATGATATAGATCAGTTGTTCTTTCCCGTAATCTTTATAGATCAGGTCGTCGGAAATAAGCAAGGAGTGGGAAGGATTCTCCATAATACGCGCGCGCCATTCATCGACGGAGTGCTGGATCGCCCTGTTCTGGCGCAGCGTATTGTAAAGACAGTGCAACTGATTGGCTGTAGTTTCCGTCAGGAGGAAATCTTTAGCCGGAAGATAAATAAAAACGTGGATTTCTGAATTGGCGCTCCGGTATATCTGCAGCTTATTAAAGCAGGTGTCGATCCTGCGGTGAAAAATAATGTTATCCTGCTCGGACAGCTTGCTGATGCTGAAATCGGGGTCCATATAAATGTGCTGGGCTACATTAACGATATCGTTCAGGCGCTCGTCGATATTCTGCTGGATCTCCCGCAGGATCATGTTATTTACCTGACCGATCTTGCGCTCCAGTATGTGTTTGTTGATCTGGAAACCAAGCAGGGAACATATGACCGGAATCAGCAGTATGATACTTCCGGTTACGATCCATCGGATCAGAATGCGATGCTGCGGTAAAGCGAATGTTTTTTTCATTGTATTCCCCCCCTGGTATTCCCGTCTCCTCCGTCTTCCTCCCGTGTTATACGGTATTTCCGGCGTGTCTGTATAGAATTATTTTACCAAACCTGTTTTTAAAATCCAACGGACAAAAGATGGAATAGCGGACAAAAATGGAAGACAGGCAGAAAAACGGAATATCTGTCCGCCTGCTTTCCCTATTTGTCAGTTTCGGTGAGACGCCGCGGAATTTATAATAAAAAAAAGCCCAGGCGAAGAACGACCGGTATGAAGGAGGAACGAAGATGAGCGGCACGGTTGGCACATTTATCGAGGAGGGCGGCGGGTTCAGGATCGATACCCTGGCCGGATTGACCCCGATGAACAATGTACTGTATAATCTCGACGGTTTTGTGTGCGAGGCTGGACAGAACGGGATGACGACGGGAACGAAGAAGTTTGACGACGGAGAGACAGCCGTATTGATCCGGGGCGATCAGTGTGCCCTGTACCTGCGGGATGATGAGAAAGGGGACGTCTGGTGTATCGGAGGGTTCCCTTATGTGAGCGAAGTGGAGGAATTCTGCTGCCGGCATTTCGACGCGTATACGCGGATATCCTCGGTCCGGAAGGGCATATACGCGGAGCAGCGCGTGTTCGTGCCTGCCGAATACGCCGGCGAGATATTTACGGTAACGCTGACGAACCGAAGCGATACCGTGCGGCAGATCGGCGTAGTTCCGGCGGTCCGGCTGCAGCTGAACGGGTTTGCGGCTCCCAGGTTCTTTACCGGTCAGCAGGGAATTTCCTATGGCGATTTTCTGGAGGAGGTCAACGGTTATTTCCATCATTCACGTAATCCGTGGCAGAAGAAGAATAACTGTTACTGCGCAGTACTCTGCACCAATGAAGCGGTGGATTCCTATGAAGGAGACGAGAACGCATTTCTGGGGGCAAACAGGAGCATGAGCTGTCCCACGCTTCTTTTAGCCGGCGGCCGTTTCAGCAGCCGGTGCGCCAACGCCGGAGTTCCGTTTGGCGCGCTGATGATCAGGAAGACGCTGGCGCCGGGCGAAAGCGTCGTCTTCGATTATGCACTGGCGCTTGTACCGGACGCGGAGGCTGCCGCGGCGGTTTATCGCTCTATAGAGAGCCGCGAAAAGGCGGAAGCCCTGTTTGAAAAAACCGTTCTTGCGGTAAAGGAGCGCCACAGCGGTCTGACGATCCGGACTCCGGAGAAGAAGTTCGATTATTTTGTGAATACATGGCTGAAAAAGGGTCTGGAATACTGCATTCAGAAAAAGAGCGCGACCCGTGACAATCTGCAGTTTGCTCACGGGCTTACCATGTCGGAGCCGGAACTGGTCCGGCGGGAGCTGCTGCGTATCCTGCGGTACCAGTATCAGGACGGACATACGGTCCGCTCCTGGCAGCCGATGGATACGACGTACTATTCAGACGGACCCGTCTGGATCGTCATGACCGTGTGCGGATATCTGAAATTCAGCGGCGATCTGGAGTTTTTGCGGCAGGAGATCCCCTACTTTGACGGAGGCTCGGGAACGGTATATGAACGGCTTGGAAAATGTGTTCAGAGGATACATAAGGACCGGGGGCCCCACGGCCTTCCGCTGATCCGTTATGCCGACTGGAATGACGCGCTCAATCTGCCGGATGAACAGGCGGAGAGCGTCTTTATGGCGATGGGGCTGGGCTATATGCTGCTGGAGATGGCGGAGCTGGAAGAATATCTGGGCCATCCGGAAGAATGCAGCCGCTACAGGCAGATGCATACCGAGCTGAAACGGCTTATCAACGACGTCGCCTGGGATGAGGCGCAGGGCAGCTATATCCGGGGCTTTTCCGCGGGCGAACGGGTCGGCGCTTCGGACAGCGATGGTTCCGTCATTTACGCGAACCCCCAGAGCTGGTCCGTGATCGGCGGGATCGTTACGGAGGAGCGCATTCCCCGCATATTGGCGGCCATCGACCGGTGGATCGATACAGAGCTGGGATGCATCGTCAATGCGCCGCCTTACGACGAATATCAGGAGAAATACGGCCGGATCAGCGCGCAGACGGCCGGAACCGGGGAGAACGGGGCGGTTTACTGCCACGCGACCGGCTTCAAGGCTTACGCCGACTGCCTGCTGGGGCTGGGAGAGCGGGCCGCCGGGTCGCTTCTGAAAGTGATCCCGGACAGCGCGGCCAATCCGGCTTCGGCAAGCGGCGCGCTGCCTTACGCTCTGACAAGCTGTTATAATACGAATCCCTACTGTTACGGACGAGCCGGCCGTCCATGGCTGACGGGAACCCAGTGCTGGGTGATGAATACAGTTGTCGAGGGGATCCTGGGAATCCGGAAAGCTTACGGAGGCTTTCGCATCCGTCCGTCGCTGCCGGACGGATGGAACGCGGCGGAATGCCATATCCGGCGGGGCAGGGCCGTATATGACGTGTATCTGAAACGGGCGTCGGGCAGGGGAGGGATTCTGGCTGACGGCCGGGAGATGGAAGGGGAGTATATTCCTTTTCAGCCGGATGGGAAACACCGGATTGATGTGTTTCTGTGACGCGGATCCGTTTGCGGGATCACAGCCATGATCTGCTCATGCGGCGCTTTGGCGCTGTAAAATAAATTTTATCAAAGGAGGAAATTGTTTTATGTCGGAAATGATTGTCTCAATCACGGAATTCGGAGCGGTTCCGAATGGCGGCACCCTGCAGACGGGGGCTGTCCAGGCGGCGGTCGATCACTGTTTCCTGGCCGGAGGAGGCGAGGTCCGGATTCCGGAAGGAACCTGGGTGATCGGCGACGTTATACTGAGGTCGAATATAACGCTGCACCTTTTGGAAGGGGCAGTGCTTAAAGGCAGCCGCAACCCGGATGACTATCAGGGATATCTTGCGGATGAGATCACTCCCCTGCCGAAAGAATGGATCACGGACAAACTGTGGAACCGGAATGTGTCACTTGGGAATCCGGTAATCCTGCCTGAGGAAGGCCATGAATTCTTCACGATTCCGGGCAGCCGCTGGAACCAGGCCATGCTTAAGGCGGTAAATGCCAGGAATATCCGGATCATCGGCGAGAAAGGGAGCGTTCTGGACGGAAGCGATTGCTATGATCCGCTGGGCGAAGGGGATTACCGCGGACCGCACGCGATTAACCTGTTTTATTGCGACAACGTAACCTTTCAGGGCTACACCGTAAAGGACAGCGGCAATTACGGCCATTCCCTCTTTGAATGCACGAATATCACGGCCGAGAAGGTCACGGTTCTTGCGGGGCACGACGGGATTCATTTTACAAGATGCGATAATGTCCGGATCCTGGACTGTGAGTTTTACACCGGCGACGACTGCGTCGCGGGATTTGGCAACGTAAATACGATCGTGAGGAACTGCGTCCTGAATTCCGCCTGCAGCGCGTTCCGTTTCGGCGGGACGAACGCGCTGATCGAGAACTGCCATATCTACGGACCGTGCAGGTATTTATTCCGCGGGAGTCTTTCAAAGGAAGAGAGAAAGACGGGAATAAAACCGTCCCTGGAAGGGCACCGCAACAATATGCTCAGCGCATTTACCTATTTTGCGGACTATTCGGTGAAGATCGATGAGCAGCCCGGCAATATCATCGTGCGGGACTGCCGGATCGACTATGCGGACCGGTTCCTGCATTACAACTATTCCGGAAATGAGCGGTGGCAGCAGAACCGGCCCCTGGAATCCATTCGGTTTGAGAATATCCAGGCGACAGATATTTCCATGCCGCTGACCGCGTACGGTTCCGCCGACGTCCCATTAAGGCTTACAATGAAGGACATCGATATTTCGTTCCGAAAAGGCTCGGAAGCGGTTCCTCTGATGCACGCCTGCAATTATGAGAGGATCGAGCTGGAGCAGATAACGCTGCGGAACCATTGCGGAGATTCGCTGATCAAGACATGGTCAGATGGTGAGATCGTTCTGCGCGGGATCAAATGCGGTCTGGAGGAGAAAAACTGGATCCGGAAAGCGGAAGAACCGTTCGTCTGCCGCCCGATCTGAGAATACCAAAATAATTACAAGGAGAAGAAACAATGAAGACGAAATCAAATCTGTGGATGCGTTTCCCGGGAGGGAAGCGCAAGACGCTGACGCTGAGTTATGACGATGGCGTGGAGCAGGATATCCGGCTGATCGGAATAATGAAAAAGTATGGGCTTAAAGGAACGTTTAACCTGAACAGCGGCCTGATCGCGGCGGAGGGGTTTGCGGATTCGAACTGGAGGATGGATATCAGCCGGGCTAAAGCGGTTTATAAGGACAGCGGAATAGAGGTGGCGGTGCATGGGCTGACGCATCCGCACCTGGAGCAGCTGACGCCGGCCAGGTGTACCTGGGAGGTGATGGTCGACCGGGATAATCTGGAGAGAGAATTTGGGGTTATTGTCCGCGGGATGGCGTATCCTTTCGGTACTTACAGCGATTCGGTCGTCAAGTGCCTGCAGGCCTGCGGGATCGCCTATGCGAGAACCGTTCTTTCCACCTATGGCTTTGCGCTTCCGTCGGATTGGTATCATCTTGCGGCCACCTGCCGTCACAGGGATCCCCGCCTCATGGAACTGGCGGAGCAGTTTAGGGAAAAGGTACCGGCCCGGGAACCGTGGATGTTTTATCTCTGGGGACACAGTTATGAGTTCGATATGGACCGGAATTGGAACGTGATCGAAGAGTTTGCGGATTATATGGGCGGACGGGATGATATCTGGTACGCCACGAATCTGGAGATCTGCGATTATACGGAAGCCTGGAAACACCTGGTGTTCAGCGCTGACGGGACACGCATTTACAATCCGACCGCATATCCATTGTGGCTAGGCGACGGAAACCAGTGTGTGAGCGTTCAGCCGGGCGAGGAGATCGAATGGTGATATCTGCATATGGAGCATGAAAAGAGCGCCGGTGGTTTTCTGTTCGCATGGAAATACGGGCAGTGTGGCACTGGCGTTCTTTTTGCGTGGGAATATGAGCGGGCAGCAAGTGATGCTTCTGTATTCGTGGGAATATGAGCGGGCAGTGGACGCCATTTCTGTATTATCGGGGGCCGTCTGCCGAGACAGGATACCGGCGCGGTGTCAGCCTCTTTGCTTGTTCAGAAACCCTGCCAGCAGATGGCAGAGAAATCCGCCGGCGCAGAGGCAGAGCACATAGACGCAGATGCCGGCTCCGGTTCCGAGCCGCAGGGATATCTGGTAGAACACCACCTGCGTGACCGGATAGTACGGGGAAATGTAGAACATATCCGCAGCGCCGCCGGTGGTGACGTTGATCACGGTGGCGATGACGCAGAAGACGGCCAGCATCGGCAGCGTCCGCAGAAAGCCGGCCGCGGTCCGGTCCGGGATCCGTGAGAACGCCAGCACCAGGCCGATGAAGACCAGCAGTATGTGCCAGATAAAACCGTGCATGGTCAGCGTCCAGTAGGGATGCATAAGACCCGAAGGTTCCGCCAGCGCCATGATGCCGCCCAGCAGGCCGAAATCCTGCAGGAAGGTGCAGACGGTGCGGAAGACGCGCTTATTTCCGGTAAAAAAGGGCAGCAGCAGGCAGAGATACATCGGTATGCTGCAAAGCTGGAACGGGAAATACCACCAGTTGTAGGTTCCGAAGATCACGTAGTATAGGAAAAGCTGCTTATAGAGTTCACCAGCCGCCAGCAGAAGGCCGCAGACGAACAGGATCCGGCAGATCTTTCCGGAATCGGCAGCCGCCGGGGCGTCTGCCGCGGAGTGATGCGCGGCCGCGGCGGAGCGGGTCAGCCGCAGGGCCAGCAGGGCGGCGATCGCGGCCCCGGTAACGGATATGGATATATGGAAAAACGAGTACGGCGCGGGCGTGTTCATGTGCCAGTCGGTCATCCGCAGCCAGGACAGGATATGGTTCATGGAGTGTTGCTTCCTTTTGGTCTTGATGCGGAAAGGGCGCCGGGGCGCGCTTTCCGAAGATTTTTCTTCTTATAAACTACAGTATAGCGCGAAAACGATAGACAGCCAAGCATTAAATAATGAATTTTTATGCATAATTTTGCTTGATTAATTCAAATAAATCTGTATAATGGATACCATAGTTTGTACAGAAACTATGGACATCATGCAGAAAATGCGCCGCCGGCGTCCCTTTCTGCGCACGGGCACGTTTCGGATGTCGGGCGTGCGCAGGTGGGAGACCATCGGCAGACACAGAAACAGGAGGAGAATAATTATGAAAAAGAAACTCATGGCAATCGCACTTACGGCGTGTATGGCGCTGTCACTGGCCGCGTGCGGCGGCTCCGGATCCGCGGATACGCAGACGACTGCGGCCGCTGCCGATACTGGCGCGGCGGGGGAAACCGCGGCAGTTGAGACGGTCAAGGATGGCGTTCTGACCGTGGCGACCAGCCCGGACTTCGCGCCCTATGAATTCTATGCGCTGGACGAGAACGGCAATCCGACCCTGGCGGGCTTCGATATGGCGCTGGCCAAGTATATCGCGGATTATATGGGACTGGAGCTGGAGGTCGTTACCGTCGATTTCGACGGCGTTCTGATGGAGCTGCAGACCAAGTCGGTGGATCTGGGCATGGCCGGGCTTTCTCCGGACCCGTCCCGCGAGAACGCGATGGACTTCTCGGACATCTATTACCGCGGCGGCCAGTCCTTCGTGACGGTGCAGGATCACGCGGACGATTATAAGACGCTGGATGACGCCAATAAGGCGGGTATCTCCGTCGGAGCCCAGACCGGTTCCATTCAGCTGGATCTGGCGAACCAGTATTCCGCGGACACGGACATCGTATCCCTGCCGAAGGTGACGGACATCATTTCCGAGCTGCTGGCGGGCAAGCTGGACGCGGCCTACATCGAGACAGACGTGGCGATCAGCTATCAGAGAAACTATCCGGAGCTGGCGATCGTTCTGGATGTGCCCTATGAGGTGGAAGGATCGGCCATCGGCGTCAGCAAGGGCAACGAGGGTCTGCTGAACGCGGTGAACGCGGCGATCGCGGCGGCCCTGGAGGACGGATCGTTAGAGAACTTCGTGGCAGAGGCCAATGAGCTGGCTTCCGGCGAGAAGTACGAGGGCCTGCTTGACGAGGAAGGCAAGGTTCAGGAGTAATTTCCGGCAGGGGCCTCCGCGGATGGAGTATCCGGGGAGGCCCGCGCTTTTTCACGTAAAAAGGGCACCGGTGACGCTCTGCCCGTATTTCGGGCAGAATGGGTGTCGGCGGCCTGCTTTCCGCATTGCATTTTATTACAGAAGGGAGTACATCCGTGGACAGTTTCGTTAAAATGGAAAATTTCGCGACAGTGGCGAAATATTCGTCCCTGTTCGCGCAGGGCCTTCTGGTCACCGTCCTTTTGTCCATATTCACGGTGATGATCGGCTTCTGCATCGCGCTTGTGATGGCGCTTATGCGGCTTTCCGATATCCGGCCGTTCCGTTTCTTGGGGATCGGCCCGGACGGGTACCAGCGGGAGAGCGGCGCGCTTGCCGCAATCAGCCGGTTTAATCCGGTCAGCTTCATCGCGACAGCTTACGTGGAGGTGCTGCGGTCCACGCCCGTGATCGTTCAGCTGTTTATTATCTATTACGGAGTATTCGGGATCTTCGACCTCCCGAATTTCACGATGTTCGGGTTTATCAAGTTCCCCAGGTTCTTCCCGGGCGTGGTGGCCCTGGGCATGAACTCCGGCGCGTATCTGTGCGAGATCATCCGCTCCGGCATCCAGTCCATCGACGGCGGGCAGACGGAGGCAGCCAGGTCCCTGGGCATGTCCAAGGTGCAGAATCTGCGCTACATCGTTCTGCCGCAGGCGCTTAAGAACATCCTGCCGGCTATCGCCAATGAGTTCGTCGTGATCATCAAGGAATCGGCGATCACCTATACCATCGGCGTACAGGACATCATGTCGGCGGTCAATGCGGTCAGAGGCGCGGCCTTCGTGATCACGGAGCCGCTTCTGGTGGCGACGGCGATCTATTTCTGCCTGTGCTTCCCCACGTCCAAGCTGATCGCGTATTTCGAGAGGAGGATGAGCCATGGCGACAAGCGGTAGTCTGATCTGCGTCAAAAATCTGAAAAAGCATTATAAGGGAGGCGCCATCAAGGCTCTGGACGGCGTGACCGTGGATATCAATAAGGGCGATGTGATGGTGGTCATCGGTCCTTCCGGATCCGGCAAATCCACGTTCCTGCGGAGCCTGAACCTGCTGGAGGAGCCCACCGGAGGCTCTATCCTGTTCGACGGCGTGGATATCACGAAGAAGCGGTATAAGGACGCCGGAGGGAAGACTGTAAAGCTGGATGTGGACGCGCTGCGCCAGAAGATGGGTATGGTGTTCCAGCATTTTAACCTGTTCCCCCATATGACGATCCTGGAGAATATGACGCTGGCGCCCATTAAGGTGAAGAAGATACCGAAAGAAGAGGCCGAGAAGAAGGCGCTTGCCCTTCTGGACCGCGTAGGATTAAAGGACCGGGCCGACGCGTATCCGATCCAGCTGTCCGGCGGACAGAAGCAGCGTGTGGCGATCGTCCGGGCGCTGGCCATGGAGCCGGAAGTGATGCTTTTCGACGAGCCCACATCAGCCCTGGATCCGGAGATGGTCGGCGAGGTTTTAGACGTCATGAAGGAGCTGGCGAGGGAAGGCATGACCATGGTCTGCGTGACCCACGAGATGGGCTTTGCCCGCGAGGTGGGCAACCGTGTGCTGTTCATGGCGGACGGGCAGCTTGTGGAGGAAGGCACGCCGGAGCAGATCTTCGGAAGCCCGCGGAGTCCGAGACTGAAGGACTTCCTGGCGAAGGTGCTGTAGAACGACGCTGGATGAAATACGGACAGAGCGTTATCCTGGCGGCCTGTCGCATGGAACTGCGGATAGAGTGTCGCGCGGCCTGTCGCATGGAAATACGGATAGAGTGTTGCTGGCGGCCTGTCGCATGGAACTGCGGACAGAGTGTTGCTGGCGGCCTGTCGCATGGAAATACGGATAGAGTGTCGCGCGGCCTGTCGCATGGAACTGCGGACAGAGTGTTGCTGGCGGCCTGTTTGCATGGAAATACAGAAGCAGAGACGGTTCGGTTATACGCCGGGCGGCTCTGCTTTTTTGCGCCGGTATCGTCCTGTCCCCATCACGTCCGCACGCAGAAAGACGCCGGTGCCCCCCTTTTTGTATTTTCGTGCAGGGAGGCGCCGGCGACGCTCCTCCTGTCGTATCCGGTTGCAATATACCCGGCCGCAGTTTATAATGGATCTATAAACAAAGTACAGGGGGAAGCACCATGAAACTGATCCATCTGTCCGACCTGCATCTGGGAAAGCGTGTCAATGAATACCCGATGCTGGAGGATCAGGAGTACATACTGAAGAAGATTCTCGCCGTCGTCGATGCGGAACAGCCGGACGGCGTGATCGTCGCGGGCGACGTCTATGACAAATCCGTTCCGTCCGCGGAGGCGGTACAGCTTTTCGACGAATTTCTGGGGAGTCTGGCCAGGCGGAAGCTTGAGGTGTTTGTGATCAGCGGAAACCACGATTCACCGGAGCGGATCGCTTTCGGGTCGCGGATCATGGACGCGGGTGGGATCCATATGTCGCCGGTCTATGACGGGCGTATAAAGCCCATTTCTCTGAACGATGCATACGGGCCGGTGGATATCTATATGCTGCCGTTTATAAAGCCGGCCCATGTGCGGCGGTTCCATGAGGATCAGGAGATCGTTTCGTATACGGACGCGGTCGCCTGCGCCGTTGCGGATATGCATCCGGATCCGGTGCGCCGCAATGTACTCATTACCCACCAGTTCGTTACCGGCACCGCCCGTTCCGAGTCGGAGGAGATCTCGGTGGGCGGTTCCGACAATGTGGACGCGGAGGTATTTAAGGAGTTCGACTATGTGGCCCTGGGGCATATTCATTCGCCGCAGAACTGCGGCTCCGAGCGGATCCGCTACTGCGGGACGCCGCTTAAATATTCATTCTCCGAGGCCGGAGATCATAAGTCGGTGACGATTGTGGAACTGGAGGAGAAGGGCAGCCTTAAGATCCGAACCGCGGAGCTTGTGCCGAAGCGGGATCTGGTGGAGCTTAAAGGTACCTATGAGGAGCTGACGCTTCGGTCGTTCTATGAAAATACGAACTGGCAGGAGGATTACGTCCATATCACACTCACGGACGAGGAGGACGTGCCGGACGCCATCGGCAAGCTGCGGATCATTTACCATAACCTTATGAAACTGGATTATGACAATAAAAGAACGCGTGCCGGCGTACAGGTTACAGGCGCAGAGGATGTGGAGAGCCGGACACCGCTGGAATTATTCGCGGAATTCTATGAGCTGCAGAACAACCAGCCTATGAGTGAAGAGCAGACCGCGTTCATGGAGCGGCTGATCGAGAAGACGTGGGAGGAGGAACTATGAGACCGATCACATTGACGATGTCCGCCTTCGGGCCGTATGCCGGGAAAATGGTGCTGCCCCTGGACCGGCTGGGGGAGAGCGGGCTTTATCTGATCACGGGAGATACAGGAGCGGGCAAGACGACGATCTTCGACGCGATCACATTTGCCCTCTATGGGGAGGCCAGCGGAGACATGCGGGAGCCGGGGATGTTCCGTTCCAAATACGCGGCGCCGGAGACGCCGACGGAGGTGGAGCTGGTATTTTCCTACGCCGAAAAGACGTATAAAGTGAGACGGAACCCGGAATACGAGCGGCCGAAGGCCAGAGGCGAGGGGGTCACGCTGCAGAGGGCGGACGCGGAGCTTACGTATCCGGACGGGCGCATTATCACGAAGCAGAGAGAAGTGGACGCGGCTGTCCGGGAGATCATGGGGATCGACCGGAACCAGTTTCTGCAGATCGCCATGATCGCTCAGGGGGATTTCTTAAAGCTTCTGCTGGCGCCGACGGAGGAGAGGAAGAAGATCTTCCGGCAGATTTTTAAGACGCGGCTGTTCGCGGATCTGCAGGAGCGGCTGAAGCGGGAGTCCGGCGCGATGAACGACGCCTGCGCAGACGCCAGGCGGAGCCTGAAGCAGTATGTCGGAGGCGTGATGTGCGGGGAAGACGACGTGCTGTCCATTGATGTACGGAAGGCGAAGAACGACGAGCTGCCGGCGGCTGAAGTGACAGAGCTGATCGGGCGGCTGATTGAGAAGGATGAAGAGCGGGGCCGTCTTATTTCCCGGGAGATCGAGGGACTGGATCAGCAGCTGGAGCAGGTGAACGCCAATCTGGGAAAGCTGGAAATGCAGGAGAAGGCGCGGCGGGATCTGGAGCGGACGCGCGGGGCGCTGGAGGAGGAAACGGCGCGTTGCGACGGTTTTAAGGACGCCTGGGAAGCTGAGAAGGCGCGAAGCGCGGAAGGGGACATGCTGGCCGCTCGGAAAGCGGAGATCGAGGCGGAACTGCCGCGGTATGAGGAGCTGGCGAATCTGGAGAAGGAAGCCGAGCGGCTGACGGCCGGTATCCGTGAGAAGGAAGGAGCGCTTGAGCAGAAGCGGCAGGCGGCCCGGCAGGCCGAGCGGCAGCTTGAAGAAATGAAGCAGGAGCTGGCGGCGTTAGCCGGAGCGGGAGAGAAGCGGGAAAGGCTGGAAGCACGGAAGGCGCGTGTGGCCGAGCGGCAGAAGGGGCTTAGAGATCTGCAGGAAGGCTTTAAGGATCTGGATTTGCGGCGGCAGGCGCTTGCGCAGCGGCAGCAGGAGTACCGGAGAGCGGTGGCTTCAGAGAAAGCTGCCGTGGACGATTATGAGACGAAGAACCGGGCGTTTCTGGATGAGCAGGCGGGGATCCTGGCGGAGAATCTGATCGAAGGGCGGCCCTGCCCGGTCTGTGGGTCCGTAAGTCATCCGCATCCGGCGGGCAAGTCGGAGAAGGCGCCGTCCGAGGCGCAGCTTAAGAAGGCCCGGGAGATCGCGGAGAGCGCGCGGGAAGCGGCACGAACCGCGAGCGAGCGGTGCGCCGGGATGCGCTCGGCGATCGAGGCCAGGGAAGAAAGTCTGGACAGGCAGATCAGGGAGCTGCTGGGGGAACTGCTGCCGGGAACTGAGTCTGCGGCTGCGGCAGATCAAGACGCCGAATTGCGGGGCATGGCCGCAGAGAAGAAGGACGCGGGCGGCGTGTTCGGAGAAGCTGTTGGAACATACGGCGGCAGTGCGGAAAGCGCAGCGGCGGTGCAGGATGCCGCCGGGCGGCGATCCGCTGCGGAGAAGCAGATCGGAAGCGAGCTGCTGGCCGCCGCCGCGGAGCTTCGCGACCTGGAGAAAGAGATTGCCGCTGAGCTGAGGAATGTCCGGCGGAAGGAAGCATTGGAACAGGCGGTACCGCAGAAGGAGACCGCGCTGGCGGCGCTTAAGCAGCAGGCGGCCGGTCTTGAGACCGAACTGGCGTCCGGCACGGCTACCCGGCGTTCCCGCGAGGAACAGATCGCGGAGCGCAGAAAGAACCTGCGGTACGACAGCAGAAGAACTGCCGAAGCGAAGGCGAAGGAACTGGGCGATCAGCTTGTGCGGATGAAGAAGGCGCTGGCGGACGCGGAGCAGAAGTATCGTGATTCGGCTCAGAAGATCGCCGGATATCAGGCCGGTACGGAGCAGCTTCAGAAGCAGCTGGAAGGAGACAGCGGTCTCGACCGGGCAGCGGAGACGGAGAGAAAGCAGACGCTTGCCGGTCAGCGGAGCAGCCGGATCGAGGATTCCCGCAGGATCGCTGTGCGCCTGGAAGCCAATCGCGACGCTCTTAAGAACATCCGGGAGAAGGCAGGAGATCTGGAGACGCTTGAGAAGCGTTATGCCTGGATCCGCGCCCTGTCCAACACGGCTAACGGCAATATCACCGGCAGGGAGAAGATCATGCTGGAAACTTACATCCAGATGACCTATTTCGACCGGATCATCGCGAGGGCCAACCGGCGCTTCCTGGTGATGTCCGGCGGGCAGTACGAGCTGAAGCGCCGCCGTGAGGCGGAGAACAATAAGAGCCAGAGCGGCCTGGAACTGGACGTGATCGATCATTACAACGGCACGGAGCGCAGCGTGAAGACATTGTCCGGCGGCGAATCCTTTAAGGCGTCTCTGTCCCTGGCGCTGGGGCTTTCCGATGAGATCCAGTCGTCAGCCGGCGGCGTGCGGCTTGACACGATGTTCGTGGATGAGGGCTTCGGCTCGCTTGACGAGGAATCTCTGGGACAGGCCATGAATGCGCTGGCGGGACTCACGGAGGGGAACCGTCTGGTGGGTATCATTTCCCATGTGGCGGAGCTGCGGGAGAAGATCGATAAGCAGATCGTCGTGACGAAGGAGAAGAGCGGCGGCAGCCGTGCGGAGATCGTGTGCTGAGGCGCGGCGATTTGGTGGAGATTGTATGCTGAGATGCCTCGGCCGGTCGGAAGCGGACTCAAGTGATAATAGAGTTGTCTGTATCTCAAGCGCTGCTTGCTTGGCTTTGGGAGAATTGCGTGGTAGTGTAGGGATATGCAGGCGGCAGCCGGCGCATTGCCTGCGGAGAAACCGGAGTGATAACATGCAGCAGCAAGAACAAAACTTGAGAAAGCGAGGAACGGAAATGACATTCGATACAAGAGAAGTCGCGAGACGGATCCGCGGAAGGCGGATCGCCAAAAATATGACGCAGATGCAGCTGGCGGATGAAATGGGAGTCAGCTATCAGGCGGTTTCCAACTGGGAGAGAGGTAATTCGATGCCCGACATCTCGAAGCTTGGCGAACTGTGCGCGGTGCTTGATATGAGCGTGGATGAACTGCTGGGCGGCGAGATGGCCGGCGTGATCCGGAAGGTGGAACGGCGGCTGGAGGCGGGAACGGCCGGTTCTGAGAAAAAAGCGGAGGCAGGCGCAGCGGAAGAGAAGAAGGACGCGGTCTCCTTAGAAAAGGGGGCGGGCATAGCCGCTCTGGAAGAACGGGCGGAGGTATATGCGGCGGAAAGGCCTCCGAAGGGGAACGAAAGCGCGGGGGAAACGGAAGAGAAAATGAAAAACGGCTCGGAGGAGCCGGAAAGAAATCCGGGGGACAGTCTGGAGGAAACGGCGGAGAAGCCGGGAGAGACAGAAGGCGGAGTCGCTCCCGCGGACAATCAGCAGGAGACGGCGCACAGCCAGGGAACGATGCAGGGAAAAGAGACGGCGAAAAGCCCGCGGTTTGGAAGATTTGCCAGGTTTCCTAAGCTCTCAAGGATGCCGTCAGTACCTGCAGTACCGCCGGTTCCTCCTATACCACCGGAGTCGCCGAGTTCCCCTGTATCGCCGGCACCGCCGACCTCTCCGGAATCACCGTCATCGTCGGATCGCATAACCGCGGAGGAACTGGCCGCAGTGGTTCCGTTGCTGCAGCCGGATGAAATTCTCCGGTTCGCGGGCGAGGCTGAGAAGCCGGACGGCGGAATCGATTGGGATCTTCTGCTGCAGCTGGCTCCATTTATGGATGATGAGGATCTGGATGAATTAGCGGAGGAGATGGAAGATTCCGAAGTAACTGTAGAGCGGATCGCGGCGCTTGCACCGTTCCTGGACGATGATACGCTGGATCATCTGGCGGACCGGCTGGCGGGTGTCGATGTGCCACAGATGGTGGCGCTTGCACCGTTTCTGAGCGACGAGACACTTGATCGGCTGGCAGACCGGCTGATGGATACGGAGATGTCCAGGCTGCCGGAGCTTGCACCGTTTCTGAGTGACGAGACGCTTAACCGGCTGGCAGATCGGATAATGGATGTGGATCTGTCACTGATGACAACTCTTGCGCCGTTTTTGGAGGACGAGACGCTGAATCGACTGGCGGATAAGGTAGCTGAGGTAGATATTTCGCAGTTGTCAAAGCTTGCGCCATTTCTGGAGGACGAGACGCTGGACCGGCTGGCGGATAAGGCAGCGGAGACAGATATCTCGCAGCTGGCGGAGCTTGCGCCGTTTCTGGAGGATGAGACGCTGAACCGGCTGGCGGATAAGGTGGCTGAGGTGGATATCTCGCAGCTGGCGGAGCTTGCGCCATTTCTGGAGGATGAGACGCTGGACCGACTGGCGCTTAAGGCTGCGGACGCTGATATGTCGAATATCATGGCGCTTGCGCCGTTCTTAAGCAGCGGAGCGATGAAGAAGCTCGTGAAGAAGGCGATGGGCAAGAAGAAATAGTGATCGGTGCGTTCTGTCTGCCGGGAAGGAAAAATTGCGGCCAGTACGCTCTGCCAGCAGGGCGGGAAAAATCGCGTCCTGCCTGCCGCTCCCTGCCTCTCATGACCCGCTGGACGTATAGTGCCGCACCCCAAATTTCCACAGCGCCAGCGCCGGGATCAGGAACCAGAAGGCGGCCAGCGGCAGCAGGATATAAAACGGAGCCGTGCGGCGCCCGAGAATGAACAGCAGCGGATAATATTGGATCAGCGCGTAGGGTACGAAAAATGTCGCGAACAGAAGCATTTTCTCACCATA
>CANQBX010000066.1 GCA_947589095.1 uncultured Lachnospiraceae bacterium
GATCCGGACAACGACCATTATTTTACATACAAGCATCTGAAGAGTCCGACCCAGATGGAGCGCGACGCGGTCTGCCGCGGCCAGTACCACGGATGGCTGAAGGAGAAAGTGGGCAGCCACATCATCCGCCGCAATAACATCCACCACTGCGAGCAGGGCGGCATCATCGGCCGTATGGGAAGCGTATTCTCCATCATCGAGGACAACCATATCCATCATATCAACAACATGCAGGAGCTGGGCGGTGCGGAGATCGCCGGCATCAAGCTTCACGCGGCCATCGACGTGATCATGCGGCGGAACCACATCCATCACTGCACGATGGGCATCTGGACTGACTGGGAGGCCCAGGGAACAAGAATTACCCAGAATCTGCTTCACGACAACCAGCGGCCCGCATTTGCCACCCAGCTGAAGGGCGGCATGGGAAGCCAGGACATCTTTGTGGAGGTCGGCCACGGCCCCACGCTGATTGACAACAACATCCTTCTGTCGGACGTGACCCTGCGGATGGCGACCCAGGGCGTCGCCATGGTCCACAACCTGATCTGCGGAGCGCTCACCTGCGTCGGCGAGGGAACAGGACCCCGCTATACGCCGTATCACATTCCGCACCGGACGGAGGTCATGGGTTTCATGACGATCCTTCACGGCGACGACCGTTTCTATAACAACATTTTCGTCCAGAAATGGCCGATGGAGGATCTGGCGGACGGCGTGGCGGCGGACTCCAACGACGGAAAGGCCCAGCGGGAGAACCGCCGCGTGGGAACCTTTGTGATGGACGAGTATCCGACCTACGACGAGTGGATCGTGAATTTCGATATGGACAGCGAGACGCCGGATATGGGCAAGCTTGCGCAGTATCATTTCAGCCATCTGCCGGTCTGGGCCGACGGCAATGTGTACCTGGCCGGGGCCGCCGGATGGAAGAAGGAAGGCCGCAGCCTGACGGATGCGGCGAGCCCGGTGCAGGTCGAACTGGCTGAGAAGGACGGCCATATGGTGCTGAAAACGAATATCTACGATCTCGTGAAGGATTTCCGGGCGGGGATGATCTCATCCGATACGCTGGGCAAGGCTTTCGAGCCGGAGGAGCGGTACGAGAATCCGGACGGCACGGATATCGTGTTCGACTCCGATTATCTGGGCGGCCACCGGGGACTTTCGGTGCTGCCGGGGCCGTTCGCGGAGGCGGGTAGCGAGAAGGTTGTCTACTGAATATACAAGTGATAGGAAGACGAAAACTCTATTGACTTTCCTTTTGGTACCTGCTAGAATGTAGTTGTAAAGAAAGTTTACCACTGACCGATATGTGGTATATAAATGGTCGGGTTGTAAGTGCCTGGTTGACCGATATGCGGTATATAAGTGTCCGGGTCGAAAGTATAGTCCTTCGCCGTAAAGCGGGGGACTTTTTCATAATGAAGACAGACAAAGGAGGGCGAGTATGAAAAAGCTGATCGTATTTTCCGCGGACGCCATGGTGTGGGAAGATGTGGCGTATCTGCGGACGCTTCCCAATTTTCAGAAATATCTGGCCGGCGGCTGCGCGGCGGAGCGGATCGAGTCGGTCTATCCGACCAACACCTATCCCTGCCACGCGACGATGATGAGCGGCGTGTACCCGGACAAACACCGGGTGGTGGGCAATTTCCATCTGACGCCGGGCCGGTATCCGAGTCTCTGGCTTTGGGAGCATGATAATGTGAAATGGAAGGAAGACATCTTCCGCGCCGCGAAACAGGCGGGCTATCGGACCGCCGCGGTGTTCTGGCCGGTGACCGGGGCCCATCCGTATATCGATGACCTGATCAGCGAGTACTGGCCCCAGACGCCGGAGGAGGACGCGTGCTATCAGGAAAGCTGGCGGAAGCTGGGCGCGAGTGACGAGATGATCCGGATCATTGAGAAGAATATGGATCTGAAGGCGATCAAGAGCCATCCGTTCCGGGATCATTTCGCGGTGCTCTGCGCTGCCGATGTGATCCGCCGTACCAGGCCCGACGTGCTGTTCGTCCATCCGGCCAATATCGACGGCGCCCGCCACGCCACCGGCGTATTCAGCGACCAGGTGCGGGCGGCCGTGGAGGAGACGGACCGGTGGCTCGGCGAGCTGATGCAGGCGGTCGAGGAGATCGGCGAGCTTGCGAATACGAATCTGGTCATGGTCAGCGACCACGGGCAGATGGAGAGCAAGCGGGTCTTAAATCCCAATGTGCTGCTGGCGGATCATGGCCTGATCCGGGTGGCGGCGGACGGTTCCCTGGAAAGCTGGGACGCCTGGTGCCAGGCTGGGGGTATGTCCGGGCTCATTTATCTGCGGGATCCGAAGGATAAAGCGCTTTACGACCGGGTCTACGGGCTTCTCAAGGATATGGCGGCCGAGGGGATCTACGGCTTTACGCAGGTGTTCACAGTGGAGGAGACGGCGCGGAACTATCATCTCGATGGCGATTTCTCCTTCGTGATCGAATCGGACGGTTATACGGGTTTCTGGGAGAATTATACGCGGCCGCTGGTGACGAATTTCGACGTGTCAGATTACCGCATGGGGCGCGCGACTCATGGTTATCTGCCTGCGAAGGGGCCGCAGCCCACATTTCTGGCGAAAGGCCCGGATTTTAAGGAGAATGCGGTGATCGAGAAGGCGCGGCTTGTGGATGAGGCGCCGACGTACGCGAAGCTTCTGGGCGTGGAACTGCCGAACGCGGACGGGCGGGCGCTTAAGGAACTGCTGCGGTGAGAACCAGAACGGATAAGGTTTTTCGATTTGGGCAGACAGATACAGAGCGGCAGCCGAAGATATGGAGTGTCCGCCGAAGATACAGAGAGCGGCGACCAAAGATACGGAACGCCTGCAAATGTAGGATGTGCTTTTCCATAACTGATCTCAGGGGGAAATTACAAATCTCTATATTTGGTGCATATTTAATGATAAACAGACAGGGAGAACTCGATGAAGATCGTAACATTCAATATCCGCCTCGACTGCGGAAATGACGGCATTTACAATTTCTGTTATCGGAAAGATCTGATTCTGGAGAAGATTGGAAAGGAGCAGCCGGATATCATCTGTTTCCAGGAGATTCTGCCTAATGTGGCGATATGGCTTAAAGAAAATCTGCGGGATTATTACGTGGTTGGCTGCGGCCGCGACCGCGAGCTGCGGGACGAGCAGACAGCGATCGCCTACCGCTGGGACCGGCTGAATCTGATGCGGCTGGAGATATACTGGCTGTCGGAGACGCCGATGATTCCAGCTTCCCGCTATCCGGATCAGAGCATCTGCCCGAGGGTCTGCACGGAGGCAGTATTTGAGGAAATGGCGACCGGGTTGGTGTTCCGCGTAGCCAATACCCATCTGGATCATGAAGGGCCGCAGGCACGGATCCGGGGACTCCGGCAGATCATGGCGCATCTGGCGGAGACAGAATTCTTCCCGCAGGCGCCGGTGATCCTGACCGGCGATATGAACGCGGAACCGGACAGTGAGGAGATGGCGGTTATGAAGGAGTATCCGGCGTTTCGCAATGCGACGGAGGGGATCGGCGTTACATATCATGGCTTCCATCGGGACGAGGCAGCCTGCAGCATCGATTATATTTTCATAAGCGGCGGCCTGCGGTGCGAATCTGTGGAGAAATGGACCGACGAGCGGGACGGGATCACACTGTCGGATCATTATCCGGTGTGCGCGGAAATCTGTGCGGCTCAGTGACATATGCGGTGCCAGGATGAGAACGGATTATGTGCTGGTCAGCAGCGGGATGTGAGGTATCGGACAAGAAAAAACAGATGGAAGGGGAGTAGAAACGAAGATGAAATTACTATTCATGATCGGCAACGCGGCCGTCGGCAAGATGACCGTCGGACAGGAACTGGCGAAGATCACGGGACTGCGCCTGTTCCACAATCATGTAACGATCGAGCCGGTGATCGAGGTTTTCGGCCGGTTCGACAGCACGGTGATCAAAAGGCTTCGCCAGGTTATTTTCGAGGAGTTCGCAAAATCGGATAATTATGGGATGATCTTCACATTCATGTGGGCGTTTGATATGCAGGAAGACTGGGACTACGTCGAGTGGGTGAAGAGCATTTTCGAGCCGTACGGCACGGAGTTTTACTATGTGGAACTCGTCGCCTCCCTCGAGGTCCGCATGCAGAGAAATGTGACGGAAAACCGGCTGAAGAACAAGGCGTCGAAGCGGGAGATCGAGGAATCCAACGCCCGGCTCGTGCGGGACGACGAGAAGTACCGACTGGAGAGCTACGAGGGCGAGATTCCGTTTGAGAATTACATGAAGATCGATAACTCGGAACTGGCGCCGGAAGTGGTTGCGCGGATGATCAAGGAGCGGTTTGATCTGTGAGCAGATATCGTTAGGATAAGTTAAAGCTTTGAGAAAAGCGTTCCGTCAGGGCGGCCAGATTTCATTGACACGAGTCGGATTTGTTTGGACTGACCGGATTCTATCGAAGCAGAACAGGGATTTCATTGACAAAAACGGGAATCTGACCTGAACGGATTTTCTGAGATAAATCAAGCCGGTATAAAAACAATCAGGAGACGAACTATGAATATCGAGAAAATAGACCAGAATTTTGCGTCCAATACCTATCTTCCAACAGATATAACCTTCCATGACTGCCGCGAAGAACCATTCCAGGGTTACGGGTTATACCGTTTCCGCGGCTCGGACGTACTTCGCCGCATGCCCCAGAATACGGCGGATCTGGTCAGCCCCGGGGTGTCGATACTCTGCCGCCATACGGCCGGAGGCCGCATCCGGTTTCGGACGAACTCCCGGTACCTGGTGATCCGGGCGCTTCTAGCCGACTGCTCTTGGATGGGACATATGCCGTTTGTGGGCTCCTGCGGATTTGCCGTTTATCTGGTGAAGGACGGACGGCAGGAATACTATAAGAGTGTAATTCCCGCCGCAGTCGCGGAGGCCGGAGAGCGGAACCGGCTGGAAGGTGTGATCGACTTTTGGGGCACCGAGATGAAAGAGGTACTGATCTATCTTCCGCTGTACAGCGGCGTCACGGATCTATGGCTGGGTCTGCAGAAGACTGCCATCGTCGAGCCGGCGTCCGGTTACCGGTACGCGAAGCCGGTTCTGTATTACGGATCTTCCATCACCCAGGGAGGCTGCGCCTCCCGGCCGGGCAATTCCTATGAGGGATTCATTTCCAGGGAGCTGGACTGCGATTACATCAATCTGGGTTTCTCCGGGAACGGAAAGGGCGAGGTGCCTGTGGCGGAGTATCTGGCGTCCCTGGACGCTTCGGTCTTTGTGCTGGACTACGACCATAACGCGCCGAGCGAAGAATATCTGGAGCAGACCCATGAGCGGTTTTTTAAGATCTACCGGAAGGAAAGACCCACAGTGCCGGTCATCATGGTGTCAAGGCCGGATTTCAATCCGACGGACGGCGGCGGATGCGCGCGGCGCCGGGAGGCGGTCCGGCGGACGTATCAGAACGCGATAGAGCGGGGCGACCGGAACGTGTATTTTATAGACGGAGAGACGCTGTTTCGGGGTTATGGACTCTCCGATCACGACTGTACTGTCGACGGCTGCCATCCCAACGATCTGGGATTCTGGCGGATGGCGGAGAAGATCGGGGTGGCAGTGAGAGAGTGCCTGGGAGAAATTTGAGTTCAGCGATTTGGTATTTCTATGAGAACAGAGTATCACCTACACTCAGTTCGTGATTATATCAGTATACTGATTTTTCTCGCGGATCTGCTAACAAATTTCAGCAGCTCCGCGAGAATTTTTCTGTAAATGCAATAAATTTCTGCATTTCTTCCGTAACATATTTCCCCTTCTTCCAGACCAGTCCTACATTGATGCCGACGGGCGGATCCAGCGGTATGCCTACACAGTCTGTAAACTGCGGCAGCATTTCCTTAAACAGGAAGCAGCCGCACTGGCTCTGATGGACAAATTTCATGACAGTGTGCAGCTGACTGCTTCGCATGACGATGTGCGGGTGCAGGTTCATGGCGTCGAAGCGTGTCATAAGAAGCTGGGTCTGGACGGAATCTCCGTTGAAGAGAAGAACCCTTTGATTGTCAAGCTGCTCCATTTTCACTGAGGGCTGCCCGGCCAGAGGATGGGATTCGGAGACGCAGAAATAGAGCTGGCTTTTGAACAGTACGGAATTGTTGAATTTGTCAATGTTGAACAGCTCCATATTAACCAGAGCCAGATCGAGAAAATCGGTCTGAACCAGATCGCAGGCCCGGACGGAACCGTATTCTTCCAGAACAACAGGGATATCCGGGTACTCCCGGCAGAAGCTGTCCCAGAGTTCGGGAAAGAAGATGGTGCTCAGCATGGGCGGAATACCGATTCGGACCGGCGGTTTGATCCGGCTGTTGTCCTTATATTCGGCTTCCAGAGAAATACAATAGCGGAGTATGTAATTTGCTTTTTCCAGAAATGCTTCGCCTTCCGCGGTCAGTTCCAGATGGCTGCCGTTCCTGTAGAATAATGTGATGGAAAATTCTTCCTCCAGTTCACGGATCGCGTTCGAGACCGTGGGCTGCGTGACGAACAGTTCCTTGGCTGCCTTTGAGACATTATGGTATCGGCTGGCGGTACTGAAATAGCGCAACTGGTTCAGTGTCATGAAATATCCTCCATTTCTTATGAAATAATAAGCCGTATATAGAAAAAAGGCAGGCGAGTGACTTTGGCAAAAACTTCTTATGTATAGAATAGCACAATTTTATAAAAAATGAGACTTTTCGGTTATTAATTTTTCTTATTGCCGCAAAAGTTTTTTTGATTGGACTTATGCAATTTGGCGGTGTTATCATGGATTCATAAGATAAAGCCGGCCGGCACTATCGCGAACGAATTGAACCAAGGAAGTGAAAGGAGAAAGTTATGTCCCCGACAACCATTACACTGTTGTTTCTGCTTTTTGCAGTGGTGAGCTTCATTCTGGAAAAGATTCCGCTGGGACTCACGGCTACGATCGTCGCGCTGGGACTGAACCTGACAGGCGTTTTGGACAGTTCCTCTACATTTGCCGGATATGTCAACAGCAATGTGATCCTCTGTGTCGGAATGTTCGTCGTAGGCCAGGCCCTGTTTGAGACCGGGATGGCCAATAAGATCGGCGGTATCGTGACAAAATTCGCGAAAAGCGAGAGAATGCTGATCATTGCGATCATGGTGATCGTAGGAGTGATGTCCGGTTTCCTGTCCAATACCGGAACGGCGGCCGTGCTGATCCCGGTGGTATGCGGAATTGCCGATGAATCCGGCTATTCCAGAAGCCGCCTGCTGATGCCGCTGGTGTTTGCGGCAGCCCTCGGCGGAAATCTTTCCATCATCGGCGCGCCGGGCAATCTGATGGGAGTCAACGCCCTTCAGGAAATGGGGCTTGCCACCAGCTTCTTCATGTACGCCCCTGTGGGAGTTCCCATGCTGCTGCTTGGAATCGTCTACTTCGCGTTTATCGGATACCGGTTCCTACCGGCCGGCAATGGGTCCGGCGAGGCGGTGGCGGGAGACCAGAAGGATTTTTCGGATGTTCCCCAGTGGAAGCAGATCGTATCCCTGGTCGTTCTGATCCTCGTGATCCTGGCCATGATCTTTGAAGAGAACATCGGGATCAAGATTCAGGTATCGGCCTGCGCCGGCGCGGTTGTCCTGGTGCTTCTGGGGGTGATCAGCGAGAAGGCGGCGCTGCAGTCCATTGATCTGAAGGTGGTTCTGCTGTTTGGCGGTTCTCTTGCACTGGCCAGCGCTCTGGAAACGACCGGAGCGGGAACGCTGATCGCGGATAAGATCGTAGGGCTTCTCGGAACAAACCCGAATCCGATTATCCTGCTGCTGGTGATCTTTGTGGTAACCTGCGTCCTGACCAATTTCATGTCCAATACGGCTACGACGGCCCTGATGGTGCCGATCGCCGTATCCCTGGCGGGCAGTCTGGGCGCCGACCCGAGAGCGGTCGTGATCGCTACGGTCATCGCCGGCTCCTGCGCTTACGCGACGCCGATCGGTATGCCGGCTAATACCATGGTGGTCGGACTCGGAGGATACAAATTCAACGACTATGTGAAATCCGGCCTGCCGCTGATCCTGGTTTCCTTTGTGGTCTGCATGATCCTGCTGCCGATTCTGTATCCGTTCTATCCGTAAGGAGATTCCCGCTGCGGGGAAGGAAAATGACGGAATCCGGTATCGCAGCGGGGAAGGAAGACGACGGAATCCGGTATCGATTCCGGTATATGATGAATAACCGTAAACAAATTCAGCGCCGCGGCAAACATCCGCGCTGCTGTGCAAAAAGAAGGAGGTAACTATGACAAGAGAAGAGAATGTAAAGCTGATGACTGACAAGATGGCGAAATTTGTGGCCCATATCGCCAAAAAGCTGCCGGACGACGTGGTGGCGAAGCTGGAAGAGCTGGCTTCCCAGGAAGACGCGGCCCTGCCGAAGGTACTCTATGAAACGATGACAAAGAACCAGAATCTGGCGGTGGCTCTTGACCGCCCCAGCTGCCAGGACACAGGCGTTCTTCAGTTCTGGGTAAAATGCGGAACGAAGTTCCCGCTGATCGACGATCTGGAAGCGCTGCTGAAAGAGGCTGTCGTGCAGGCGACCTTTGCGGCGCCGCTCCGTCATAACAGCGTGGAAACCTTTGATGAGTATAATACCAAGAGGAATGTGGGCAAAGGAACGCCTACCGTATTTTGGGACATTGTTCCTAACAGCGACAAGTGTGAGATCTACGCTTATATGGCCGGCGGCGGATGTACCCTTCCCGGCAAAGCCATGGTATTGATGCCCGGCGCAGGTTACGAGGGTATCACGGATTTCGTGCTGGATCAGATGACCAGCTACGGACTGAACGCATGTCCGCCGCTTCTGGTGGGCGTCGGCGTCGCTACGTCTGTCGAGACGGCGGCCCTGCTTTCCAAGAAGGCTCTGATGCGTCCCATCGGATCTCATAATGAAAATGCGAATGCGGCCAAGATGGAAAAACTTCTGGAAGACGGCATCAACGCGATCGGCCTTGGCCCGCAGGGCATGGGAGGAAAGCTTTCCGTTATGGGCGTTCATATTGAGAATACCGCCCGTCATCCGTCAACGATCGGCGTCGCTGTGAACGTGGGCTGCTGGTCCCACCGCCGCGGACATGTGGTATTTGATAAGGACTTAAACGCAACCGTAGACACCCATTCAACCATTGATCTGAATCAGTGAGTTCGCAGGCATAAGGCTTTTGGGTATTATGATGCAGGGATTACATATTTTGCAGCTGCATGAAAAAGCAGCATCATATGATAGAGGAGGACATAGGAATGATCGAAATCAGAGGAGATAAGAAGGTTCTGGTTACCCCGATAAGCGCTGAGGACCTTGCGGATATTAAAATCGGAGATATTGTCTGGCTGGATGGGGATCTGATGACCTGCCGCGATGTGGCGCACCGCCGTCTGGTAGAGTACGGAAGAGAACTGCCCTATGATATCAGAGGCAAGGCCATTTTCCACGCCGGTCCCATCGTACGCAAGATCGAGGGAACGGAGGACGACTATGAAATGGTATCCGTAGGACCGACCACTTCCATGCGTATGGAGAAGTTTGAGTACGAATTCACGAAGCTGACCGGCGTGCGCGTGATCGTAGGCAAAGGCGGCATGGGACCCAATACGGAGCGCGCCTGCAGGGAATTCGGCGCGATCCACTGCGTATTCCCGGCCGGCTGCGCCGTCGTGGCCGCTACAGAGGTAGAGCGGATCGCCGAGCATCACTGGGATGAGCTGGGCATGCCGGAAACCCTCTGGTGCTGCAAGGTGAAGGAGTTCGGACCGCTGATCGTCTCCATTGACGCCCAGGGAAGAAATATGTTCGAAGAGAACAAGATCACGTTTAACGAGAGGAAAGAAGCCGCAAAGCAGGCGATCTATCCGGAAGTGAAATTTATTAAATGATCTTTGCTGTATACCGATACCTCATATGCGGGAAGGACGCCGGCGGCGTCCTTTTCTGCGTTACGTCAGTATGCAGGCAGGGTGCCGGTGCTGCTCTTTTGCATTTCCATGCGTGCAGGGAACCAGCGATGTTCCGCTTGTATTGCGTCAAGTATGCAAAGAGAACGCCAATGATGCTCTTTTCGCATTTGTATTTCCATTCAGGCAGGGTGCCAGTGAAATCCTGCTTGTATTTTCATGAAAACAAAGTACCGATGACGTTTGGTTCGTATTCTGTGAATCTGCTCTGTCAATTGGCATCTGATTTCGGCAAGAAAGCTATTGCATCCCTGCCGCGTTTTGAGTATACTTATCGCGACAAGCAGATAAAGAGGGATAAACCGGGGCGGGGAATTGGCTGTTTTTTATGGCAGTTCAGCCGGAAACTTTGCCGGTAATTTTCCTACAACCAGAGAGAAAGGACAGAAACGATGACAATAAAAGATTACCCCTACCTTTACGAGACACATCTCCATACCCTTCCAGGAAGCGCCTGCGCGCATAATTCCGGTGCGGAGATGGCGGAAGCCGCCCATCTTATGGGTTATGCGGGGATCATCATAACGGATCACAACTGGGGCGGCAATACCGGGATCGACCGGGCGCTGCCCTGGGAACAGTGGGTGGACGGTTTTATAACAGGTTACGAGGATGCCTTGGAATATGGCCGGAAACACGATCTGGATGTGTTCTGGGGATATGAGGCAGGTTACGAGGGTACAGAATTCCTGATCTATGGAATCACGCCAGACTGGCTGAAGGCCCATCCGGAGATCCGCAGCGCCGATGTGAAGGAGCAGTACCGGCTGATCCATGAGGCCGGCGGTATGGTCATCCATGCCCATCCGTTCCGGGAGGCCGGGTATATTCCGGAGATCAGGCTGTACCCGGAGTATGTGGACGGCGTGGAGGGGATTAACGCGGCCCATTCCTCCAGCCGAAGCAAAGGCCATCACAATCCGGAATATGACAGACGTGCGATCCGTTATGCCAACGAGCATGATCTTCCGATCACGGCCGGCTCGGACATCCATACGACGAATCTGCTGGGCGGAGGCGTCTCGTTCAAGCGGCGGCTTACATCGGTTCAGGATTACTGCAGGGCGATCTTAAGCGGCGAGGATTATGTGCTGACCAACGGCGACGCGGTGTATGACAAGCGGGGGACGCTGCTTTATAAGCTGGCGGAGACACGCTTGTGAATCTGTATTAACTTGTATTAATAAAAGGTTGTTTTATAGTCCTCCCTGTGCTATACTGAATTTGCTGGTATTTCATATATCTAAGGATCTGTTTTCATTCGGATTGTTCTCCGGCGGATTCCGTGAAGATGTACGATTTTGAAAAGCAAGACAATTATTGCGCAGAGGAGGAGTTGTATGGGGGTAATCGATACAGAAGTAAATGCGATGCTGGAGAGGCCGGCTGTATTTGCCGACCTGATCAACGGCCTGCTCCATGGGGGCGAGCAGGTACTGCGGCCGGAGGATCTGACGCCGCTTCCGCTCCGGTACGGGGTTATCGTAGAGGAAGACGGCCGCAGAAAGGCAGTTGAGAAGACCGGTGACGTGCGGATGAAGGCGGAAAATGATATCTATTCGGTTGCATTTTTCGATGAGACGCAGACGAAGGTGGACTATGGGATGCCGGTCCGCAATATGCTTTACGATGCTCTGGAGTATCACAGGCAGGTTCAAGAGCTGGAGAAAGGGCACCGGGAGAGAGGGGAACTGAAGAGCTCGGAAGAACTGATGTCGGGGATCAGAAAAGAGGACCGCCTGCGTCCTGTGGTGAACCTGGTGTTATATCTGGGAAAAGAGTGGGACGGCAGCCGGAGCCTGCACGAGATGCTGGGAGTGGATCGGGAGAATGAAAAGGTGAAGGAACTGCTTCCGTTCGTGGCGGATTACCGGCTGAACATCGTCCCGGCCAGGGCGATAAAAGATCCGGAAAACTACAAAAGCTGTTTACAGCATATCTTTTATATGTTAAAATTAAACGAAGATAAGAAGAAATTATACGGATATGTGAACGCCCACCGGGAGGAATTGAACCGGATGGACAGCGTGGAGATCTCAGCAGCGTTTGCGATGCTGGGGGAGCAGAAGAGATTGAGGAAACTGGTGAGCCGGCAGAAGAAGGAAGGGAAGGAGATCAGTATGTGCAAGGCGATTGATGATCTGATACTGGATGGAGAGAAGCGTGGCCGGGAGCAGGGCCGAAAGCAGGGCCGAAAGCAGGGTGAGCGGATTGGTGAAAAACGCGGTCAGGAGCGTCTGGCGCGCCTGATCATCGTTCTGTCGGAGAATCATAAGGATGATCTGATCATAAAAGCGGCTTCTGACAGCGCTTTTCGCAGGAAGCTTTTCAAAGAGTATAATCTTTGAGAAAATATACGATTTGCACAGGGTGGAGATAAGGAGATAAGAATACCTGAGTCGGTTCTGGCTCGGGTATTTCTATATTTCCACGTAAACAAGGCGCCAGTGACGCCTTTCTCGTATTTTACAGAAAAATGCAGAATCCCGCCAACCTTTCAGCGAAAGCCCTCACTATATGACCAGACGGCGCCGGGAGTGATAAGAATGGAGAAACAGAAAGCGGATCAGATCATAACGGAATACATGCAGAAGCTATACGGCTTTGCGATGAAGAAGGCCTATTCGTACGACGAGGCAGAGGAACTGTGCGCGGAGATCATAAAGGAAGTGTACATTTCCCTTCGGCGGGCCGGAGAGATCGTCAATCTGGAAGGCTATATCTGGCGGATCAGCGAGCATACCTATGCCCGTTATGTTTCGGTCAGGAAGAAGCACGAAGGCATTTCCATCGACGGTATGGAACTGCTGTTCTGCGGAGATTACGCGCTGGAAGACCGGGAGGAGGAAATGAAAAGGCTTCGCCGCGAGATCGCTTTCCTGACGGAGAAACGCCGCCGGATCATTTTCCGTTTTTATTACGAGGACGCCCCCATTTCTGTGATCGCGCGTGAGATGGGTATTTCCGAGGGAACCGTCAAATGGCATCTGAACAAGGCGAGGAATGAACTGAAGGAGGGCTTTCAAATGGAGAGAAAGATCGGAAAATTAGGGCTTGCGCCGGTTACGGCGCTGGACTTCAGCCACGGCGGGAATCCCGGATCCAACTTAGGACCGGAGTCTTATCTGGGCGACCAGCTGAATCTGAATATCGTGTACAGCGTGTACTGGCAGCCGCGGACGGCGGAAGAGATCGCGGAAGAATTGGGCATGACGCTGGTGTATCTGAAGGAACGGATCGATTTCCTGGAAGGGAACGGGTTTCTTGTGAAAACGGTCGGCGGACGCTACACAACGTATGTGAAATTCTCAGCCGCGGAGTATTCCCTTGAGCAGCAGGAGCAGGAGCTGAAGCTACAGCTTGAGATCGCGGAAACGCTGGTAAAAGAGTATGTGCCGCTTGTGAGGAGGGCAGTCGGCGAGACAGCGGACGTCTATATCCCCGGCGGGAACCGGGAGCTTCTGGATGCGGCGGCGATCTTCTGGAGCGTGCTGAACAAATGTGAAATCCCGATCCAGAAGGATCTGTCCCGATATATAATCAAGACGACCGCGGGCGGCCGCTTCACCGCCGCGGTAGATTTGGAGTGCAGGGCGTCGGATCCGGATTACCGGTGGGAGCGGCAGTGGCCGCAGTACGGCGTGTGCGGCAGCATGACGAGGCAGTCGTCCAAATACCCAGCGATTTTTGCCTGGTCCGCGGACAGCCGGCATGACAGCCGGACAGGAGGCTGGCAGAATAACCTCTGCTCGGATTATGAGTATCTCTATGAGTACATGAAGGGGATGCTGGGGGCGGCGCCCGCCGAAGATCCGGTCACAGCATCTGCGGGGACGGCAGCGGGCGCGGCTGCGAAGGAGGCGGATGCTGCGGGCGCGGCAAAGGCGGAAGGCTCTGCCGTGAGTGCCGGTGTGCGTCCTGCGGCAGACAGCGCGGATGTCTGCGCGCCATTCGCCGTCAATCCCGCCAACGCGGAGAAATTCGCCCGCCTGCGCGAGCGGAAATTCCTGACAGCGGACGGTAATGTGAACATCGTGGTGGTGAAGGAGCCGCAGGAGAAATTTTTCGCCCGGATCCCGGCTCTCAGCGACGAACTGAAGTCCCGCTTCGCCAATAAGGCGCTGGAGTTTGCGATGATAAGCGCGAAGCGCTTCCCGCCGCAGATGCAGGATCTGATCATCGCCTGGGGCGTGAGCGGCTTTATCGGCGCCACAGTCGCACAGATGGTCGCGGATATTCTCTACGGGAACGGAACGTTTAAGCCGCTTACCGAGAATGAGAAGGTGACGGCCAATCTGCTGATGTTTGCGGATGTGCTGCCGGATGCGATGTAAGATGTGCTGTCTGGAAATAAAAAGCGTTCTATGGAAATGTTGATTTGATCTTGCTGCGAGACGGAAATTTTGGAGGCTAGAAAGCAGATGATTCAGGATAACAGAAACCTTCTGGTGATAATACAGAATGTGGCGCTGTAGAAAAAGGTTTCATGGTTGAAATGAAAGTGCCGGGGTATCCTTTCGAATGCCCCGGCACCAAATTCAGCTTCTCGGCCCTTTACTTTTCCGCCTCAGCAGCTTCCGTTTCCGCTTCCGGCTCCGGGATCGCCGCGTTGTGGATCGCGATCACGGCGACGACGACTGCGTCGGGATCGTTCTTGATGGAGATATCTTTGTCGGACGCGATCGCCAGATCCTTCACATGTACCACGTCGCCGACCTTCATGCCGGCCACATCCACTTCGATGTGGTCAACCAATGCGGCCGGGAGCGCCTTGTAGGAGATCTCGGGAAGCTCGACCTGTACGACGCCGCCCACGATCTTATCGTGGTTCGCCACGATGACCTCGGCGACGGAATGTACCATTTCATTGCTGACCAGCGCCTGGAATTCGATCGAATCCAGCCTTCCCGCCAACGGATTGAAATCCAGATTCTTGATCAGGACGTCATAGGACTGTCCTTCGATATCCAGCATGATCTGGCTGCCCTTGTGATCCGTTTTCAGGAGTTTGTCAACGTCTTTCTTGTTCATCTGGATCGGAATGGAATCCTTCAGTTCCTTTCCGAATACGTTGCCTACGACGTACCCCTCTCTTCTGAGATGTTTGGCCTTTACGGTCATGTCCCTTTTTTCAGCTTTTAAAGTATTCATTTACCTTTTCCTCCAAAATCTGATCTTAGCAGGACCTCTGTGAGGTGTGTTAAGTTTGTATGCCCTTTCGGGCAGATGACAACGGGTTACACGAACAGAAATCCCCCTTTCTGTTCTATGCGTAATATAACTCGCGCATTTTGGAAAGTCAAGGGGACGGGAGAGCGCAATTTGTGAAAATTTTGTGATTTTTTTATTATAAATTCAGAATAGGACTGTGGGAAAATTCTGGAGAAGGCAGGAGAAGGCTGCAGAGAAAATCACTTGCGTATTGGCCTTGTTTCGGGTATACTTACGGCAGATTTTATTATTGAAGAAGCTACTCGGAGTGACCGGGAGTTCGATGTGATAGATCATGGAAACGGTTGGTCATGATGTGGGAGAGTGAGGGAACCTGTAAAATGGGAACGGCCGGAATATAGTGGTGGACATGGAATACAGATGGCCGCGAAACACAGTAAATTGCCGCAAAACACTGTAAAATACAGGAATAAGGACGGCAGGGAGGAAAGAACATGATGCTGCGTGATAAGAGAATCGCTGTGATCGGCGTAGGAGGCGTGGGAGGATATCTGGCCGGAATGCTGCTTCAGAAGTTTCCCCATGTGACCCTGGTGGCCCGGGGAGAGCGGGGCCGGGCGATCCGGGAGAGAGGTTTGGTTCTGCACAGCGAATATAAGGGAGAGAAGACAGGAAGGCCGGAACAAGTGGTTGCGTCTGTCCGCCTCCTGGAGCCGCAGGACTATATTTTCATCTGTGTGAAAAATTATTCGCTGGAAGAGGTCTGCCGCGATCTGGCCGGTTCCGGCGCCGTGACGGATGATACGGTGATCGTTCCGGTCATGAACGGAGTGGACGCGGGAGACCGGGCGCGGGAGCTTCTTCGGCTGGGAGAAAGCGGTATCGCCTCGTCTCGGCCGGACGATGCGGGAGCAGATGTTGCTTCCCGGCCGGACGATGCGGGAGCAGGCGCCGCTCTTATACTGCCCCGGAAGGCGGTAGTTGTGGATTCTCTCATTTACATCGTCTCTTTCGCACGCCCGGACTATTCCATCGAGCAGCAGGGCCGGTTCGCCAACCTGCGGATTGGAATCCAGAATGCAGATGTGCGGCAGCAGGAGAAGGTGACGGAGCTTTCCGGGATCCTTTCCGAAGCGGACATTGACCACGAGACGGCGGCGGACATTCGGTGTGAGATCTGGAAGAAATATATCCTGAACTGCGCCTACAATGTGGAGACCGCTTATTATGACGATACTATCGGCCAGCTGCGCGGCGACCCGGCGAAGGCGCAGCAGTATGAGCAGTTAGTCCGCGAGGCCTGCGCGGTGGCGCGGGCCAAAGGGATCGGCATTCCGGAAGACCACGCGGACACGGTGATCCGCAAGTTCTACAATGATTACGGCGACGACGCCACCAGTTCCCTCCAGCGTGATGTGCGGGCCGGGAGGCAGTCGGAACTGGAGACCTTCAGCGGTTATCTGGTGCGGGAGGCCCGGAGGTTAGGAGTGTCGGTTCCGGTATCGGAAAAGATGTACGAGGGACTGAAAGAGAAGGAGATAACCGCGATCAGCGAAATTTCGTAAAAGGATCAGCCGAAGTACTGACGAGCGAAATTTCGTAAAAGAACCAACCGAAGTGCTGACGAGCGAAATTTCGTAAAAGAACCAGCCGAAGTGCTGACGGGTGAAAAATGTGAAAGACGTCAGAAGAAAAAACGGCAGGAATAAAAGACACCAAAAAGGAGGCTCTTATGACACAGGAAAAACTGAATGAACTGCTGAAAGACATGTCTCTGGAGGAAAAAGTCGGACAAATGATCCAGCTTCCGGCAGAGGTCCTGACCGGCGGCGGGCTGGTGACCGGGCCGACCGGAACCACCCAGCTGACGGACGAACAGGTGGGAATGGCGGGATCCGTACTGGGGATCAAGGGCGCGGAAAAGATCCGCGAGCTGCAGAAGCAGCAGATGGCAAAGCAGCCCCACCATATCCCGCTGCTGTTCATGCTGGATGTGATCAACGGCTTCGAGACCATTTTCCCGATCCCGCTGGCTCTGGGCTGCACCTTTTCTCCCGAAATGGCGGAGAAAGCCTGCTCCGTGGCGGCAGCCGAGGCAGCCTCCGAAGGGCTGCATGTGACCTTTTCCCCGATGCTGGATCTGGTGCGCGACGCCCGGTGGGGGCGCGTGATGGAATCGCCGGGCGAGGATCCGTACCTGAACAGCGAGATGGCCCGGGCCATGGTCCGCGGGTATCAGGGAGATCTCCGTTCGAAGGAGAAGCTGGCCGCCTGCCTGAAGCATTTCGCCGGATACGGCGCCCCGGAAGGCGGAAGGGATTACGACAATGTAGAGCTGTCGGAGCGGACCCTTATGGAGGACTATCTGCCCGCCTATGAGGCGGCGGTGAAGGAAGGTTGCCGCCTGGCGATGACGTCCTTCAATACGCTGAACCGCGTTCCCTCTTCCGGTAATAAATGGCTTCTGCGGAAGCTCCTGCGGGAGAAAATGGGCTTTGACGGCGTGGTGATCTCCGATTACAGCGCCGTGGAGGAAATGGTGTTCCACGGCATAGCGGCGGACGCGCGGGAGGCCGCGAAGCTGGCGGTCGGGGCCGGCGTGGATATCGATATGGTGTCCAACGCCTACGCCGGGCACCTGGCGGAGCTGGTGCGGTCCGGCGAGGTGCCGGAGAAGCTGGTGGACGAGGCGGTCCTGCGTATCCTGACCCTGAAAAATGACCTGGGGCTTTTTGAGGATCCGTTCCGTGACGTGGACCCGGCCGAGGCGGAGAAGACCCTGCTGCGTGCGGATTTCCGGCAGCAGGCAAGGGAGACGGCCGCGGCGTCGTTTGTGCTGCTGAAGAATGATGGGATCCTGCCGCTGCGGAAAGAACCGGAGAATGAGGCGGAAGAGGGGCAGGATAGTTCCTGCTCTGGGAAGGGTACAGTTCCGAGCGCCGGCAGCACTGCCTGGATCGGGCCCTATGTGGATAACCATGAGATCTACGGCGCCTGGTCTTTCCCGGAGCGGCCGGAGAAGACGGTGACGATCCGGCAGGGTGTGGAGGCGAAGGGCCTGCCCGGTATGTCATTTGCCCGGGGCAGCTATATGATGGACAAGGGCTGCGCCACGAAATTCGGACGGATCCCGAATCCCTCCGACGAGCAGGCAGATGCGCTGCTGGAGGAAGCCCTGAGGCTGGCGGCGTCCAGCCAGCGCGTGGTGCTGTGCCTGGGCGAGCATAAGGATCTGACCGGCGAGGCGGGAAGCCGCACCAGTCTGGGCATTTCAGAGGGCCAGATGGAGCTTCTGCGGAAGGTGCGTCAGGTCAATCCCAACATCGTAACGGTACTGTTCTGCGGCCGCCCGCTGGCGGTGAAGGAGATCGCGGCGCTTTCCAGGGCGCTTCTGGTGGTGTGGATGCCCGGAACGGAGGGCGGAAACGCCATCGCCGACGTGCTCTTCGGGGACCGTGTCCCCCAGGGGAAGCTTGCCATGACGTTCCCCCGATCGCTTGGACAGGTGCCGGTCTACTATAATCATTTCGCGACAGGAAGGCCCAATCCGCCCCACGAGATCCATCTATTCAGGAACGGATATATGGACGAAGTGACCGCGCCGCTCTACCCATTCGGCTACGGCCTGTCCTACACGGAATTCACCTATTCGGAAGTGAAGCTTGACCGCCGGGAAATGAAGGCGGGCGACCGGATCACAGCCAGCGTGACCGTGACCAATACGGGCGGCGTGAGCGGCGTGGAGACGGTCCAGCTGTACCTTAGGGATTCGTCGGCCAGCGTGGCCCGGCCGATCCGGAGTCTGAAGGGATTCCAAAAGGTGTCCCTGGCGCCGGGGGAGAGCCGGGAAGTTAGCTTTGCCATCGAAGAACCCATGCTGCGGTTCTATGACATCGATATGAATCATGTCAGCGAACCCGGAAGATTTGAGGTATATATCGGCGGGAGCAGCGATGCGGAGAACAGCGCCGAGTTTGTTCTTGCTTGAAATAGTGCGGTATTGTAAATACAAGCAGGGCGTTTCTGACGTCCTGCTTGCATGGAAATACGGGCAGAGCGTCACCGGCGCTCAGCCCATGTGGAAATACAGAAGCCCGGCATAGAGAATCGTGTGATTTTCTGTGCCGGTTTTTTCATGTCCGGCACACGAACAAAGCCCCTGGATTTCTGCCATTCAACAGACGTTGCGGGAGCTTCGCGGCTGTATATAGAGAATTCCCAGACAGATAGGATCACATTTTTATATTTTTCCATAAAGAAATGTCGTGGAGTACCTTACTCTACGACAGATTCCGGTTATTCCGCGCCCTTCCATATACCGCATGGCAGATTTGCCGGCACGGACGCGTCTTTCATTCTCACCAGCTCACTGCCATCAGCGGCAACAGCTTCTGCATATTCCTCCGCTTCAGCTCCATGGTCGGGTGGACATAGCGGTTCAGCGTGATATTTACATTCGCATGCCCCAGGATCTCGCTTAAACTCTTCACATCAAAATCCATCTCCACGCAGCGCGTGGCGAACGTGTGACGGAGCGCGTGAAAATTTACATGCTCCATGCCGAGATGCTTCAAAACCTTATCAAAATGCCGTTCCATCGCCCGCGGTTCCATATAGGCGTCCGGTCTGCCGGTCAGAATGTAACCGTTCCGGTTCTCCCGGAAAGAATACAGAATCCTGAGAAGTTCCCGCGGGATCGGGATCCCGCGGACGGAGCTGCCGCTCTTGGGGGATGTGATAACGATCTTCGTCCTTCGGTTCGGATCGTCCTTCGTCTGGATCCGCTGCATCGTCCGGCGGATATGGATCGTCTGTTCGGAAAATGAGATATCTTCCCAGCGAAGCGCACAGATTTCTCCCAGGCGGAGTCCCGTAAACATACAGATCAGAAGGCCCAGGTTTCGATCGGAAAGGTTACCGCGCAGATACCGATACAGCCTGTCCTGCTGCTTTCTTGTCAGATATTTGATTTCCTTCGGCCTCTTTTTGATCGTGATCGCGGAGAGATTGAATGACAGGACTGCGCCATGGTCGGCCGCATAGCCGGTGATGCGGCGCAGCACGGACATGATATCGGCGACAGTCTTTGCGGAAAGTCCTTTCTGCTTCCTTCCGCCGTCAGAAAGCATCCGGGCGCAGAATTGTTCTGCCGTATCGCGGTTTAAGGCGTTCCATTTCATCCCGCCCAGTTCCGGAATAATATAGGAATGAAGAAGATTCCAGTATTTCATATAAGTGGACTCCTTGATACGCACTTTTGCGGCGGCAAGCCAGTTTTCCGCAAACTCCGCGACCGAAACCGTACATTGAGGCGCCGTCAGATCCGGCTGATCCGCTCCGCACGTAATGAGAATAAATTTTCCATCGGATGTCTTTTCAAAAATGTACTTTTTCCCCGCCTGCACTTCCATCCCCAAATAACCGTTTCCCGCATTCTCCGCCATCGTAGTAAAGCCTCCTTTAGAAAATTTTGAAAATCTTAAGAAGTTTTCGGGCGGGCAGTGTTGACAAACCGCCCGTTTTTTTGTACAATCCTTTTGATAAAAGCGATTGGTAAGAAGATGTCGTAGAGTAAGGTACTCCACGACGCGCTGCTCCGTCAGCGGCTGTTCCGCTCAAAATTAGGATGCGCGCTGACAAGGATCATTATACTCCGATCACTTTATTATAGCCGAGAAGTTATTCTGCCGGCCACAAAACCCGGATGGGACTCGTGAGCCTTGGGTGATGAGTCTGCTGAAGGGGGTTATAGCAGCCACAGCGATTCGTGCAGTCCGTTTCGGGCGAACGGAGTGGCGGAGCCTGCCTGTCCGTAAGGATAAGGCGGGATGGCAGGGCCTGTCCTTCCGAAAGGGAGCGGCGGGATGGCGGAGCCTGTCCTTCCGGAGGGGAGCGGCAGGGATGGCGGAGCTTACCCTTCCGGAAGAGGGGACGGCGGAGCCGCCGCTTGCAGGAAGACAGAAAAGATACAGAAGGGGAGCGGCATCGGTCATGCTGTGGTATGCGATACAGACTTATACGGGAAGAGAAGAAAAGCTGGCGGAGATGATCCGCCGAATGGTTCCGCCGGAATGCGTGGGGGAATGCTTTGTGCCCTATTTCGAGCAGCTGCACTGCTGGCACCAGCAGAACCAGATCCGTGTGCTGCGGCTGTTTCCCGGCTACATATTCCTTTCGTCGGATGATATCGGGGGCCTGTTCCAGTGGCTGAAAATGGTTCCGGCCATGTCGAAGATAATGACGGCCGGGGCGTTCGAATTCGCTCCAATGGATGACGGCGAGGCGGAGTTCCTGCTGCGGATGATGGATCCGGACCGCATCGTGCGCCTGACGTATGTGGCGACCGACGGGAAGGATCGCGTGTCGTACCTGTCCGGCCCCCTGGAGAAATGCAGGGATCATATTCAAAGCTATCAGTTCCGCAAGCGGTTCGCCCAGGTGCAGCTGCGGATCGCGGGGCAGGAGAAAACGGCCCGGGTGGGGATCATCCTGAACGATGACGTACGCCGGGAGATGACATACGGGAAGGTGGAGGCGCCGGTCCGAATGCCGGAGAGATACAAGACGCCCGTATTGAAGAAGCGGACGTCCGGGCTTGAGCCGGGAGACCGGGTAGCTGTGGTCGAGGGAACGTTTGAGGGAAATGTGGCTGTCATCCGCCGGGTAAAGAGCGGTGATGTGCAGATCGCGGTACATATGTTTGGAAGGGATATCCTGGTGGAAGTGCCGGCGGAGAGCGTCAGGAAGCTGGCGTAGACAGGATACAGATCTATAAATGATAAGCAAATAATGATAAGCAATGATGTCCTTGCATCTGTGATGCGGCGGCAGGATCGTGAAAGGGGGAGAAGGATGCTCTGGTACAAACTGAAGACCTGGTACGGCGGGGAGGAAGCGCTGGTGAAGGAGATCCGGCGAACCGTCCCGCCTTATCTGTATAACGATGTATTTGTGATCTATAATGAGCGGAATCTGAGAAAGCAGCAGCGAAGCGTGATCGAACCGGAGCCGCTTTTTAAAGGATGCGTCTTCCTCACCTGCGAGGGCACGGAATCCCTGTTCCGGCGTCTGGATAAGATCCCGGCTATCTCCCGGCTGATCGCCACCGGATACCTGTCCATGTTCCCGCTGATGGAGCAGGACGCCCGGTTCCTGGAGGCGATCTCCGGCAGGGATCATGTGGTGCGTATTTCCTATGTCCTGCGGGAGTCTGTGGGGAGCCCTTACTGCCGTGTCTACGGACCGCTTGAGTATCTGCTGGACGGCGTTGAGAAGATCCGTTTCTCGAGCCGTTTCGCGAAGACGCATAAGATGCTGTGGGGCGAGGATATGGTGATCCCGCTGGGGATCCTGTTGGATGTGGACATAGGCGGGAAGGCCATTTACAGAGGGGTCGAGACCGTAGCCGGGCCTCCGGCGGCTGACCATTATACGGTGCTGGAGGTCGGAAAGGACGGGACAGGGAAGAATACCTATCGGGTATGCGAGACCGTGACGATGCTGCCGCGGGGAGAAGGGATGTCGATCCTGCCGGCAGGTTCCGGAGCCGAAGATCCGGCCGCGGAGGCCGGGCGGGCGCCGGTAGCAGTGTGAGAGGAAGATATGATTCCTATGCAGACACCGGCGACATTGCCGGGAAAGGCAGGACAAAGCTGCAAATGCGGAATGAAGGCAGAAAACAGAAAAAACAGGCGCTCATGACCGCCTCGGTTGCGTCCATGCTGGACAACTTCAACCGGAGCAATATAAACCTTCTGTTGGAAATGGGTTATAA
>CANQBX010000067.1 GCA_947589095.1 uncultured Lachnospiraceae bacterium
AAGACCTTCTTCGGATTCTCCACACGTCCCCAGGACATCTCGGAGATATGAAGCAGGCCGTCCGCGCCGCCCAGATCGATGAACGCGCCGAAATCGGTCACATTCTTGATAACGCCCTCTACCACATCGCCTACCTGGATGCGGGAGAACAGGGCTTCCTGCATCGCTTTCTTGCGTGCCACCATCAGCTGCTTGCGGTCGCCGATGATCCTTCTGCGGCGGGGATTGAACTCGGTGATCACGAATTCGATCTCCTGTCCCGCAAACTTGGACAGATCCCTCTCATAGACGTCCGATACAAGACTCGCCGGTATAAACACCCTGGCTTCCTCCACGACAACGCTTAAGCCGCCGTCCAGAACCTGGGCCACCTTCGCGGTCAGAACCTCCTGATTATTGAACGCATCCTCAAGACGCTTGTTGCCGCGGTCTGCCGCCAGCCGCTTATAGGACAGCGCCACCTGTCCCTCTCCGTCATTGACCTTCACGACCTTGGCTTCCAGCTCGTCGCCTACATGAACCACGGTCCGAAGATCCAGATTGGAATCGTTGCTGTATTCATTCCTCGGAATGATGCCGTCGGACTTGTACCCGATATTCAGTACGATCTCGTCTTCTTTCACATCGATGACCTTACCGGTGACAACCTCTCCTGTACGTATAGTTTTCAACGATTCTTCCAACATCTGTTCAAAAGTCTGCTCTGCCATTACTTTTTGAACCTCCTCAATAATTTTCTTTGGGGTCGACGCCCCTGCTGTAATACCTACGCTGCGCACAGAATCTACACTTTCAGGTGATAAGTCGTCAAGTGTCTGAATGAAATGGGTGTTCTTACATTTCCTTTGGCAAATTTCAAAAAGCTTGCGTGTATTCGAACTATACCTACCGCCAATGACCACCATGGCGTCTACCTGCGAGGCAATCTGCTCAGCTTCCCTCTGCCGTTCCTCTGTTGCACTACAAATCGTATTTAAAACAACTATATCATAACCCTTTTTTGAAATTTTTTCAACTAATTCTTTAAAATTCTTGTAATTAAATGTCGTCTGTGACACAATACATAGCTTTTCGGTTAAATCAGACGGCAAATTGGCGAAATCCTCTTCGGTTTTTACAGTCAGAACAGTCGATCTGCACCATCCGCGGATCCCCTCCACCTCCGGGTGGGAACTGTCCCCGATGATGACGATGGTCCGTCCCGCCTCGCTCTGCTCCTTCACGATATTATGTATCTTCTTCACGAAGGGACAGGTGGCGTCCACGACCCGCAGGCCCCGGCGCGCGAGAAGCTCGTAAACATGCGGCCCGACGCCGTGGGACCGGATGATGACCGTGCCTTCGCCAAGTTCCGGAAGCGCTTCCTCCGGCACCGCCTTAACACCCCGGCTCTCCAGCTCGCGGACTACTTCTTCATTATGGATGATAGGGCCAAGCGTGTAGATCGGTCCCGCGCCTTCCCGGATCTGTTCATATACCAGATCCATGGCCCGCTTCACGCCGAAACAGAAGCCGGCGGTCTTCGCGACGATCACCTTCATCCGTTCATCACCTGCCTGTCCGATCCGGCGAAAGCCCCCGGCTGGAGGCGGCCTCCAGGATCGCGTCGATCACCTGCCCGATCGTCATATCCGAACTGTCCAGATACACGGCGTCCTCCGCCTGCTTAAGGGGCGCGATCTCCCGGTTCATGTCCCGCCAGTCCCTGGCGCGGATCTCCTCTTCGATCTCCGCCAGACTGCTTTCCTTCCCCTTCTCCAGCAGCTCCTTATAGCGCCGCCTCGCCCGGACTTCCACCGAAGCGGTCAGATAGATCTTGGTCTGGGCGTCCGGCAGCACGCAGGTGCCGATATCACGGCCGTCCATGATCACATCCGTGCTGGCCGCCAGATCCCGCTGCAGACTCAGAAGCTTCTGCCGCACCGCCGCGTAAACGGAACACGCGGACGCCAGATGGCCCACTTCCTCCGTGCGGATCCGATCCGATACGTCCTCGCCGTTTAAGATCACCCGCTGGGTTCCGTCCTCATAGCGGATGGAAATACGGATATCGCCGCAGGCACGGCTGATTCCTTCCTCGTCGTCCATACGGATGCCCTGCCGGTCGAAATACAGGCCCATGGCCCGGTACATGGCGCCGGTATCCACATAGACGAAGCCCAGCTTCTTCGCGAGCGCCTTCGCGATGGTGCTTTTGCCCGCTCCCGCGGGACCGTCGATGGCAATGTTATACGCTGCTGACATACTCTGAAACTCTCCTTAATTCCTATATTTTGCCATACGGAGCCTTTGCGTCCGCATCAGACGCACGGCTCTTTCTTACTGGGCCGCGGGACTCATCTTCGCCGCCTGAAAGGAGTCGTCCCCCGTCACTTCTCCCGGTCCACATACCGGTCAGTCCGCAGCAGGTTCTCCCGGAAAGCCGTCACTCCCAGGGGACGCCGCTTCCCGCCGCCCAGCCCGTGGACCAGGCGATCTGGAGATTAAAGCCTCCGGTCACCGCGTCCAGATCCAGCACTTCGCCCGCAAAGTACAGGCCCCGCACAAGCTTCGATTCCATCGTGGACGGCGAGATCTCTTTCACCGAGATTCCGCCCTGGGTAATGATCGCCTCATTGAAGCCGCGCAGCCCCGTAAGCGTAACCGTAAAGCGCTTCGTCACATCCAAAAGCTTCATCCGCTCCTGCCTTGTGATATCCCGCACCGGTTTTACCGGCGAAATTCCGCTTCTTGCGACCATGACCGGGATCAGCTTGGCCGGATAGAGCTTCCCGAGGGCGTTGGCAAACTGCCGGTTGGAAAATTCTGCGAAATCCCGCAGGATCCGCGCGTCCAGCTGCTCTTCCGAAAGCGCCGGCTTTAAGTCGATCCGCATCGCAAGCGGCCGCGCCTTAAGCGTCCTTCCCACAAAGCTGCTGGCGCTTAAGACCACCGGTCCGCTGACGCCGAAATGCGTGAACAGCATCTCCCCGAACTCCCGGTAAAGCTCCTTCCCACCGTCGAAAAAGGACACCTCCACGTTCTTAAGCGAAAGCCCCTGCAGGCTCTTCACATCCTCTTCCTTCGCGTTCATCGGCACCAGCGACGGCGTAAGCTCCGTCACCGTGTGCCCGCAGTCCCGGGCAAAGCGGTAACCGTCCCCGGTCGAACCGGTGGATTCATAGGAAATACCTCCGGTCGCCACGATCACGGCGTCCCCGGGCACGAATCCGTCCGGTTCCTTCCGCCCCCTTTTCCCAGGGGCGGCGCCGGTTCCTGACGGCTCCGGCCCTGACGTCCTTTGCCGCGGCCCCCGCCAGGAAGCGGCGCCGGTTCCTGCCATTGCCGGCCGTTCCGCCGCACCGCCGCAGTCACGCCCCGCGGCGGCGTCCCGTCCGCCGCCGGAATGCGTCTGCCTCACCGTAATGCCGGCGCATTTCCCATCCCCGACGCATATGCCGGTCACTTCCGTATTCAGGTGCACCCGCACGCCCAGCTCCTTCATTCGCCGGACCAGGGCCGCGATCACATCCGAGGACTTGTCCGATACCGGAAACACCCGCTCGCCCCGTTCCACCTTCAGCGGACAGCCGGCGCGCTCCAGAAGCTCCATCATATCCCGGTTGGAAAACGCCGAAAAACTGCTGTATAAAAACCGGGGATTGGTCACCACATTCTGCCTCAGTGCTTCCATGCTGCACGCATTCGTCACATTGCAGCGGCCCTTGCCGGTGATGAACAGCTTCTTCCCCGGTTTTTCGTTCTTCTCATATAAATGGACCTCATGTCCACATCCGGCGGAGGCGATGGCGGCCAGAATGCCTGCGGCACCGCCTCCAACGATCAGCACAACGCTCATCGCATTATTTGACCAGATTCAGATGCACCATGAATCCGGCGATCTCCTTGTCCAAATACGCGAACTTGATCCGTCCCTCGTCATTGGTCTTGACGGTCTCCGGGATCACCTTCACGCCGTTGGAAGCGAAGAATTCGATCGCCTTCTCGCAGTCGTTGACGCCGATGGCGATATGGCCGACGGCGCCGCGGCCGTGCCCCTTCATGATCTCCACCAGATCGGCGGAGAAAATGGAGCTGTTGCCTTCCTTGGCCGGAAGTCCGAAGCAGCTCTCAAACTCCTTCGCCCAGCCTCTCGCCTGCTCATCGTCCGCGGCGTTAATGCCAACGTGGGTCACATGCATGCCCAGTTCTTTTACCATATCCTGCATATCTGTATCCTCCGTGTATTTAGAATCAGTCCTTCTTCGATACTTCCGCAATCTTCTTCTCCAGCGCGTCCACGACGGTGCGCAGCACCTTCACGCGTGCGTAGAGCTTATCATTGCCCTCGACCACGACCCACGGCGCGTAGGTGGTGGAGGTGCGGACCAGCATCTCGTCGACAGCCGCCTCGTAGAGATCCCATTTCTCACGGTTCCTCCAGTCCTCGTCGGTGATCTTCCACTGCTTGGCCGGATTCTCCATGCGCTCCTTAAAGCGGCGCTCCTGCTCATCCTTATCGATGTGGAGCCAGAATTTGAGTACCACCGCGCCGTAATTGGCCATGTGGGACTCCATCTCGTTGATCTCCTGATACGCCCGCTTCCACTCCTCCTCGGTGCAGAAGCCCTCGATCCTCTCTACCATGACGCGTCCGTACCAGGTCCGGTCGAAGATCGCGATATGGCCGCCTTTGGGCATATTGTTCCAGAAGCGCCACAGATAATGGTGGACCTTCTCGATGTCGTTGGCCGCGGAGGTCGGATTCACCTGATAGCCGCGCGGATCCAGCCGGCTTGTCAGACGCTTGATGGCGCCGCCCTTGCCGCCGGCGTCCCAGCCCTCGAAGCCCAGGACCACCGGGATACGCAGCCGGTACAGCTCGCTGTGCAGCGTCTCCAGCTTCTTCTGGAGCTTGTCCATCTCCTTCTTATATTCTTCCCTGGTCAGGGACTTGGTCAGATCCACGCCGGAGAGCACTCCGTTCTGGAAGCGCTCCGCGGGCTTCGCCACCGTCTTCTCCGGCTGCCTGCCGGCCAGCTCCTGACGGCGGGCCAGCTCGTAGGCCAGGCGCTCCGCCACCGTGGTGCGGATCTTCATGGCCGCGTAATCCTTGTCCGTCGCCTCGATGATGGTCCAGGGCGCGTACTCCGTCTCCGTGTTCTCCAGCATCTCCTCGGTCATCTTAAGGAACGCGTCGTACTCCTTATTCCGCTTCCAGTCCTGCTTGGTAACGCGCCATGAGGTCTCCTTGGCGGAATCCAGCTTCTTAAAGCGCTTCTTCTGCTCGCCCTTGGAAATGTGCAGGAAAAGCTTGATGATGACCGTGCCGTCGTCGGTCAGCTGTTTCTCAAAGGACAGAATATCCTGATAGGCCCCCGGCACGTCCTTTTCCTTCGTAACACCGTCGAAACGGTCCTCTGTCACGCTCTTATACCAGCTGCAGTCGAAGATCTCGATCCTCCCCTTCGCCGGCGTCTGGGTCCAGAACTGCCACAGGAATGGGCGGAGCCTGGCTTCTTCATTGGACGAGTTCGTCGCGTAGACGGAGAAGCCTCTCGGATCCAGCGCCTGGATCAGCCGGTTGATCTGAACCCCCTTGCCGGCCGCTCCCAGCCCCTCAAACACGATCATGACCGGAATGCCGGCTGCCTTGCACTCGCGCTGCAGCCTGCCGAGCCGCTCCCCTTCGGCCTCCATGACCTGCTTGTAGGTCTCCTTATCCACCGTTTTCGACAGATCGATCTTTTCCAGCATAACATACCTCCTCTTCTCTTTCGGACATCACGCCCCTGCGCGATCCGCTGTCCCCATCCGACAGGGCGCATTCGTCCCAGCTTATGATGCCTATATTATAAATCCAATCCCTTCCTGTTGCAAGCCCCGCGAAAAAGAAAATATCAAAAATCGCGAAAAGTGGTTGCATTTTCAAAAACTCATGTTATAATAGTGAAGTGTCGCGGGGGCGTAGCTCAGCTGGGAGAGCGTTCGGTTCGCATCCGAGAGGTCGAGGGTTCGAATCCCTTCGTCTCCATCGCATGGCTTAAGATTTTCTGACGGAGGATCTTAAGCTTTTTTATTTCCATGTAAGCGAGGCGCCGATAACGCTTTGCTTGTATTGCCCGCATTGCATAAAAAAGACCCATTCGCCGTCCTATACAACAGCGAATGAGCCTAATCACATCCGTACTTTTTCCCCTCTGCAGCAAACACCCCGCCAGGATTCTTACGCGCAGCGCAGCGGCAAACACCCCCCGGAGCTCTTACCCGCAGACAGCTGCAACAAATCATCCCATCAGACCGACGCTTCCTCCTGATCCGTCGCTCCCGCCTTCCGCTCGGCGATCCGCCGGTCCATCTCCTCCTGCTTATGCTTCGCACTGACCGACAGGATCCTGTCCAGATAGATGGACTTAAGCTGCCTGCTGGCCAGCGCCTGCTTCATGGGCGGCAGCTTTAGGATCGTTCCGAACACGGCCGCCATGGCCCTGTGGTTGGCAAAGGCCTCGTTGTCGAAGATCAGGTTCTGCAGCGTTCCCTTCTCGATGGCCTGCAGCACGAAGCGGTGGGTGCTGTTGACCGGCGTGATGACCTGGGCCGGCCGGCGCTTCATCTCGATGGCTTTGAAGGCGCAGTTCCTGGCGCATACGCCGCAGCCTAAGCAGATCTCCTTATTGATCACCGGATGCTTCTTCCCGTTCTCGTCCGTCTCCATGGAAATGGCCAGAACCGGGCAGACCTTCGCGCACTTGCCGCAGCCAGCGCATTTGTCAGAGGACGGCTCCGGGATGTAGTTGGTGGTGGCTACCGGCTGCATGGGGCTGAATTTCCGGGCCGCCTGCAGCGCCTCGCAGCAGCACCCGCAGCAGTTGCAGATGAACGCCGGATGCTCCCGCACGTTCTCGCCGATCTGGACCAGATTGGCGGCGTAGGAACGCTCCAGCGCGTCCATAGCCTCTTCCTTGGAGATCAGGCGGCAGTAATCGCCGTGTTCCGCCAGGGAACGGGCCACATTGTCAAACGTCATGCACACATCCCAGGGCGCGTTGATCTCGCAGGGACGGCCCACATGGTACATCCGGTGGCGGCAGTAGCAAAGGCCAAGGCCAATGTATTCCGCCTCCTCCACGATATGGGTCGCCCGCTCGTAGTCGAGGATATGGTTGGTCTTATCGTTCAGAAGCACCGGCTCCTGGACGAAGACCCGGCCCAGCTTCGTCTCCGTGACGAAGAACAGGTCCTTGATAAAGTCCTCTTCCACGTTCATATACTGATAGTAGAGCTCGCTCAGATACTTCTGATCGATATCGCCCCGGGTCCGCATCAGCGCGAACTCGATGAAGCCGGCCATCGGCGGCGGCATCACGAACTGGCGCTCGCCGTTGTGCCAGGAATCCACCAGAAGGGCCTTCTCGCACAGATGGTCGAGAACCCGCTCCGCCTTGGCTTCCGTGGTGTTCCAGACACGCGCCGCCCTCTTTAAGTTAAACGGCCGCACCGGCAGAAGGGCCATCCATTTGGCTTCCTTCTCGGTGAACAGCACCTGCAAAATCTTATAAAGCGTCTCCGATTGCGGCGCCCCCTGGGTGAACCAGTTGATCCGGTCGCTTAGATTCCGGTACGCGTCCCGCGCTGTCAGATGTCCCATGCGATATTCCCTTCTCTTTCTCTCTGTTATCTAATAAGCCGACAGGTCCGGCTTCTCAATCAGACCGGTTCTGCCTGCTCTGCCACTCTCGCTTTTGACCGTCTGGCCTCCGTCCATTCAGGACAAGTTCTGCCACTCCCGGCTTAACCCGCACCCTCTGTCCGGCCGGCCGCTTCCGCTGAACCGATCGTCTTACAGCTCCATTGTCACGAAAATATCATAGATCGCCTTGATCGCCGCCTCAAAATCCGCGTCCTTGACGCCGATGATGATATTGCGCTCGCTGGAGCCCTGATCGATCATCTTCACATTGATCCGCGCATGCGCTAACGCCGAGAAGATCCGTCCCGCAGTGCCCCGGGCCGCCTTCATGCCGCGGCCCACCACGGCGATCAGCGCCAGATCCGACTCCATTTCCACGAAATCCGGCTCCACCGCCCGATGGATCCCGGCGATGACCGACTGTTCGAATTCCTCAAACTCCGACTGATGTACGAAAATGGTCATGGTGTCGATGCCGGACGGCATATGCTCGATGGAAATGCCGTACTTCTCAAACACGGACAGCACCTTCCGGCAGAAGCCCACTTCCGAGTTCATCATGGCCTTCTCTACGGTCACGGAGCAGAAACCGCGCTTGCCCGCGATGCCCGTGATCACGTAACGGGGTTTGCGGCAGGTGCTCTCCACGATCAGCGTTCCCCTGTCCTTAGGCCGGTTCGTATTGCGGATATGGATCGGAATGCCTTCCCTCCTTACCGGGAAAATGGCGTCCTCATGAAGAACGCTGGCCCCCATATAGGACAGCTCCCGCAGCTCGCTGTAGGTAATGGCGTCGATCACCTCCGGATTCGGCACGATATGCGGATCCGCCACCAGAAATCCCGACACGTCCGTCCAGTTCTCGTAAAGATCCGCCTGCACGGCCCGCGCCACGATGGAGCCGGTGATATCGGAACCGCCTCTGGAAAATGTCTTCACGCGCCCGTCCGGCATGGAACCGTAGAAGCCGGGGATCACCGCCCGCTCCGTGTGCTCCAGCCGCTCCGCCAGCTCCTTATTGGTCCTCTCCGAATCGAAGACTCCCTTCTCATCGAAGAACACCACCTCCGCCGCGTCGACGAACTCATATCCCAGATAGGCGGCCATGATCAGTCCGTTCAGATACTCGCCGCGGGACGCGGCGTAATCCCGCCCCGCCTTCTTCAGGAAATTCTCCTCGATCCGGTCGAACTCATAAGCCAGGTTCAGATTCAGCTCCAGCCCGTCGATGATCTCCGCGAACCGCTCCTTGATCTTACCCAGCTCCTTATTATAAGCGCCGCCCTCCGACGCGATATCATAGCACTGATAGAGAAGGTCCGTCACCTTCTCGTCGCCGTCCTTACGCTTGCCCGGCGCCGACGGAACCACGTATCGCCTCGACTTCTCCGCCCTGACGATGTCCGCCGCCTTCTTAAACTGTTTCGCGCTGGCAAGAGAGCTGCCGCCGAATTTCACAACCTTCTTCATGATCCTTGTCTTCCTCTTTTCTCGATCGCAGTCAGGCATAATTGCCTTGAAAATCATACCCCAGGAGCGGCTTTCTGTCAAGACTGTTCCGTCCGATTCCAAACGCCGTCCGCAAAATTCCAAACGCTGTCCCGCCGATTCGAAGCGAAGCGCCAGAAGCAGGCTGCGCCGCGCAGGGAAACAAAAAGGGGGACACACGGCGGAGCCTGCGGCATAAATGTCCGCGCCCGCTGCAATGTCCCCCTGCAGCTTCTTTCGCCGTTTCCGGCCTTACAGCTTCTCCATCTCCTCCTGAATCCGCGTCTCGCAGGAGCGCATAGCCAGGATCGTCTTCTCCATCAGCTCCTCCAGCGTCCAGCCCAGCCTGTCGGCCCCTGTCTGAATCACGTCGCGGGAGCAGCCGGCCGCGAACCGCTTGTCCTTAAACTTCTTCTTAAGGCTTGAGACCTCCAGATCCGACGCGCTCTTCGACGGACGCATCTTCACCGCCGCGCCGATCAGTCCGGTCAGCTCATCCGCCGCGAACAGAACCTTCTCCATCTGGTGCACCGGCTCCACGTCGCAGCAGATCCCGTACCCGTGGCTTACGATCGCGTGGATCATGTCCTCTCCGGCTCCGCCTTCCCGCAGAAGCTCCGGCGCCTTGATACAGTGCTGCTCCGGATACAGCTCGAAATCGATATCATGAAGCAGGCCCACCTGCCCCCAGAACTCCTCGTCGTCCCCATAGCCCAGATCATCGGCGAACCAGCGCATGACGGCTTCCACCGTCAGCGCGTGCTGGATATGGAACGGCTCCTGATTGTACTTCAGCAGCAGATCATAGGCCTGCTGCCTGGTAAGATTGCTCTTCATTGTACTCTTCCTCCTCTATAAAGTTCCCATCCCGCCCGGAACAGCTGCATGATCTGCCATACGCCGATCCCCCGCAGCCCGCACTCCCGGGCCAGCCGGAATTTGGCCGCAAAGCTTCTTACGTCCTCGAACCAGACCTCATGGCGCACGCCGTACTGCCAGTAATGGAAATACGGCGACCGGGCCGTCTCGTCATACCGGATCTCCGAACCGTGAAGGATCGCCGTCTGAACCGCCTCCACATTCCCAAGGGTCATGGCCTTCGTCGTTCCACTGACGAAGGGCAGCGGCCAGTCATAGCCATAGTTCGGTACGCCAAGGCGGATCCGCTCTGCCGGAATGCAGCTCAGCGCGTATTCCACCACGCGCCGCACCTGGTCGATGGGCGCCACGGCCATGGGCGGGCCGTATGTATACCCCCACTCATAGGTCATCAGAAGCACCCAGTCAGCCGCCGCTCCCAGTCCCGCGTAGTCCATTCCCTCGTACAGAAGCCCCGGCTGGCCGGCCGAGGTCTTGGGCACCAGTGCCACGCTGACCTCATACTCGAACAGATTCAGAAGACCGGCCGCACGCGCCACAAAGGCTGTGAACGCGTCCCTGTCTTCCGCCAGCACGTATTCGAAATCAATATTGACGCCCGCATAGCCCTTCTCTTCCAGAACGCCGACCAGCCTGCGCAGAAGCTTAAGCTGGACGCTGCGGTCATTCACAAGCGCGCCCACCAGATGATTGTTAAAATGTCCGTCCGCCCCCAGAGGCGTCAGCGTCAGAATAGGACGTACGCCCCGCGCAAGGGCCGCCTGCACCATCCATTCATCGTCCAGAGCCGGCGGAATCAGTTCCCCGCCGGTTGTAAACCCATAGGAAAATACATACAGCTCCGTCATATAGGGAAGCGTCTCCGCAAGCACCCACCGGGAAATGAAGGGATACGCGTAACCGCCCGCCTCCCCATTCGTTCCGGCGGAAACATCCTCCGTCCCCGAAGGCAGGAGCAGCGCCTGCCCCACCGCAAGCCTGTAAGGATAGACCAGCTGGTTCGCATAGATCATGGACGCCGTCTCCGTTCCCGTGTCCCGGGCGATCGTATCGACCGTATCCCCCGGCCGGACCACATAGATCTCCATAGACATATCCTGAAATTTTTATTCATTATATGCCGGAGCCGCGGATCTGACCCCCGGAAATACGAGATTACCGCGCGGCCGCACCCAGCGGTCCGCCGCCCGTATCGTTATCCGGCCCTGCGGCGCTGAAATCCCCCTCCGGGGACAGTCCGTTATTCGTTCCGTAGGTATCGTAGATCCGGCCGAAGGTTCCGAAGGGCGCCAGCGCGATATAGCACCGGCCGTCGCCGTACTGGCCGTACAGGCGCATGACCGCGATCATCTCGTCCCGGCCGATGGCCACGCAGCCGGCGGTTCCGTCCTCGTTCTCCTCCCTGCAGTGCAGGAACAGGGCGGTGCCCTTATAGGGAACGGCGTTCGGGTTATAGCCCATATCGATCACATACTCATACACGGGCCAGAAGCCGCGGGTGCCCACCCGCTCGCCGGCCTTCGTCAGGTCACGACACAGGGCGTTGATATCCGTCGCCCACACATAGCCGGAATCCACCTGGATATAGTTCTCCGGGAACCCGTCCAGCGCCTTCGACTGTCCAAAAGGCGTATTCATCTGAAACACCCCGATCGGCGTCGTATTGTCGCCGATTGTCCGGCTATTGCTGAGTCCGTTATGGCCGAGCCAGCCGTTGGTCTGCAGCCTCTTCTCCCAGCCTTCTTCCCCCTTCTCAAATACGTGGACATAGCACTCCGTACCGAAGGTGCCTTCCACCACGACCAGAACCGCCGCGTCTTCCGGCAGCCGGAACCGTTCGGTCTCAAAGGACGGTTCATAGACGTCGCCAAGCGGCCCCCTCTCCAGCCGTCCCGCCGCCAGGGCGTTCAATGAAACGCTGACCGCAAGGATCGCCGCGGCGATACCGCACATCCGTTTCTTTCTCATAAGCTCTCTCCTTTATATCCATCCGCAGTTCTCCCCGGATCCCCGCGGCCGCACAGCTGTCCGCAGAGCGCCGGGGGCGGTCTTCCTGCGTTCTCACATGGACAAAGCGCCAACGACGCCCTGCTTATATTTCCGTGCAGGCAGGCGCCCGTGACGCCCTGCCTGTATTATGAACCGGTTTCGCGGAAACGTCAAGAAGAAATTCTTCCGCTTCCCATCCAGCCTCCCGTCCTGCTTCCCCCCTCGGGAACCAATTCAGCACCTTACATTCAGAAATTCCGCTTTTCCTCGGATTTTCACCGGCGCGGAATCCGCCGGTATAAAGATACAGTCGCCCTTAAAGAATTGAAAGAAATCGTTTTCATCCGTATACAACCGGCCGCTTCCGTCCAGACACAGAAGCGCCCTGAACGAGTCGCGCAGCGTTCCCAGCACCGCCTCCTCCCCGGCGGCCTCCGGATCCGCCAGGCATCTCTCCACCTGAAAATACGGACAGCTGCAGAGAAGCTCCGACGCCAGGCCGTTTCCGTATCGCACCGGCCGCCGTACCGGTTCCGTGCGGGCGCCGCGCGCAAGGCTCGCCGCCTCCAGCGCCCTGTCGATCTGCAGCGGCCGCTTCCGCCCCTCTCCATCCGTCCGGTTATAATCATACAGCCGGTACGTCAGGTTGGAATTCTCCTGAATCTCCGCGATCAGCGCCCCCGCGCCGATGGCGTGAACCGTACCGGCTTCGATATAGAAAACGTCCCCCCTGCGGACCGGAACCCTCCGGAGATATTTCTCCAAAGTGCCGTCCGCAAGGCTTTTTCGCAGTTCTTCCTTTGTCATGTCCCGCTCAAATCCCAGGACCAGCGACGCGTCCGACGACGCGTCCAGCACATACCACATCTCCGTCTTGCCCAGCTGTCCGTTCTCATGGAGCCTCGCGTACCCGTCGTCCGGATGGACCTGGACCGACAGATCCTTCTTCGCGTCGATGAACTTGATCAGCACCGGCAGTTCCCCGTCCCGCGCGCCGCACCCGCCGCGCGCCCGGGCGGACGTGCCCATGTATTCCGGATGCTCCTTCAGGATCCGCCGCAGGCTCATGCCCTTATGGACGCCGTTTGCGGCGACGCTGGGACCATCCGGATGGGTCGAACATTCCCATGTCTCGGCAAGCGGCTCCAGGCCCAGATCCTTATTATATTCCGTCCGCAGCCTGCTGCCGCCCCAGATATAGTCCTTACCCGCCGGCGTCAGCAGGAATGGTTTCTTGTCATACACGCCGTTCTTCCTCCGACTTCATCCGTTTTACTGCTGCTTCAGCAGCTTCTCCACGCACTGCAGGAGCGCCTTCTCCCGCATTCCGGCTTTCTCCGGAGTCGCGGCGCTTACGGAAATATACACCTTTATCTTCGGCTCCGTCCCGGACGGGCGCACGACCACGGAAGATGCGTCCGCCAGATAATACTTCAGCACATCCGCCTTCGGAAGATCTCCGATCCCGTCCCGGTAATCCGTGCAGGACTCCGCCTTCTCGCCGCCCAGCATACCTTTTTCACTCCGGAGCGTTCCCATGATATCCTGCATCCGGCCGAATCCGTCCGCCCCCTCGAACTGATAGCTGTGGAGCGTATTCAGGCAGTATCCGTACCGCCGGTACAGCTCCCCGAGCTTTTCCCGGAGAGTGACGCCGCGGGCATGGTAATACGCCGCCATATCGCAAATCATCAGCGCGCCGTCCACCGCGTCCTTGTCCCTCACATAGGCGCCCGTCAGATATCCGTAGCTCTCCTCGAATCCGAAAATATAATCCCCGGTCCTTCCGGCCGCCTCCAGCAGGCCGATCTGCTCGCCGATGTATTTGAAGCCGGTCAGAACGTTGACCGTCCGCACGCCGTACGCGGCCGCGATCCGCTCCGCCATATCCGTCGTGACGATCGTCTTCACCAGGACCGGCTCTTCCGGCATGGTGCCCATGGCGATCCTCCGCGAACAGATATAATCCAGAAGGAGCAGTCCCGTCTCGTTGCCGGTCAGCAGGACATGCCCCCCTTCCCCGTCCTTCACCGCGATCCCGACCCGGTCGCAGTCCGGATCCGTCGCCAGCAGCAGATCCGCGTCAAGCCGCCGCGCATATGTAAGCCCCAGCGCCAGCGCCTCCCGGATCTCCGGGTTCGGATACGGACACGTCGGAAAATGTCCGTCCGGACGGCGCTGCTCCTCCACCACGGTCACATTGGCGTACCCGCTCTCCGTAAGCGTCCGCAGAACCGGCTTCAGTCCGGTTCCATTTAACGGTGTGTAGACGATCCTTATATCCTTATCCGCCTCCGCGCCGTCCCCCAGAAGGCTCTGCGCCTTTACCTCCGCGATAAACGCGTCCGTTACCCGGTCCGGCACATACCGGATCCGTCCGTCCGCCAGGCCGTCCTCAAAGCGGATCCGCCGCACGCCGACAAGTGCGGGAGGGGCGTCACCGGCGTTCTTCTTGTCGCCTGGAAATACGGACGGAACGTCACCGGCACTCCCCTTATCCGGAAATACGGACGGAACGTCACCGGCGTTCCGCTCACATAGAAACGGGTCGGCCGCATCGATCCGCCTCTGGATCTCTTCCGCCGCCTTTGTCGTGATCTGACACCCGTCGGGGCCGTACACCTTGTAACCGTTGTATTTCGCCGGATTGTGGGATGCCGTGACCATCACCCCGGCGCTGCAGCCCAGGCTGCGCACCGCATAGGACAGGCACGGCGTCGGCATCAGTTCCGGATAGATACAGACCTGTATCCCGTTGGCCGCGAACACCTCCGCCGCCACGCGGGCAAACACCTCCGACTTGATCCGCGAATCGTAGCTTACGGCGATCCGCGGCGTCTCCGCCGCGCGGACACTGCCGCATGTCCCCGTGCCGACTGCACAGCTTTCCTTCTCCGCGTACGAAGCATTTACATAATCCGCCAGCCCCTGGGACGCCTTCGCCACCGTATAGATATTCATCCGGTTCGTGCCCGCGCCGATCACCCCGCGCAGTCCCCCGGTACCGAACGAAAGGTCGCGGCAGAACGCATCCTTTATCTTCTCCTCATCTCCGCGGATGGCCGCCAGCTCCTCCGCTATGTCCGGATCCTCCGCCGCGAGCGTACACCAGCGGGCGTATTCACGGCGCGTATCTTTATGGTCCATTAAAATATCCTCCTGACAGACATGCTACATATACTCCTCCTGCCCGCGCTCCTTCAGCCGCGCCAGCAGATCCTTGATTTCCCCGACATGCTCCTTCGAGCTGATCAGTGTGGCGTCCCGCGTATCCACGACCACGATATCCTCAAGGCCCACCAGGGCCAGCAGTTTCTCCTGCCCCTGGGCGATGCAGTTACGCGTATTCACCGAGACCACGTTCCCGCTCGCGACATTGCCCTCTCCGTCCGGTATCTGGAGCCGTTCCACGGCAAGCCAGGAGCCTACGTCGTCCCAGCCGAAAGCTCCAGGAAGGATATAAATATCGCCCGCTTTCTCCATGATCCCGTAATCGATGGACTGGGACTTGAAAGCAGTAAACTCCTTCTCCAGGACCTCCGCCTGCTCCTCCGTCCCGATCGCGCCGCAGATCCGCATAAGCCCCGCATAAGTATCCGGCATAAACCGCTCCATGTTCTTAAGGATCGTCGATACCTTCCAGATAAACTGCCCGCTGTTCCACAGATAACGGCCCTCCGCCAGGTACCGCTTCGCCGTCTCCAGCTGCGGTTTCTCCACGAAGCAGTCGACCCTGTAGGCCTGTCCCAGCCTGGCCGCCGGATCGAAGCGGATATAGCCGTACCCGGTCTCCGGATAAGACGGCTGAATGCCGATGGTAACCAGGTTGCTGTTCTTCTCCGCCACATCGCAGGCCGCCCGCAGCGTGTCCAGATACAGATCCCTGTGAGTGATCTGATGGTCGGCCGGCAGCACAATCATCAGCGCATCCCCGTATTTCCTGGAAATAAAAGCGGCCCCCATGCCGATGCAGGGCGCCGTATTGCGGCCGACCGGCTCGCATAAGATATTCTGTTCAGGAATCCCCGGCAGTTGCGCAAGCACCAGAGGCTTATAGACCCTGTTCGTCGCTATAAAGATGTCCTCCATCCGCACCAGCGGGAGCATCCGCTCCACCGTAAGCTGGATCATCGTCTTCCCGTCGCCGGTCAGCGACAGGAACTGCTTCGGCAGGCTCCGCCGGCTCCGCGGCCAGAACCGCTCCCCCCGGCCGCCGGCCATGATCAAGGCAGTCGTCCGCATCATACGTCCGTCCTCCGTTCTGTCCATTCTCATACATTTTTCCCGCAAATCAGAGCGTTTTTCCCGACTGATCCGCTCGGATCAGACCTGCTCGGATCAGACCCGCTCTCCTCCGCGATCCGTCTCCGCCAGTACTCCAGCGTTTCCCGAATCGTCGTCTCCAGCGGGATCTCCCTCTTCCATCCGCAGCACGCCTTTAACTTAGCCACATCCGCCTCAATGACAGGAATATCGATCGGCCGCAGCTTCGCCGGATCCACCTCTACGCGGATCTCCGCCGCCGAAAGAGATACGATCTTCTCAAGGATCTCCGCGATCGCAACCGCCTCCCCGGAACCCACATTGTAGGTCTCTCCGGCCTGTCCGTGCTCCATCAGCAGCACATAGGCGCGCACCACATCCCGTACATCCGTAAAATCCCGCCTGGCGCTTAAGTTCCCCACACGCATGACCGGTTCCCGGCGTCCCGCCTCGATCTCCGCGGCCTGCCGGCAGAAATCGGCCACCACAAATACCGGCGTCTGGTTCGGTCCCACATGGTTAAAAGAGCGGACGCTTACGATGTCCATTCCGTAAGCGTCCGCGTATATCTTCCCGATCATGTTCTGACACGCCTTCGTCACCGCGTACAGGTTCCCCGGCCGCAGCAGCGTCTCCTCGGAAACAGGCACCTCCTCCGGCCGTACGCGTCCGTACTCCTCGCAGGAACCGATCAGAAGCACCCGCGGCTTATAATCCAGTCCTCTGACCGCGTCCAGCACATGCAGCGTTCCTCGGATATTCACATCCACAGTCAGGTCCGGTTCCTTCCACGACAACGCCACCGAGCTCTGCGCCGCCAGATGGAAAATGTAATCCGGCCGCAGCTTATCCAGAAGCTCCGTGACCGCGCCGCGGTCCAGGATATCCAGATCCCAGACAGCCGTCCCCCTATGCGAGAAATTTTCTCCGGCCATCTTCGTCGCGTCCACCTGCCAGCCGCAGTCTGCCTGTATCCGGTCGATCAGATAGCTTCCCACAAAGCCGGCCGCGCCGATCACCAATGCCTTCTTCATCCGCTTCACCCCCGTCACGCTCCACGGGAATCTATTCCCTGCCTGCGGCGCTGGTCTCTGCGCTGCCGGTCCCCGCGTCGTTGATTTTTGCGTCACCGTTCTTCGCGCTGCTTATCCCCGCGATGCCGGCCTCCTCTGCGCTGATCTCCGCGGCGCAGGTCTGTGCCGCCCGGATCTCTCCGGCCACCAGCGCCATATCGCGGTCCACCATCCTGGCTACCAGCTCCGCAAACGGAATCTCCCTTCGCCAGCCCAGCTTCGTCTCCGCCTTAGCAGGATTCCCCAACAGCACCTCCACCTCAGCCGGGCGGAAAAATTTCTCATTAACCCGGACGATCACCCGGCCGGTGGCCTCGTCGACGCCTGTTTCATCAACGCCCTCTCCCTGCCACCGTACGCGGATCCCCGCATGCTTAAATGCCGTCTCCACAAACTCCCGGACCGTCCTTGTCTCGTTCGTGGCGATCACATAGTCGTCCGGCGCCTCCTGCTGCAGCATCAGCCACATGGCCCGGACATAGTCCTTCGAATGCCCCCAGTCGCGCTTCGAGTCCAGGTTGCCCAGCTCCACGCAGTCCTGGAGCCCCAGCCTGATCCGCGCCACCGCGTCCGTGATCTTCCGGGTCACGAACTCCTTGCCTCTCCGCTCGCTCTCATGGTTGAATAGAATCCCGCTGCAGGCGAACATCCCGTAGCTCTCCCGGTAGTTCTTCGTGATCCAGTGCCCGTACAGCTTGGCCACGCCATAAGGACTCCTGGGATAGAATGGCGTCTTCTCCGACTGGGGCATCTCCTGCACCAGTCCGAACATTTCACTGGTGGACGCCTGGTAGAAATGCGTCTCCGGCTTCACGGTACGGATCGCCTCCAGCATATTGGTTACGCCGACCGCGTCGATCTCCGCCGTCGCGATGGGCTGTTCCCAGCTGGTAGCCACGAAGGACTGGGCCGCAAGATTATAGACCTCGTCCGCCTGGGAAACGCGCATGGCGTTAATCAGGGAGACAATATCCGTCATATCCGCATAGATAAAATGGATCCTGTCCTTAATATGCGCTACGTTGCCGTAATCGACGACGCTCTTCCTCCTCATGATTCCGTAGACTTCATAGCCCTTCTCCAGCAGGAGTTCGGACAGATAGGATCCGTCCTGTCCTGTGATTCCGGTAATCAAGGCTCTCTTTTTCATAGGTTTGGATCTCCTTTTATTTAAAATTAATTTCACCTGCATAACCGATGCGTCCGCAGACGCGTTCAGCTATACAGATGAAATTTTGAATAACCACTTTCAGATAACCTACTGCAGGATATCCTTCGCGCCAATATGGCCATGATATGGCCACGCCAAAGCAGGCCGTCCTGCCCCGGCTTTACGCTATTCTCAATATGTTTCTGTGAAAATACAAACAAGGCGTCATTGGCGTCTTACTTACATGGAAATGCCGGCCGAAGACGCACTGCGCGCCCGGCCCGAAGCCTGCCCTCTAAGCAGGCTTTGATTTGTTCAGATCATTATCGATTGTAACTGACTGAATTTCTCTTCCCGTCAAATAGTATTCCTGCCGCACGGTTACGCCTGGGCATCCCCGGCGTAGCCGTGCGGCAGATAGTGCTTCGCAAGCATATCCTCAAGAAATTTACTATCATAATACTGCCCGCGCTACTTGCTGTATCCCGAATCCCTGGGATATGTATATTCCTGATCTGCCCCGAACACATGCATCTGCTCCTGTTCTTCCCGCAGGACCCGCAGAACATGAATCTCACCACGCTCTTCCAAAAGAATATAAAATATAATCGACGGCGGATACGGCTTTTTATGGATTGAATAACCTCTGTAAAAAAACTGGGTTCTTGGCAGCGCCGCGCCAGTATATCCCAGTTTCTCTATTTCCTGCTCTATATCATTTGTAAAACGATCCGCCCGTTCCTCTCCGAATGTTTCTTCAATATATTCGGCAATATCCGTCACATCATAAATGGCTTCCCAGGTCAGAAGCACCCTATAACCGCGCATCTCTCCTGGTCCTCCTTAAATCTTCCACCTTTCGGAAGGCATCCTTCAAAGGCAGTTCACGCCCCGCCTCCATATCATCAATTCCCCGATCAAGCCTTCTTACCAAGCCGCCATCCGCCTTTGTTCCGGTGTATATGCCAGTTTCTCTCTGCTCCATGCGTTATCATCTCCTAAACAATCGGATATAAATATGCCGGTAATATTATACACCCTTATATTGGCACGATTCAAGGTTTTTTTATTCAATGTTCAGCTTTAGTATCTCAAGCGATCTCAATATATTTCCCCGTATAACCTCTCATACCTCGGCAGGCACCACTCTGCCAGCTTCTTCGACTGCTTGAAGAAGAACAGCATCCAGTCCCGGCTGCTCTCACCGATGCTCTCCTTATACAGCGCCCATCCCACATAGTACCAGTTATGGATCGCCGAATACGCCATCCAGTGCAGGTGCTCCCTCTCCGTCGCCGGCCTCCCGAAATACGCCTCCAGGATCTCCAGGATCTTCGGTTCGTCCGCCTCGTATTCCAGCCCCGCGATCACACGCCCGAAGTCATAGCCCGGGTCGTTATAGCCTGCGAACTCCCAGTCTATGATGTCCAGCGTCGTGTCCGTCAGGAGCACATTGTCGATGTTGATGTCGTTATGGCACATGGTATGCCTGACCCCGTCCATGTCCGCGTACTTCTGGAGCCTCCGGATCATCTCCCATTCCTTCCCGAAGATCCGGAACAGGTCACCCTTCATCCTCGAGGCCTCCTTAAAAAGCCTCTCGCACTGGTAAACCGGGTCGTAGTCGTACGCCTCATGGTCCGGCAGATCATATCCTGCCTCATGGAACGCCCGTATCTTCCGGGCCACTCGCTTCATCAGCTCCACATCCCGGTAGTAGATGCCGTGCAGATCGATGCAGTTCTCCCTGTATTTTGAGATCTTGACGCCGGTCTCATCAATATATACATACGTATCGTCCGCATGGGCCTGCGCCGCCAGCTTCTGGGCGACACATTCGTTCTTGCGGTAAATGAAGAACGCGCTGCTGTCCCCGGGGTACCGGAAAATGTACCTCTCCCCCCGCACCACGAACGTGAACAGGATATTGGTCAGGCCCTTCTCCAGGATCACGATGTCACGGATGTCCTCCTCATCACACGCAAGCACCTCGCAGATCTTCCGGTTGATCCGGCCGCTCACGTTGCCAAGGAACAGGCCGTCTATGTTCTGGATCTCCTGGATCGAGTCGAACTCATACAGGAAATCCGCCGGGTACTCGCGGACATACATGTCCAGGTCCTCCGCGTGGGCGCTGATGAACTCCTCCCAGAACAGCGCGGACACCCGGAAATCACCGATCTCCGCGTCCAGGCAGTCCCGCAGGCGCCGGGACAGCTCCCGGTCGATGTACGCATGCCCGTAGATGCATTCCCCGCTCCCGGCACCGCTGTACACCTGGAGGATACGTCCCGAGGAATTCTTCCGGACAAGGAGCTCGTTACGGGCGTCCTCCTTATATACGGTGGCGTGGTACGCGTTATACTCATATCTCGAGAACGGGTTCTCCTCAAAATAGTTATCGCAGTTGCAGATATAGGTGGAGCCCAGGTGACGCCTGGCTATATAGAGCGAGTAGATGTTGTTCTTCTTCAGGTCCGGGTTGATCTCCAGGTTCACACCCCACTTGTCGGCAAGGAAGAAATACAGCTCCTGCTTATATCCGATGACGACCGTGATATCCTCTATCCCGGCTTCCTTCAGCTGGCGGATCTGCCGCTCGATCAATGTCTCCCCGTTCTTGACGAACAGCCCCTTCGGCATGGAATAGACGGACTTTGCAGAAATATCAGACCCCCCCGCCGCCAGTATGACCGCGTTGTCCACGCGGAGCGGGCTGATCTCGGCGACAGCCGCGGCGGTCACCTTCCCGCCTTCCATATATCCCTTCCGCTGCAGTGAAGCGATCAGCCCGGCCACCTCTTCCCTCGACTTGAAGGCATAGTAGTGGACGTTGGCATAGACCGCCTCAGCTGCGGCCGCTGCATCCGTCGTACCTGCGGCACGGGCTGCCCCCGTTCCATCCACTGCATCCGCCGGGCCGGCGGCACAGGAGGCCCCCTCCCTGCCTGCGGCATCCGCCGCCCCCGCATTACCAGCCTCCCCTGCCGCATACCCATCCCCCAGCTTCAGAAGCGTACGGATAACCTCAAATTCTTTATAAGTGATCATATTTCTCCTTCCGGGCCTTTCCGCCCCGTTCCCTGTTCCTTTTCCCTCTTCTCCTTCAACAGCAGCAGCCCCTCGAACCGCTCCAGGTCCTCCCTCGTCGTGATCTTGAAATTGTGGCCGCTGCTCTTTGAAAACCAGATCCGCTTCCCGAGGGCGAAATAGACCGACGTCGTGTGCGGCTCCAGGCTGTCCAGGATCCCCCTCTGCTGCGCCTCCTCATACGCCCCGCACAGCTCCCCGAAACGGAAGGTCCAGGGGTTGCTGAAGCCTTTTATCGTCTCCCGGACCAGGCTGGTGGAGGAGCTGTACTCGTCGTCCTTAATACAGGTGCAGAGCACGGAATCCTCCGCGCTGATCCCGTTCCCGTGCTCCCGGCATACGCGGATGCTGTCGTTGATGATGTCCTCCGTCGTCATGGGCGACACGCCGAAGGAGACCACCGCGATGTCATCCGGCCCCGCGGTCCCCTTCAGGCGGGAGATCCCGTTCATGACCGACTGCTGGAAGGTGCTTCCCCCCGGCGTCAGCCATCTTACCTTCGAATACCCGTACCTGTCCACGATCCGGCGCGTCTCATCCATCCAGTCTTTGTGGCAGACGATCCCGATGGAGTCGATCTCCCCATCCTTCTCAAAATTGTCAAGCGTGTACGCGAGGATGGGCTTTCCCCGGACTTCCAGGAACTGTTTCGGGATACTGCCCCCCACGCGCGTGCCGGTCCCCCCGGCCAGAATGACCGCGTAATTCATCCGATCCTCCCCCGGTCCCGGGACCACTTACTGCTTCCCCGGGGTCTCTACCACGTCGTCCTCGACCTCTTTGTTCCGGTTCTCGTCGATCCCCAGCCTGTCATTGATCTTACGGCGCGCCTTCCGCCAGTAGATGCCCGCCACCGCACCCACGGCGATCGCCACCCCGGCCACCGCCTGGATCGCGTAGGTCGTCACCGACGGGTCTATGTAGGCGCAGCTCACCATCTCCGTCAGCATGCTGAAGCATACTACGTAATAAGCGCACTCGATTACCCTTCCGATTCTTTCTTTCCTCTTTCCCTTCATTTCCTTTCTCCTCCTCGTAATAAGGTTGTGGTGGTCAGGTACCCGGCAGCCGGCCGGGGCCAACCGTTTCATTGTTTAAGCTTCCTGCCTGTCAGCCGTGCCAGGATATATTTCCCGCCCAGCTCGGCGCTCTGCCCGAAAAGCGGCATGATCTCTTCCCGTGTCTTAAAAATCTGCTCCCTGTACCTCTCCGCATTGGCGAGCATCTCCCGGACGGCCTCCCCTGCCCGTGCCGCGTCACTCAATGGGAGCGCACGCCCGATCTTCGACCGCAGGCTGATGTCCAGCGGCTCCATCCCCAGTGCCCCATAATCCGGGTTCACCACCTTCATGGGCGTGTCGATGAACAGCGTGGG
>CANQBX010000068.1 GCA_947589095.1 uncultured Lachnospiraceae bacterium
ATACATAAAAATAAATTTGACACAAAAAAATAGGCCAGATAAGGCTTTCCGGAGATTGGGGTGTCAAAAACCCGATGCAGACGCATATCCCGATCACGGATTTTCCGGAGGAGGAGCAGGAGAAGCTCCGGGAAGGGATCTGGTTTGATTCCATGATGGATGTATTTTTCTATTTGGAATCGTATACCAGCTGAGAACCTCTGCGCGGATTCGCTTCTCATCGGCGGAGGGAGGTATCCGCGGCCGGATACAGTCCGCCGGCATCCCCGCCGGATGGGGCCGCCGGAAAAATACGGTTGAAAACCGCAGGGAAAACGGGTACAATAAGTCTGTATCAGATGCTTAAAACAGGTATTTTCGGAGGAACGTATGGGAAGGCGGGTCTTGGTCATCGGAGGAGGAGCGGCCGGAATGACGGCCGCGATCATGGCGGCGCGTTCCGGCGCGTCCGTGACGCTTTTGGAGCGCATGGACCGCGTGGGGAAGAAGCTGCTTTCCACCGGCAACGGCCGCTGCAATTTCACGAATCTGGATCAGAAGCCGGAGTATTACCGCTGCTCGCAGGCGGACTTCCCCTGGAAGGTGATCGGTCAGTTTCCGATGGAGAAGACCGTGGAGTTTTTCGCAGGGCTTGGGATCCTTGCGAAGGAGCGGAACGGCTGCCTCTATCCGAACTCGGATCAGGCGTCGTCGGTGCTGGATGTGCTGAGACTGGAGCTGGAACGTCTGCGTGTTCCGGTGCTGACCGGCTGCCGGGTCCAAGGGGTCCAGCGGGAGGGAGGAAGCCTGCGCGTACTGACCGGACAGGGACCGTTTCCGGCGGATGCCGCAGTCCTGGCGGCGGGCTCGAAGGCGGCGCCCGCAACGGGCTCGGACGGCAGCGGATATGAACTGGCGCGCGGACTGGGCCATCGTATTATCACGCCGCTCCCGGCGCTGGTCCAGCTGCGATGCGCGGAGAAGGATTATAAACAGATGGCCGGCGTCCGCACGGATGCGGGGATCGTGCTCTGCGTTGAGGAGAGGGACGGCGTCTGGCGTCCGGCGGCATCGGACTGCGGCGAGCTGCAGCTGACGGATTACGGTATTTCCGGTATTCCCGTGTTTCAGGTGAGCCGTTATGCGGCCGCCGCTTTACATAGCAAAAGGCGGGTAAAGGCGGCGATCGACTTCCTGCCCCGGCAGACTCCGGAGGAAACGGCCGCGATGATCCGCCGGCGGGCGGATGCGATGCCGGACAGGACCTGCGAGCAGTGGATGTGCGGCCTGCTGAACAAGAAGCTGTCAGTCGTTCTTCTTAAGCGGGCCGGACTCAGCCCGTCCCAGAAAGCGGGAAGCGTGAATGAAAGCGGCTGGAACGCCCTTATGGGGCAGATGCGTTCTTTTGAGACCATGGTCACAGCCACAAATTCCTATGAGCAGGCCCAGGTCTGCTGCGGAGGCGTGGATACGGCCGAGGTGGATCCGGCGACGCTGCTGTCAAGGAAGACGAAGGGAGTGTATCTGGCGGGAGAGATCCTGGATGTGGACGGGATCTGCGGCGGATACAATCTGCAGTGGGCGTGGTCCAGCGGCGCCGTCGCCGGGCTTCACGCCGCTGTGCCGCCGGGCGCATAAACGGATGAGGACAAGAATATGATTCGAATTTCACAGCTGAAGCTTCCGATTACGCATACAGAGAAGCAGCTGCATGAGAAGGCGGCCAGACTGCTCCGGGTTCCTGCGGAATCGCTCGGGAAGGTTACGGTCGTCCGGCGGTCCATAGACGCGCGGAGAAAAGACCGAATCCTTTTTATCTACACGCTGGACGTCGAGGTGTCGGGGAAAAATGAGACGCAGATCATAAAGCGGGCGGGAAATATCCAGGTCTCGGCCGCGACGGATCCTGTGTACCGTTTTCCGGATCCAGGGCAGGAGCGGCTCGTCCATCCGCCGGTGATCGTCGGAAGCGGTCCGGCCGGCCTGTTCGCCGGTTATATGCTGGCGGAGGCAGGTTACCGCCCCCTGATCCTGGAGCGGGGCGACGAGGTTTCCGAGCGGAAAAGGAAGGTGGAACGGTTCTGGCGGGGCGGTGAGCTGGATATCCGTTCCAACGTCCAGTTCGGCGAAGGCGGGTCCGGAACATTCTCGGACGGCAAGCTGAATACGATGGTGAAAGACCCTCTGGGCAGGAACCGGAAGGTGCTTGAGATCTTCGTACGGCACGGCGCCGATCCGAAGATCCTTTATGACGCGAAACCGCATATCGGCACGGACGTGCTGGCCTGTGTCGTCCGAAATATGCGCGAGCATATCCTTTCCCTGGGCGGAACCGTGCTGTTCGGTACGCAGATGACGGAGCTGATGCTTCGAAATGGCCGTGTATCCGGCGTTAAAACCGGGAAATGGGAATCGGGGCGGTACGTGGGGGATGAGATTCCGGCCGAGGCGGTCGTTCTGGCGATCGGACACAGCGCCAGGGATACATTTTCATCGCTTTATCGGAGCGGGATCCCGATGCAGCCCAAGTCCTTCGCCGTGGGACTGCGGATCCAGCATCCCCAGGAGATGATCGACCGGTCCCAGTACGGAGACGGAGATATCCGGATCCTTGGGCCCGCGTCTTATAAGCTGACGCATCAGACGCCGTCCGGGCGGGGCGTTTATTCCTTCTGCATGTGTCCGGGCGGCTATGTGGTGAACGCGTCGTCGGAGCCCGGAAGGCTGGCTGTCAACGGCATGAGCGATCACGACCGGGACGGAAAAAACGCCAACAGCGCGCTGATCGTAACGGTCACGCCGGCGGATTTCGGAGGGGATTCGCCTCTTGCCGGGGTGGATTTCCAGAGACGTCTGGAGGAGGCGGCCTACAGGGCGGGCGGCGGCAGGATCCCTGTGCAGTTATACGGTGATTTTAAGGAGAACAGGATCAGCCGCGGCTGGGGTGATGTGGAACCGGAATTCAGAGGCCTGACCGGGTTCGCCGATCTGAGAAGTACGCTTCCGGAATATATAACGGCCGCGCTCTTAGAGGGAATGGAGAGCTTCGGACAGAGGATAGCCGGATTCGACCGGTATGACAGCATTCTGGCCGGTGTGGAGAGCCGGACGTCGTCGCCGGTCCGGATCCTGCGCGGAGAACATATGGAAAGCGCCGCCGGCGGACTCTTTCCCTGCGGGGAGGGCGCCGGATACGCCGGCGGGATCACTTCCGCGGCCATGGACGGCTTAAAGGCGGCGGAAGCGATCGCGGGAAGATATCGCCGCTTCTAGTTTTGGACAGGCCGGCCGCAGAGATATCCGTATGCGGCCAGGCATTCTTTTTCGTCTCCCAGAAGGAAGTAGAAATCCATCTGGGAGCATTTTGTAATATGGATATAGGAGCCGTACGCCGGCAGGTCGCAGAAGATTACCGGACTTGCGGCGGCTGCCATAAGTCCGTAACCGCGGTCGGAGACGACCAGGGGGAATGGCAGGGACGGATCATCCTGGGAAATGACGCGGGCGCTTCCGCGGAGAGGGATCCGCGCCGGCCCGGCCGGCGTGCAGGGCAGAGCCTGCGCCGTCTGCTTTGCATGGCCGGTTCCTGTGGTCTGGGAGGTATTTATAGCCGTAAGGCTTTCTTTTTTATCCAATTCCAGACAAAGCCGGGCCGATAAGGAGGCTTCTCCCGCGGCTTCCAGCTGCCGGCAGTCCTTCGGCGGTTCGGACAGAAGCAGTCTGCGTTCCCTGGTCATATACCGGATGGCTCCGGTGGATCGGTCGATGCGAAGGCACAGATCATCGGTAAGCAGTTCCAGGACGCCGCCGGTCTCCCGGTACATCCACGCCTTGTCCACATGGCTGACCGCGATCTTCGGATGGGGAGAGGCCTCCAGCTGACCGGGTTTCGCGAAGGAAACCCGGACGATACGGCTGCTCACGGGACTTAAGCGCAGGACGCCGTAACGGCTCTGGAGGCACAGGCCGTCCGGCTGCCGCAGGGTCCAACGGATCGAAAGGTCGATCCTGGAATGTCCCGGCGCGCGGAGAAGGGATGCATCGGGCGTGTCGCCGAAGCGGGGACGCGTGCTTTTGGGGGCAGTCCGCTTCGCGGTATTTTCGCGCGGGCAGGGCGTCTGAGACATTCTGCTTGTATCTTCATGCGGGCGGGGCGTCTGAGACATTCTGCTTGTATCTTCATGCGGGCAGGGCGACAGAGACGTTCTGCTGGTATTTCCGGCGGCCGCCGGCGCGGGCCGGCTGCCGGCGGGACCGGAGGCCGCAGCCCCGGATGCAGCTGCTTTAAATGCTGCAGACCCCGGCGCCTTTTCGGAACGGCTTTCCATTCGCGCTTTCTTAAGGATATTCTCCGCGTCATACGCATCCGGCATCTGAAGGGATTTGCCGGACGCGAAAAACAGGGTCGTCGGATCCGCCGTTGTTTTTTTCTGAAAGGCAGGAACGCTGCCGCCTGTGTTATCCCTGTACTCGGTAATATCGCCGCACGGCTCTTTGGTGATCAGTTCGGTCAGGCTGCCGCTGTGGATCACGCAAAGCTCGTGGAGCGCCCTCGTGGCGGCCACATACAGAAGCTTGGCGTGCCCGTCGTCGTCCGGATATTCCGAACCGGTCGGATCAAGGAGCAGCACGGCGTCGAACTCCAGGCCCTTTGTATATTCGACCGGCAGCACCATGATTCCTTCGCTGAATACGGCATTTTCCAGATCGTCCCCGCAGACCGCGATGTATTCGTTCAGTTCTTTGGCCGTACGGGCGGCCTTTTCGCGGTCGCGGCAGACGACCGCCAGCGTATTGTATCCCGCGGACTGCCAGTCTTGCAAAACCCGGACAGCCCGGCGGATCAGATGCCGGCGGATCCGCTTTTCCTCTTCGCCGGAGGGAGCGGGAGCACCGGAAGACGGCGCGTTTCTGCGAGGCGGTTCGATCCGGATCTCCTGGACCGGCTTCCCGTGACGCAGGATCGGTTCTGTCGGATAGACGGAGAAAGTTCCGTGGCGCAGGATCCGCAGGGCGTATTCGGAGATTTCGATGGTGTTCCGGTAGCTTTTCTTCAGGATGCGAAAACTGTCCGCCGGATCCTTGAGCAGAAGCGACCGCAGTTCCTCCCAGTCGTCGAGTCCGCTCCCGAAATGAATGTTCTGCGACACATCGCCCATGATCGTGTAGGTGCAGCCGCGCAGGCAGTGGGCCAGCGCGGCGTAGGCCATCATGCCGAAATCCTGCGCTTCGTCGATGACCACATGATGGGCCTCTCGGATCACCTCCGTCTCCTGAACGCGGGCGTAGAGATAGGCCAGCGCGGCCAGGTCGTAGACGTCCAGCTCCGTGACGCGCCGGGCGTTTTCCGAATGGATCGGTACGGTGCGCGGCGATGTGACGGCGATGCCCTTCCGGCGCTGCTCCGTTAGAAAGTCTTCATACAGACCGAAGATCGACAGCTTCATTTTCTTTCCGCCGAACCATCCGCGGAAGGAGCGCAGGATCTCCTTCCGCTCATCTTCCGTATATTTGCCCATATGCTCCAGGAAATGATTATGGAGGCGGGTCATAAGCCGTTCGTTCAGCCCGTCGATCTTACTTTGCAGCGAGAGGGAGGGGTTCTCGCGGAGGTATTTGCCGATCGAATCCCGGCTCAGAAGAAGAACACGGTTACAGGGGCCGGAGGATTCTTCGTATACGGAAGCGGAACCGCTTGCGGAAGTGCCTGCAGATGCGGAAGCGGCTGCGGATGCGGAATCGCCTGCGTCTGCCGAATCGTCCGCGGAAGCGTCTGCGGAACTGTCCGCGGCGCTGCCCGGGAGCATCCTATGTTTGGAACCTCCGCTGAACGGCTGCTCCGCGTCCAGATAAACATCCCCGTTCGGCACATAGCTTTGCTCCAGCCGGTCGCAGAAATCCTTAAGATCCATAAACCAGGAAAGCCTTCCGCGGATATTTTCACGGACCGTTCCGCCGATCCGGTATTTTTTCTCGTCCCATTCCTCGTAAAGAAGCCGTGCGAACAGCTGGCCCATGGTCATCTGCCGCACCCCGTGGACATCCAGCTCCGGCAGTACGCCGGTGATGTAGTTCAGAAGGATCCGGTTGCTGCCGACGATATAAAAGTCTTCCGGCTTAAAGCGCTCCGCATAATTGTACAGGATATAGGAGATCCGGTGCATCGCGACGGTCGTCTTGCCGGAGCCGGCCGCTCCCTGGACGATCAGGTTGCGGTAGGGTGTCAGACGTATGATCTCATTCTGTTCCTTCTGGATCGTGGCAACGATCTCGCCGAGGACCGCCTGCTTGTTTTTGGCCAGGTACCTGGTCAGAAGCTCGTCGTTGGCGATGACTTCGCTGTCGAAGTAGTCCTTCAGTTCCCCGTCGTCGATCTCGTAGGTGCGCTTCAGCTGCAGGTCGATGTACATTTCACGGCCGCCCGGAGCCGTATAGGAGCATTCGCCCAGGCCGCTTTCGTAATAGGCGTTGGCGACAGGGGCGCGCCAGTCTATGACGATCGGATGGATCGTGTCCCGGGAAATGCCGCCGCGGCCGATATAGAGGGATTCCTGTTTCTCGAGCGACTGGTCCCGGAAAATGATCCGCCCGAAATAGGGCTTTTTAAGGGCCCGCATATTGTGCGCAAGGGCCGCCTTCATATGTTCGTAAAGAGTGACGGTATTGTTCAGATCCGTCAGGGATTCGACGTCATTGTCGTGGTAATGCGCCAGCATATCGTCGATATCCTCCTGCATCTGTGCGGTCTGCCGGCTGTACTCTTCGGTGTTGGCTTTCACGACCTTCAGAGTCTCCTCCAGATATCGGATCTCATCGCCGCGCGAGGTGTTCGGAAGAGGAATGTCCTTATGGTTCATGGCTGCTCCTTTCGGTGTTTCAGTCGCTTTTTGTCTGTCATCTAACATTGTACAGGAAAAATAAAAAAGTACTAGACTTTATTTTTTATTTGTGTTAAACTACATAATGAAGTGTGGGAAGAAGCCGGTTTCCGGCTTTTTTTGTTTCCATGCGGGCAGAGCGCCGGCGAACGCTCTTTTTGTTTATGAGAGGCCTGTTCGGAAGCGGCGGGTCAAATGTCAGAAATTGGAAAGGAATCCGTTATTGACTATGGAGTGACTCCAGGGTATAGATTGGGTATATCAGATATGCAGGAGCATGACAACGGATCGGAGGGATTTAGATGAGGAGAATAATCAAGCCGGCGCTTATCGCGGGCGCGGCGCTTTTGATGACCGTCGGGGCGCAGCAGACGTCCATGGCGGCCGGCTGGAAACTGGAGATGGACGGATGGCACTATTATCTTTCCGACGGCTCCATGGTTACGGACAGCTTCCGGCTGTCGGGCGGTAATTACTATTATCTGGATGAGAACGGGGATATGGCGACAAACCGCCTGATCGAGCATAACGGGAATTATTACTATGTGAACAGCGGCGGCATACGCGTTGCCAATGAGTGGCGGCGGCTCTATAACGAGGATGCCTATGATGAGGACGAATATGAATATTCGTGGTACTATTTCAGGGCGGATGGAAGGGCCTGCCGGGCGCCCGACTCCGGCCGGACCGTGTTTCTGACCATTCCCGTCTCGACCGGGGGCTCGAAGCAGTACGCATTCGACGAGAGAGGACGGATGCTCTACGGCTGGGTGGATGACAACGCCGGGCGCCTGACCGGTGAGGACGCCTGGAGATCCGGCGTATATTACTGCGGGGGCCCGGAGGACGGGGCCAGAGTTTCGGAGGCATGGAGAGAGCTGGAGGTCAATGATGAGGATGTTGCCGATGAATACGGCAACTGCTGGTTCTATTTCCAGTCGAACGGCAGAAAGCTGAGCGGCGTCCAGCGCAGAATCAATGATAAGTGGTATCTGTTCCATGATGACGGAACCGCACAGTATCTGTGGTACACGGATCAGACGGCGGAGGCCAGCCAGGCGAACGCCTCGCATTCCTACTACAACTCATCCGAACGCTGCTGGCTGGCGACCGGCTGGTTTAAGACCGTGCCGCCGGAGGATGTCGATCCGGAGGCCTGCGCCGCCGGTGAGGAATACTGGTTTTACGGACTGAGCCGAGGCGGCGTGGTAACAAGCCAGATCAAGTATATAGGCGGGCACCGATACGGGTTTAACGAGAAAGGGGAGATGCTTCACGGACTCTACCTTCTGGATATGGATGAGGACGGCGGGATCCTCTCCTACCGCAGGATCGAGGACGAGTGGATGATGCCGGACGAGGACGATGCCGGAGAAGTGTACTATTTCGGGGACAGTCCCAAGGAAGGCGTCATGGCGACCGGCAAGACGACGGTGCGTCTTTACGATGAGAGCTACAGCTACCGCTTTAAGACGTCGGGGCCCGGAGTAACGGGGATCAGCGATAACTGCATCTATATCAAGGGACGTCAGCTGAAGCCGGATGAGTGGGTCCGTTACGGAACGATCTCCTACGGCGGCAGCGACTATCTGGTGAACGCATCGGGGCGGATCCAGAAGAACCGGAAGAATGCAAGGGATACGGACGGCTGTTATTACAGCTCGGACGGAAACGGTATCGTGACATACCGCGGATATGAGAAACAGTCCTGACTGATCGGAGATGCCGGCGGACACGTATGCTTCGTCCGCCGGCATCTGTTTGTTTTTTACGATTTTCTTCCGTTTTCTTTCGAATTCATACGATCCATTGACCCGCATGGGAAATGCGGCTACACTGAATACAAATTCTTGGAATGGAGGCAGCGGGTATGCAGAAACGAGAGTATCTGATCGGAGATGTAGCCAGACTAATCGGCGTCAGCCGGGATACGGTCCGTTTCTATGAGAAAAAGGGTCTGATCGCCTCCAGAAAACGGCCGAACGGCTACCGGTATTATACGGAAAGCGATCTGGCCCGTCTCTATGGTATTATATTCCGGCGCAGTATGAATTTCAGCCTGGCTCATATCGACCGTTTCTGGAACCAGGATATGACTCCGGAGGAATATGGCAGGGAGCTGGATCAGAAGATCCGAGAGGAGGAGGATTCGGTCAGGCAGCTGCAGGCGGTCATAGCCAATCTGAAGGCGGCCAGGCAGGACTGTGAGAATATCAGCCGGAGTCTTCACAGGATGGAGGTCCGGCCTTTTCCGGCCGCGTATCTTCTGAAGACCTGTGAAAGCCATATGGATACGATGACCTACTGGTTCTCGCTCGGACAGGAGAGAAAGGATCTGTCCATGTCCTATATCTATGATTATTATCATTATCAGTCCGGCTTTTCCCTGGCAGGCGCGGGACCGGAACCGGCTGCATTTGCCGGAGGAGCGGAGCCGGACGCCGATGCGCAGACGCCGGAGACGCGGCCTGTCTACGCCGCTGCTCTGACGGAAGAAAGATCGTGTCTGCTTTTGCCTGCGGATCCGCAGACAGCCGGCAGCCGTGACAGCGGCGAATCGTTTGACGGCCCGATGACGGAAAGGGTACCCTGCGTATTTACAGTGACCAGGTCGGATACCTGGAAGCCGGATATGAAGGTCGTGGAGGCCATGCGGGCGTGGGCGGCGGAGCAGGGCCTGTTCACCGCGGCTGAGGTGATATCCGCCCATATTATGAGCGGCTCCTGCGAGGGAGAGCAGATATACTATCTGGAGGTCTATATTCCTGTCCTGAACGCTCCCTGAAGAATCATCCGGTCCGCTTTTTCGCTTGCATTCACGGTAAGGATATGGTAAGATGAAACAGGAAATCGATTCGGGGCCCGGCCTGCTGGCAATCAGGCCGGGCCCGCAATATGCAGACAGCCGGGGGATTTTCTATGATTTCATATATCAGAGGGCCTCTTATAGAAGCGGGCGATGAAGTAATCGTGGTAGAGGCGGGAAGTATCGGATATAATATCCATGTCCCCCTTTCCTTTCTGGAAACGCTGCCGCCGGCCGGAACCGAGGTGCGTATCTATACGTATCTGCGGGTGCAGGAAGACGCGATGACGCTGTACGGCTTCGGCAGCCGCCAGGATCTTAAGATCTTTAAGCAGCTTCTTGGCGTCAGCAGCGTGGGACCGAAGGGGGCGCTTGCGATCCTTTCGGCGCTTAGTCCGGCCGATCTGCGGCTTGCGATCCTTTCCGGAGACGCGAAAGCGATCGCGAAGGCGCCCGGTATCGGCCTTAAGACGGCCCAGCGGGTGATCCTGGATCTGAAAGAGAAGGTGTCCGTGGAGGATGTGCTCCCGTCCCTTGCGGAGGATGCGTCCGGCGCGGCAGTTCCGGCCGGTACGCGTCAGACGTCCGGGATGAATGGAGCAATGAGGGAAGCGGTCGATGCACTGGTGGCTCTGGGCTATTCGCCTGTGGAAGCCACGAAAGCAGTGCGTAAGGTCGAAGGCGCGGCGGAGATGGCTTCAGAGCAGATCCTGAAGGCGTCGCTCCGGTATATGTTGTAAGCCGTGTCGGAGACGGGCGCCGCCGGCGGGGAGAGGCTGCGTAATACGATCACTAGCTTCGATATGCGGCAGAAAATGCGGAACAGACAGCGCACAGCGCGCAAGAAGGCGGTTTGACAGAGCATTATGGAACGAAGAATCATTAACACGGAACTGACGGCGGAGGACGAGAAGATCGAATCCGGTCTCCGCCCCCAGTACCTGGGCGATTATATCGGACAGGAACGGCTTAAGTCCATGCTGAAGGTTTATATCGACGCGGCCCGATCCAGAGGCGATTCACTGGACCATGTGTTATTCTACGGGCCTCCGGGACTTGGCAAGACGACGTTAGCCGGCATCATCGCCAATGAGATGGGCGTGAACATGAAGGTCACCTCCGGTCCGGCCATTGAGAAGCCCGGCGAGATGGCGGCGATCTTAAACGGCCTGCAGGAGGGAGACGTGCTCTTTGTGGACGAGATCCACCGGCTGAACCGGCAGGTGGAGGAACTGCTCTATCCGGCTATGGAGGATTACGCCATCGATATCATGCTGGGCAAGGATTCCACAGCCCGGTCGATGCGGCTGGAGCTGCCGCATTTTACGCTGGTGGGAGCGACCACGCGGGCGGGGCTTCTGACAGCGCCGCTGCGGGATCGTTTCGGGGTGGTGCAGAAGCTTGAATTCTATACTCCGAAGGAACTGAAGACGATCATCCTGCGTTCGGCGAAGGTACTGCATGTGACGATCGAGGAGGAAGGGGCCATGGAGCTGGCGAGGCGGTCGAGAGGGACGCCGCGCCTGGCTAACCGTCTGCTGAGGCGGGTGCGGGATTTCGCTCAGGTGAAGTACGACGGCGTGATCACGAAGGAGGTCGCTGATTTCGCGCTGGATATGCTGGACGTGGACAAGCTGGGCCTTGACAATAACGACCGGGCGATCCTGACGACGATCATTCAGAAGTTTTCCGGCGGCCCGGTGGGGCTCGATACGCTGGCCGCGGCGCTGGGAGAGGATGCGGGGACGCTGGAGGATGTGTATGAGCCGTACCTGCTGATGAACGGCCTTATTAACCGGACTCCCAGGGGACGTACGGCGACGGAGAACGCGTACCGGCATCTGGGACTGGAGATGGAGTGACGACAGATTTTTCTGCGTTTTGACATTTGAGAAATACCGGCGAAGCGTCACGGGCGCTCCGCCAGAACGGAAATGAAGGCGCGCCGGGCCGGCAGGTGGCGGCTGACGCGTGAAATCAATCCGATAAAGAAAGGCGGGCTGCAGGATGTATCAGGCATCCGAAAATCGTTATGAAACAATGCCGTATAACCGGTGCGGAGCAAGCGGCCTTAAGCTTCCGGCGGTGTCGCTGGGGCTGTGGCATAATTTCGGGGATACGGCGTCTTATGAGAATATGCGGCAGATGTGCTTTACGGCTTTTGACAACGGGATCACGCATTTTGATCTGGCCAATAATTACGGGCCGGCGCCGGGAAGCGCGGAGCGCAATTTCGGCCGGATCTTAAAGGAAGACCTGATGCCGTACCGGGACGAGCTGATCATCAGCACGAAGGCAGGCTACGATATGTGGCCGGGCCCTTACGGCGATTTCGGAAGCCGGAAGTATCTGCTTGCGAGCCTGGATCAGAGTCTTAAGCGGATGGGACTGGAGTATGTGGATATTTTCTACCATCACCGCATGGATCCGGAGACGCCGCTGGAGGAGACGATGGGCGCCCTTGATCAGGCGGTGAAGAGCGGGAAGGCTCTTTACGCGGGACTGTCCAACTACGACGGTCCGACGCTTGAGCGGGCGGCCGCGATCCTTGCGGAGCTCAGATGTCCCTTTGTGATCAATCAGAACAGCTATCATATTTTTAACAGGACCATCGAGAAGAACGGCTTAAAGGAAACGTCGCGCAGGCTGGGCAGAGGCATCATCTGTTTCAGCCCCCTTGCGCAGGGAATGCTGACGGACCGGTACCTGAACGGGATCCCGGCGGACAGCCGCGTAAGAACCGACGGGCGGTTCCTGAATGAACGCGCCCTGACGGAGGAGCGGCTGTCACAGATCCGGCGGCTGAACGAACTGGCGGCGGAGCGCGGCCAGACGCTGGCGGAGATGGCGCTGGCGTGGATTCTTCGCGACGGGATCGTGACAAGCGTCCTGATCGGGGCGTCGAAGCCGGAGCAGATCCTTGCCAATATCGGCGCGGTCCGGAATACGCTATTTACCGAAGAGGAACTGCGTAGGATCGACGAGATCGCGCTGGGATGACACATTTCAATTCATGAATACAGGGGGCTGAAACCATGAACAATAAGAATTATGCGGAGGTCCTGATCGACGGTAAGATCTATACGCTGGGAGGCGCCGAGGATCAGGAGTATTTTCAGAAGGTCGCGGGATACATCACCGGCAAGATGAACGAGCTTAAGAAGCAGGACCGCTTTTCACGGCAGAGCCAGGAGTATCAGGCTGTGATGGTGGCTCTCAACATCGCGGACGACTATTTCAAGGCGATGGCGAAGGTCGACGAGAGCCGCCGCCGCTGCGAAGAGATGGAGAAGGAGACGTACAGCCTAAAGCATGAGCTTGTGACGACGCAGATGGATCTGGAGCGCAGGGAGAGAGAACTGGAACGTGCGCAGGCGGAGCTTAAGGAGAAGCCGGCGCAGGAGGACGCCAGACGCGAGCTGGAAGCGCTTAGGCGGGATTACGAGGCGCTTCAGAAACAGGATCAGTCGAACCGGGAGGAGCTTCAGAAGCTTAGGACGCTTCAGGCGACGGCTTCGCAGAGCCCGAGGAGCAATGCGCCGTACGGCGGCCAGCATTACAACCCGGGCAATAACCGCAGATAGTACAAAAGTGTCCCGCGAGAGATCCGCTTGCGGGATATTATTTTAAAAACGGGGCAGGCGGATGAAGAACAGAATGCAGGAAGATCATACAGGCCGGAAGAAAAAACGGGCGGAGCTGCTGGCGCCGGCCGGTTCCTTTGAAAGCCTGAAAGCGGCCGTAGCGGCCGGCGCGGACGCTGTCTATATCGGCGGCAGCCGATTCGGAGCCAGAGCCTATGCCGATAATCTGGATGAGGAAAGAATGCTTGAGGCGATCGATTACGCCCATCTGCACGGCGTATCCCTGTATATGACCGTGAATACGCTGCTTAAGGAGAAGGAGCTGGAAAGCCTGTACGATTATCTGGCGCCTTACTATGAGCGCGGCCTGGACGCGGTCATCGTGCAGGATCTGGGCGTTCTGACCGCGGTACGCCGGTGGTTCCCCGATCTGCACATCCACGCGAGTACGCAGATGACGGTTACCGGAACCGGCGGCGCGCGCCTCCTTAAAGAGCTTGGAGCGGTCCGGGTGGTTACGGCAAGAGAATTGTCCCTTGCGGAACTGAGGGACATTCATGCGAATACGGATATCGAGATCGAAAGCTTTGTCCACGGGGCATTGTGTTACTGCTATTCCGGGCAGTGCCTGTTAAGCAGCCTGATCGGCGGCCGCAGCGGCAACCGCGGACGCTGCGCCCAGCCTTGCCGTCTGCCATATGACGTATTGGCCGGAACCGGCGTCCGGCCAGAGACGCGGCCCGCGCCGGACCGGAGATGGAAGGAAGCGGGCGCGGAAAAGGGAGGAACCGGGCGCGGATCGTCCGCGGAGAGCTGTCTGAACGGCAGGAACGAGCGATATGTAATGAGCCTGAAGGATCTCTGCACGCTGGATATCCTGCCGGATATCCTGGAGAGCGGCGTATATTCCTTAAAGATCGAGGGCCGGATGAAAAGCCCGGCGTATACGGCCGGCGTGGTCAGCGTCTACAGGAAATACGTGGATCTGTATCTGCGTGCGGGACGCGGCGGATACCGGGTCGACGACGCGGACCGGCGGATCCTTCTCGCGCTTTTCGACCGGGGCGGACAGACGGAAGGGTATTACCGGAAGCACAACGGAAGGGATATGCTGGTTCTGAAGGAGAAGCCGGAATTCAGGCAGACCGACCGGGAGCTGCTCAATTATCTGGATAAGACATATGTAAACGCCGAGGTCACGGAAAGGATCTGCGGGAGGCTGACGGCTGCGGTGGGAGAGCCGCTGACGCTTTCGCTATGGCCGGCCGACGGCCGCCGCGGGGCGTTGTCCGTCACGGGAGTCTGCGTCCAACCCGCGCGGAATCAGCCGCTGACGGCGGAAGGACTTGCCGGACGGATGAGAAAAACCGGCGGGACACCGTTTGCATTCGAGTCGCTTGAGGTCCGGGCGGACGGCGATTTGTTCGTGCCGGTCCAGGCGCTGAACGAGCTGCGGAGAGAGGGGCTGGATAAGCTTCGGGATTCGATCCTGCAGCCGTACCGGCGGACGCGCCGGATCGCGCCGGAACCGGATGTCCTTAAGTCCGGGCAGACCGCGGCGGAAAGTATGCGGGAGCAATGGAGGCCGCGCCTTCACGTTCTGGTGTCAGACGAGAGTCAGCTTGAGGCGGCGATAGCGGAGGCAGGCATTGCGCAGATCCAGCTCGAGGCGGACGCGCTGCCGCAGGAAGAATGGCATTCCGCGGCCGGCCGGTGTCATGATGCGGGAAAGGACTGCATCTGCGCGATGCCTGTGATCTGCCGGACAGAAGCGGCTGCGTTCTTTCGGCGCTGCGGGAAAACGCTGTGCGGCGCCGGTTTCGACGGCTTTCTGATCCGTTCCCTGGAGGAGCCGGATCTGCTTAAGAAGCTGTATGCGGAAAACGGCGGCGGAGCGCTTCCGCCTCTGTACGCGGATCACAATCTGTATGTGTTTAACCGGCTGTCCGCAGAGACGCTGGCCGGGCTGGGGTTTCAGGGGCTGACCTATCCGCTGGAGCTGAACGCGCGGGAGATGCGGGATCTGACGGAGAAGCCGCAGATGTTCGAGCTGGCTGTTTACGGCTACCTGCCGGTCATGACTACGGCCCAGTGCATACGCCGCACCGTGTCCGGCTGTGACAAAACGCCGGGATTCCTTGCGTTAAAGGACCGTACGGGCCGGAAGCTGCCGGTTTATAATCACTGCGCATTCTGTTATAATACCATTTATAATCCGGAGCCGCTGTCGCTTCTCGGAATGGAGGATACGGTGCGCAGCCTGAAGCCCGCTGCGCTGCGGCTGCAGTTCCTTAACGAGACGCCCCGGGAGCTTTCCGATATCGTCAGGGCTTACGCCGATGCCTTCGCGAATAAGGATAAAGGCGTGGAAAGGAATTTCTCTGTGGGGACGGGCGGATACACAAGAGGACATATGAAGCGCGGCGTCGAGTAGCCGCACGCAGCAGGTCCGTGCCGCGGCAGGGCCGGAAAGGATTTTACAGGGTGATCAATCTATCGGAATTCAATCAGAATATGATACAGAACATCCTGCATGTATACGTGTCATGGACGCGGTACCTGCTGTTTTTTATCATGGCCTTTTACACCTATCTGAACTTCAGATACTTCAGCGTTGACGAACCGGGAAAGAAGAAGATCTGCGGCCGTCAGATCCGGCTGATGCTGCTTCTGCACCTGCTTGCCTACAGCGTGCTCTGCCTCAATACGCTGGATCCGGCTGTCGCGGCCTTTTACGGGCTGCAGGCAGCGTTCTTTCTCTGCTTTATCTATGTTTACCGGGCGTTCTATCCGCAGGCCTCGCGGCTTCTGGTCAACAATATGTGCATGCTTTTGTGCATCAGCTTCATCATGCTGGCCCGGCTTAACTATGAGCGGGCGGTCCGTCAGTTTATCATTGCCGCGGTGTCTGCCGCGTTCAGCTTCATCGTTCCTGCGATCATAGACAGAGCGCGCTTTCTAAGAAGGCTGGCCTGGCTTTACGGCAGCCTGGGGCTTCTGCTGCTCGGCGCGGTCTGCGCGGCGGGCAGCAGAAGCTTCGGCGCCCAGCTGTCCCTGGACGTCGGTTCCTTCTCCGTCCAGCCGTCGGAATTTGTGAAGATACTGTATGTATTCTTTATAGCCGCCATGCTGAGCCGTTCCACGGAATTTAAGCATCTGGTCCTGACGAGCGCGGCCGCGGCCCTGCATGTGCTGATCCTGGTACTTTCCAAGGATCTGGGGAGCGCGCTGATCTTCTTTCTGGCGTATCTGTTCATGCTGTATGCCGCATCCTCCGACCTGCGCTGGCTGGGAGCCGGCCTTTTAAGCGGCGGTCTGGCAGCCGCGGCGGCGTACCGGCTTTTCTCCCATGTGCAGAACCGTGTGCTCGCCTGGCGGGATCCCTGGTCGGATATCGACAACCGGGGCTATCAGATCACCCAGTCCCTGTTCGCCATCGGTACCGGCAGCTGGTTCGGACTGGGGCTTTACGAGGGAATGCCGTGGAAGATCCCGGTGGTGGAGAAGGATTTTATCTTCGCCGCGATCTCGGAAGAAATGGGCGCGTTGTTCGCGCTGTGTGTGCTTCTGATCTGCCTGGGGTGTTTTCTGCAGTTTGTGCTGATCGCGGGGCAAATAAAGGATCTGTTTTACAAGCTGATCGCGTTCGGTCTCGGGACCGTCTATATCGTGCAGGTGTTTCTGACGGTCGGCGGTGTGATCAAATTCATCCCGTCCACCGGCGTAACGCTGCCGTTTGTCAGCTATGGGGGCAGTTCGGTCCTGAGTACGTTCATTCTGTTCGGCGTCATACAGGGACTGTATCTGAAGACGCGGGAGACGGCCGGAGAGACGGAGTAGGAGCAAAGGAAACGGGTATGCGAAGATTATGGATGCAGTTTAAAAAGAAGGACGCTTTTCGGGACGCGCCTGCCGGGCGGCAGAACGCGGATCGGAGTATGCTGCGGCTTACGTATTTGGTCGTGGCTGTCTTTGCCGTGATGATCTTCTATGAAGGCTGGTTTTTGACCGTGCGCCGCGAGGACACGATCAATAACAGCTACAACGCGCGTCTGGATGGCTTCGCCGAGCGGGTGGTGCGGGGGAAGATCGTGGCCGGCGACGGGACGGTCCTGGCCGAGACGCTTATCGGCGAAGACGGCGGCGAGATTCGAAGCTATCCATACGGCTCTCTGTTCGCCCATGTCGTCGGCTATTCCACTATGGGACGGACCGGACTGGAGGATCTGGCTCATTTCTATCTGCTCAGTTCCCACGTGAATCCGATCGATCATACGCTGCGGGAGCTGATGGGGGAGAAGAACATGGGAGATACGGTGGTCACGACGCTGGATCCTGCGCTTCAGCAGACGGCTTCCGACGCGTTGGGAGACCGGCGGGGAGCCGTGGTCGTAATGGAACCGGATACGGGAAGGGTGCTGGCCATGGTCTCAAAGCCGGGCTTCGATCCGAATACGCTTGCGGACGACTGGAACAGTCTGATCTCTCCGGATAATACCTCGGGCCAGCTCCTAAACAGGGCGGCGCAGGGACTCTATCCGCCGGGCTCCACGTTTAAGACCGTGATCCTTCTGGAATATATCCGCGAGCATCCCGAGGATTACAATAATTTTCAGTTTGAATGCGACGGCTGTTACGAGGAGGGCGATTACTCGATCCGGTGCTATCACGGGAACGCCCATGGTACGCAGGATCTTAAGGAGGCCTTCGCCAATTCCTGCAACGGCGCGTTCGCGTATCTGGGAAGCCGGCTGGACGCGGAGAAATTGGCCGTGACGGCGAAGCAGCTGCTGTTTAACAGCGATATCCCCGTCGCTCTGCCCTATGCCGGAAGCGCATACGTTATGGAAGAGGGGGCCGGTCTGTGGGAGAAGCTTCAGACCTCTATCGGGCAGGGGCGGACGCAGATCACGCCGCTGCATAACGCGCTTCTCGCGGCGGCGGTTGCGAACGGCGGTACGCTGATGAAGCCGTATTTTATCGATCATATCGAGAATGTCGGAGGAGACCGGATCCGGAGCTTTCAGCCGTCCGTGTACGGAAGCCTTATGACGGCCGGGGAGGCCGCTGTCCTGACGGAGATGATGACGGAAGTGGTGGAAAGCGGCACCGCGTCCGCGGTGAAGAGCGGGCTTTATACGGCGGCGGCCAAGACCGGCTCGGCGGAGTTTGAATCCGGCCGGGATACACACGCGTGGTTTATCGGCTTCGCGCCGGCAGAGACGCCGGAGCTGGCCGTCAGCGTGATCGTGGAGGAGGGCGGTTCCGGCGGCGCCGCGGCGGCTCCCATCGCCCGGAAGATATTCGATACTTATTTTTCCAGATGACTTGCAATCGGGGGGAGAATGCGCTATACTAGCGTCAGGCTCACGAACACACCAACGGTGCGGGCGTCCGTACCGGACAGGAGGGATTGCAATGATAGAAGCAACGAGCTGTGGCGGTGTGGTGATATTCCGTGGTAAGATTCTTGTGTTGTATAAGAACTATAAGAACAAATACGAGGGTTGGGTGCTGCCGAAAGGGACTGTAGAAGCAGGAGAGGATTATAAGGAGACCGCGCTTCGCGAGGTGAAGGAAGAGACCGGGGTCGCCGCATCGATCATCAAATACATCGGCAAGAGCCAGTATTCGTTCAATACTCCCCAGGATATGGTAGAGAAGGACGTGCACTGGTACCTGATGATGGCGGACAGCTACTACAGTAAGCCACAGCGTGAGGAGTATTTCATGGATTCGGGCTATTATAAATTCTACGAAGCCTATCATCTTCTGAAATTTGCCAATGAAAAGCAGATTCTGGAGAAAGCCTACAACGAATATCTGGAATTAAAAAAGAATAATTTGTGGGGTTCCAAGAAATACTTTTAAGGAGCGCGTACAGAGGACATTCCGGTCGGGATGTCCTTTGCTTCGTAATAGGGAATACAAACAAAAGGGCCGCTCGTCGCGGCCCCTTTCCGGCAGATCCTGCTGCAATTTATTTATCTTCCTGCTTCAGATACAGATGTCTCGGAAGACCGTTTACCATTACGCACGGATAGTCGCCCTGGATCAGCGGACTTACATAGTCGATGAAGTCTTCGGTCACATAGGTTCCTTCCTTGTTGATCCACTCGCGCGGCACCAGCTTCTCGTCGTTGGCGATCCTGTGGACGTCGTACACGCCGGCAGCGGTCTGGTACGGGTCGTTGGACACGCGGTCGATAACGACCATCATACCGGAATCGCCCTCGTCGGCTGCCTTCACAGCGGCGCCGCCGACCATGAACGCTTCGTTGATGTCGGTGCGGGAGGCCAGATGGGAGGCGCTTCTCTGCAGGGTGGAGAACTCCACGGCGCGGGTCTTGCAGCCGATGGTATGGGCCACAAGGTTGGCCAGATAGGTGGCGGAGCCGGTCAGCTGCTTATGGCCGAAGGCGTCCACATAATCGGAACCGCCGCCGGCTTCGCTGACGTAGGTGCCGTCCTTCAGCTTAATACCTTCGGAAATAGCGACGAATACGGTCGACTTCTTCTCCAGAAGGGATTTCACCTTCTCCAGGAACTTATCGATATCGAAGGGAACCTCCGGCAGGTAGATCAGGTCCACACCCTCGCAGTCCTCGCCTTTGGCCAGGGCGGCTGCGCCGGTAAGCCAGCCCGCGTTGCGTCCCATGATCTCGATGATGGTGACCTGCTCCTTCTTGTAGGAGAAGCCGTTGCCGTCGCGGATGATCTCCTTGGTGGAGGTGGCGATGTACTTGGCGGCGCTGCCGTAGCCGGGCGTATGGTCGGTCAAGGCCAGGTCGTTGTCGATGGTCTTCGGAACGCCGACGAACTTCTGACTTGCCCCGGTCAGCATCGCGTAATCGGACAGCTTCTTGATCGTGTCCATGGAATCGTTGCCGCCGATGTAGATAAAGCACTCGATATCCAGCTTGTCCAGGATCTCGAAGATCCTCTTGTAGATCTCCTGATCCTCGTGGATCGCCGGCAGCTTGTAGCGGCAGGTGCCAAGGAACGCGGACGGGGTGCGCTTTAAGATCTCGACGTCCAGTTCATTCTTGATATAGTCGGACAGATCCACATACTTCTCATCCAGAAGTCCCTGGATGCCGTTGCGCATGCCGTAAACCTTCTTGGCGCCGCGGTCGATGGCGGTGCGGAATACGCCTGCGAGGCTGGAGTTGATGACGGCCGTGGGGCCGCCGGACTGGCCTACGATGACATTACCATGCATAATCTTGTTAACCTCCGTAAAAATTTATTATTTCATATTGCTATTGATACAATCGTTGCAGATTATACCACAATCGACAGCGAAAAACCAGTACATAATTTAAAAATATGAAAAGAAATAATGGCCGCCCGACACCTTTTCGTAATACTGCATCCATATCTAAGAGGATTTCACGTTATCGCGGCTGCCGCCGAAATATTTATCGAGAAAATAATTGATCTCCGCGCCGATAAAGAGGATGCAGATGCAGATGTAAAGCCACAGCATCAGTACGACCACAGCGGTCAGGCTTCCGTACATATACGAGTAGTTGCTGAAATTGTTGAAATAGATGGAAAACAGGGCGGAGAACACGATCCACCCCAGCGTCGCGAACAACGCCCCCGGCATCTGGCTTTTCAGCGTATGGTGCTTCTGGGGCAGCCATTTATACAGGCCGCTGAAGACGATGATCAGAAGGAAGAGAACGGCGAAGGAGCGTAACGAGTAGATCAGTTCCGCGAAATCCGCCAGCATGGGGAACCATTTGATGACAAAGGAGTAGATCGAGCTGCCCAGAACCAGCAGAAACAGGCTTCCGATACAGGCTGCGATAAACAGCAGCGTATAGCCGGAGCTGATCAGGCGGCGGACAAGATAGCCCCTTTTCATGGGGCTTTCGTAGACCCGGTTTAGGCCGCGCTCAATGCCCAGGGTTCCGCGTGAGGCGGACCAGAGGGCCGCGATGGCGGAAATAGAAATGATCGTGGCCGGGGATTTGGTATAGAGGTCGTCGATGATGCCTACGACCAGCGCGTCCAGCATGTCCGGCATGATCGCGACCATCAGTTCCATCACATCCGACTTCTGGATCGCCGGGATCAGCTGGATCAGAGTCAGCAGCAGCATGATGAACGGAAAGAACGCGATGATAATGAAAAAGGACGACTGGGCGGCGTATACGGTCACTTCGTCTTTTCTGTATTTATCGAAGATCTCTTTTGCGTGGACGATCAGTGCGGCCATTCTTCTTCCTCCCGGTTTACGCTTGTCAGACAGGCACGGCGGCCGCCGCGCCCGCTGGTTCGTTTTCTGCTTTATTATAACTGGAATTCAGAGATTTGAAAAGACTTTTTCATTTGTGCGACATTTTGAAGATTTTACTGTTCTTTTCAGTAATAATATGGTAAGATAATAATTAACAGGTACATACAAGCACCGCGCATATTAGTTTATGCCGGCTCGCGATGAGGGGTTAATATGGGTAAGATGAGCAAGTCGAAATTCACGAAGCTGGAAAAGTACTGGATCCTTTATGATGTGGGCAATTCCGCCTTCACGCTTCTGGTAGCCACGATCCTGCCGATCTACTTTAATTATCTGGCGGGGCAGGGAGGCGTGTCGGAGGTGGACGCCATGGCTTACTGGGGCTACGCCATGTCGGTCTCGACGCTGTGCGTGGCGGTGATCGGCCCGGTATTCGGTACGATCGCGGATACGGACGGGTATAAGAAACCGATCTTTACGATCTGCATGATGGTGGGCGTCATCGGCTGCGCGGCCATGTCGCTGCCGGTGCCGTGGATCGTGTTCCTGGCGATTTTCGTCATCGCCAGAGTGGGCTACGCGGCGAGCCTCGTGTTCTATGATTCCATGCTTTCGGACGTGACGGAGCCGGACCGGATGGACCAGGTGTCGTCGTCCGGCTATGCGTGGGGCTATATCGGAAGTTGTATCCCGTTTATCATAAGCCTTCTGTTCGTGCTGGGCAATGAGACTCTGGGAATCAGCATGGGTACGGCCATGGCGATCGCGTTCTTTATCAACGCGTTCTGGTGGCTGGGGGTAACGATTCCGCTCCTTCGGAATTTTAAGCAGAGGCACGGTGTGAAGAAGCAGTCCCATCCGGTCCGGGAGAGCTTCGCCCGCCTGGGACGGGTCTTTAAGGATCTGAAGGGACATAAACCGATCTGGCTGTTCCTGCTGGCGTTCTTTTTCTATATCGACGGCGTCTACACGATCATCGATATGGCGACGGCTTACGGAAGCGCCATCGGGCTGGATACGACGGGGCTTTTGCTGGCGCTTCTGGTGACGCAGATCGTCGCGTTTCCGTTCGCGATCCTGTTCGGCTGGGCCGCGAAGAGATATAAGAACACGAATCTGATCAAGCTTTGTATTTTCTGCTATTTCCTGATCGCACTGTTTGCGATCCAGCTGGACAAGCAGTGGGAGTTCTGGTTCCTGGCGGTGTGCGTCGGAATGTTCCAGGGCGGTATCCAGGCGCTGTCGCGGTC
>CANQBX010000069.1 GCA_947589095.1 uncultured Lachnospiraceae bacterium
GAGATTACACTTGAAACTGCCGTACAGGAAATCGCAAACGAAGTGGACTTATATCTTCAGGAATAATACATGGGGGTTTTGGATGCTTTTGCCGAGTATCGTTGGAGTGGCTGTTTTTCATGTCATTCCTATGGCAGAGATGGTTAGGAGGTCATTCACAAATAACACTACAAAAGCATTTGCAGGATTCCAAAATTATATCAGCGTTATTGGCAATCCGTCTTTTAAACTGGCAGTGAAAAATACGATTTTATTTTTGGGATCCTGCATTCCTGTTTTGCTCTTTTTCTCACTTTTGGCAGCCTATTTTGTCAGTAAAAAGAAGGATGATATTAGAAAAACAGTTATGTTAATACCTATGGCGATTCCAGTAGCAAGCATTGTTTTGGTATGGAAACTTATGTTTAGCAGATATGGGCTTTTGGATAAATTAACAGACGGTTTTGCCGGGGGCGTTGACTTCCTCAACAGTAAGTGGGCATTTGGAGTGTTGGTGATAACTTATGTATGGAGAAATATTGGATATGATGTCATATTGTGGGCGGCCGCATTCAATAGCATAGACCGATGCATTTATGAGGCAGCTGACATGGATGGCGCAGACAGATTCATGCAGTTTCGTTATATTACATGGCCGTGTATATTGCCATATGGCAGCGTGATTGTTATTCTGTCGCTGCTCAATGCTTTTAAAGCTTTCCGGGAGGTGTATCTGATTGCAGGAGAATATCCTGACCAGAGCATTTATTTGATTCAGCATTTATTTAATAATTGGCTGGCAGACCTCAAATTGGAAAATTTATGCGCTGCGGCTGTATTAGTCATGATTGTCGTTAGTTTAACAGCCCTCTTATTTCAAAAAGCGTTGGACAAAGATGTTTATTCATAAGGAAAGATGATTGTATGGGAAGAAAAAACAGACTGGCTTTTGCGGGAACATTGTTGCTTGTATGGTTCATGTTAGAACCAATCTTTATAGTCGTTGTGTGTTCTTTTATGAAAGGCGAAGAGATCAGGATTAGTTTTGGAGGAGTTTTGCAGGGGAGTACAGGGTATGCCAGTGTTCCAATCCTGCCATATTATTTTAGTGCAGATAATTTTGAAGAATTACTTCTACGCACTTCCGAATTCTTTGTTATGTTCTGGAATTCTGTGGGGCAGGTGATATGTATTGTATTGGGACAAATCGTAATTGGGGTTCCTGCTGCATGGGCTTTTGCCAAATGGAAAGGGAAATGGATCAACTATGTGTTTGGACTGTATATCATCCTCATGCTGATACCCTTCCAGGTATTGATGGTTCCGGAATATTTAACACTTTATCATTTGAATATGATAGATACGCATTTTTCCATCATATTACCTGGGGTATTTGCGACTTTTCCGGTTTTTATCATGACACGTTTTTTTAAAGCTGTGCCGGATGAACTGTTGGAAGCCGCCAGATTGGATGGCGCAACAGAAGCCTATATATTCCTTCATGTAGGATTGCCTTTGGGAAAGCAGGGAATTGGAGCTGCTGTTATTTTGAGTTTTATTGAGTATTGGAATGCCATTGAGGCCCCTATGACTTTTTTGCAGCAGCACTCAAAATGGCCGGTGTCTCTTTATTTGCCAAATATTACAAAAGAAAATGCAGGAATAGCTTTAGCGGCATCAGTTATTATTTTGATACCAACACTTCTGATTTTTTTGCTTGGGCATGACTTGATGGAAGAAGGCATAGCCAATACGGGCTTAAGGGGATAGGGATAAGGAGGATGCTATGAAAGAAAGGGAAAAGATTTATATACTGGTCGGACTGCTGTTTTGGGGAGTAATGATTGTCCTGACAATCCGCATTTGGTATCAGAGGGAGCATAATACACCTGTGGTCAGCTTTGTATATCCCCATAAAGATTATATTACACATGAAATTGCCGGAACAGGTCAGATCAGCTTTGAAGAAACAACACAGATTGGTTATATCGAGGGACTATCCATAGATTCTTATCTTGTGGAAGATGGAGACCGGGTAAAAAGCGGAGATGCGTTATATCAATATAACGTAGCTTCACTGGAAGAAGAACTGACAGAAAAGGAACTAAAACTGTTGGAGTATCATTTTCTTTTGTCTCAGGTTGCAAATGAAAAATACGGAGAAGTATTGCACTCCCGTATCAGTATTATGCAAAAAGATGTAGATTTGCTGAAACAGCTATATGAACAGGAGGGACGCGTTTTTGCTGAAGAAGACGGCTGGGTTGTTCGTGTTGGGGAGAAGGCTGTAACCATTGGAATGGGGGATGTATCGGTTATAGGTGATTTTTCCGGATATTATGACAATGCGGATAAATTAATTGGCACGGATGTGAATGTAACTGTGGGGAGTATGGTTTTGCAGGGGAAGCTGACGGAGTGCACGCAGGGAGATTCAAAGTGCAGGTGTATTGTTGAAATTGAGGCAATAGAACAATATACGCCTGAAGTTACATTTTCTTTGGAGTGGGGTGGAAAGTCATATCAAGCCTGTTTGCCCGCTGACGCACTGCACACGGAAAATGGGGAATGCTTTGTATATGTATTGGAAGAGCAGCAGGGAATCCTGGGAAATACTTATGCAGCAGCAAAAAGAGATGTAACTTTGTTAGATATAAATGATAGTCTTGCAGCTGTAGAGGGGAATCTCCCGGCAACGGAAAGAGTCATTGCATATAGTGATCATGAGCTTTATGATGGCTGCCCGGTGGTATTAGAAGAGTGACAGGTCAATATATCAAAAAGGAGGGGAAGCAATAAATGGAGAATGCTGCCGTGATAAACGAGAAAATAAATTTAGCTACATTATGTCTGCGCCTGTGCGAAGAAATCGAGGAACACTATGCAGGAAGCGGCTATGAGCTAAAACCCATGCCAAAGGATGAGGCATTTGAAAAAGAGATTTTAATAAGAGAAGACATCTACCATGTGCTGTATGCGGCAGTATGCGGTCTGATAGATGCTTTTCATAAGAGCAGTAATGAAATTGTCGTATCTACGTATCGACTGGGGATCATCATTATAGGCTTGAAAATAGCAGGTGATGATTTATTTGACTTATGCGCCGTAGAAAATGACAAGTATTCTATTCAGAGAAGCAGGCTTGGAATAACGGTGGCATTTCTAAAACAAGAGCAGGTAGAAATAAAACCAGTTTGTGGGGACAAAGGTGGTATTTGTTTTGTTTTTCCAAATGAGAATTCGGTTGGTGTATGAAGATCACCAACCGAATTCTCATATTTATCTAAACGATACTTGATAAAATTTATCTATTATCATATAATATACTTAGCTAATGAGACCAGATATGCAACGAGGAGAGATCAAGGAGGAAGCAACATGACCCAGGTCAATATGCTGGAAGCTAAAACAGAGTTATCAAAACTCGTAAAAATGCTGGAAACAAAGCAGGAAGAGATCATTTATCTCGCGAGAAACGGCCATGCGGTGGCTCAGATAACATTAATACCTCCCCAAAAAGCGGCAGACCGTATCGGCGCAGCCGAAGGAAAATTCGAGGTTCCGGACGAATTTGATGCGTGGGACAAAGAAGTGGAAGAAATGTTCGGAAGAGAGATATGAAAATACTGCTGGATACTCATATTCTTTTATGGGCTCTTACGAATGATCCGCGTCTGTGTGAGCATGCCAGGGAACTGATCCTCGATGAGAAGAACGAGATCTATTACAGCATCCTGTCGCTGTGGGAAACCGAACTGAAGCGTCTGGCGCACCCCGACGCGATCGCGGTAACCGCGAAAGAACTGTCGAAGTACTGTACGAAGGCAGGTTACATGAAGCTGCCGCTTCAGGAGCAGCATATTTTTGCGCTGGAAAATCTCAGGCGTAAACCGGATGCGCCGGTTCACAAAGATCCGTTTGACCGGTTGCTGATCTGCCAGGCGTGTACGGAAGGAATGATGTTTCTCACCCACGATGCTCTCATTTTAGACTATGAGGAGAGATGTATTCTGGCAGTGTGAGGAAACGGCGAATGAGGCAAGAAATATTACAGCACGTGTTCCTTGGACAATTGATAGTTTAACCAGTTGGAAGCAGCCGGCGGCAGATAAGGCCGGCCGGGGAGAGGGGAATATTGATGGAAGGATCGCTCACTGCCTATGACAGCAGTATCCGCGAGCCGCTGTTTGAATATCTGGAAGAAACCTATGGCAAGATCCGTATTCTGGAGGAAAAGCGGACGGGCAGGGCCAGGGCGGATGTGGTGATGGTCACGCCGGATGCACTTTATGGGATCGAAATCAAGAGCGACCATGACAGTTACAGCCGGCTGACCGGCCAGGTGAAGAATTACGATCTCTATTACGATTATAATATCATAGCTGCCGGCAGCAGGCACGGGTTGCATGTTGCGGAACATGTCCCGGAATGGTGGGGGATTATCACGGTTGAGGATGACGGCGGCAGACTGGATTTTTATTTTCTGCGCCGGCCGAAAGCCAATCCGAAAGTGGACGCCAAAAGAAAGCTGAGCATCCTGTGGCGGCCGGAGCTGGCGCGAATCCTGGAGATAAACAGTCTCCCGCGTTACCGGGAGAAGAGTAAAGAGTTCGTGCAGAGGAAGCTGCTGGAGAAGCTCCCGGAAACGATCCTCTGGCAGCAGGTCTGCGAAGAACTGTTTCAGAGGGATTATAATACGATCGATGATGAGATCAGGCGGTTTCGGAGCGGACGAATGGACCGGCAGTGAAAATAAGACAGAGGTGTACAGGAAAGATGGATAAGGTTATCAGACAGGTATTGACGGGAAATATATCACTGATCATCTGCAGTGCTTTTTACTTATTGTGGTGGATCCTGGCGTTTAAGCCGGTCAGGCCGGTAACAGGAATGCGGTCCGGCTGGCTGCTGCTGCCGGCGCTGGCTTTTGGCGCGGCGGCGGTGATATTGATCATCAGGGGTATTCAGACGGCCCAATTGCAGCAGACCATCATCCCGGCCGGGTGGATCCTTCCGTTCGCGGCAGTGGCGTATGTGCTTCTGGCGGTTATTACGGGGCGGTTTATGAACAGGCCGGTGACTACGGAACTGGTCCTTATTGTAGCCTGGGCAGCCCTGACCCTGGCGGAAGTCAATATGCTCTATGGGACAGGGGCATTATCACTTGGGACGGCGTGCGGCTTTTTTGCCGTGACTGTGCTGTTTGCCCTGGTCAGCCTGGCGGCCTATATCCTATATTATAACCTTGATTCGACAACAGGTTATGTGGACGGAATGATCCCTTTGATACTTGCAGCCCTGATGATGGGGGCAATATCTGCCGCGATATTCCGAGGTTAGATTCCTTAGCCGTTCGCGGCATATGGGATGTCCCATAACTGTCAATCAAAAGAAAATGATTTTCAGTGGGTAAAAAACGATGATGAGAAAATATTGGATGATCATTGCGGCAGCGCTTTGCGTACTGATTACGAGGAGGATGAAACAGAAATGAAAATGAATGTGCAAATCGGGGATTACACTTTTACGGCCGCTTTGGAGCACAATCAGGCGGTAAACGAACTGATTGAAATGATGAAGGAAGGCCCCGTAACCATTGAAATGAGCGACTATTCCGGTTTTGAAAAGGTAGGGCCGCTTGGGAAAGGTCTTACGACCGACAACCATCAGACTACGACGACGGAGGGAGATATTGTGCTTTACAGCGGAGATCAGATCGTTATCTTTTACGGTTCCAATTCATGGAGCTATACCCGAATCGGGAAAATTGACGATCTTACAGACTGGAAAACGGCGCTTGGCAGCGGAGATGTAACCGCAGTGTTTACCGTGGCAGAATAAAACCAGTGTTGAATCAGTTGACAAACATTATATTTTCACATAAGACGAGTTATTTTTGTAAAATAAAATGATGTAAAGGCGGCGTGCTATGAAAACAGGCATTGTAGATGTAGGCGGCGGATTCCGGGGAATTTATGCCTGCGGAGTGCTGGACTACTGTCTGGATCAGAATATTCGATTTGACCTTGGGATCGGCGTATCGGCGGGGAGCGCGAACCTTGCCTCCTTTATCGCCGGCCAGAGAGGACGTAATTTTATTTTTTATACGGAATACGGCCCCAGATGGCGGTATGCGAGTGTAAGAAACTTTATTATGAAACGGTCCTTTGTTAATATGGACTATGTCTATGGCACGCTCAGCAACCACGATGGGGAATATCCTCTGGATTATGAGGCATTGCGGGATAATCCGATGGAATTCATCGTGGTGGCGGCCAACGCCGAAACCGGCGAGGCGAAGTATTTCGATAAGCGGGATATCCGGCAGGACGAATATGACATATTTAAGGCATCCTCGTCCATTCCATTTGTCTGCAGGCCCTATTTCGTGCAGGGAACGCCCTATTACGACGGAGCGCTGGGCGATCCGGTACCGCTTAAAAAGGCGTTCGCTTCCGGGTGCGATCGCGTCGTTGTATTGCTTACCAGGCCGGAAAATGTTCTCCGGACTTCCGAGCAGGATGAGAAGCTGGCTGCCCGAATCCGTAAAAAATACCCCCGCGCGGCGGAAAACCTGCGGCAGAGAGCGAACCGGTACAATGAGAGCGTTGCTCTGGCACAGGAATACGCAGGAGAAGGGAAAGTGCTGATCGTCGCGCCGGATGATACCTGCGGCGTCAGTACGCTGTCCCGTGACCCGGCAGATATGAAACGGCTTTATCACAAAGGCTATGCCGATGGAGTAAAAATCAAGGCCTTTATGGGTTAGCCGCGCTTCGCTCATACCGGCAGCTTTCGCGGCCTCGCCAGTTCCCATGTGCGGACCGGGCCTGTGCTTCCCCGGGTGATCAGCTCAGCCCGAAGGAGCAGCATGCTGATGGCGGTCTGATTCAGCAGGCTGTTCAGGGCATAGAACCCGCAGTTGCCCAGAGCTTCCTGGTTCTGGCGGATCGTTGTCAGAGGCGGATTTGTATAGGCGGCAAAGGGAGCGTCGTCGAAGCCGATGATGCTTAAGTCCTCCGGTACCCGGTAGCCCAGATCCATGCACTGGGTGAGGACCGCCTGCGCCATCAGATCGTATCCGCAGATAATGGCGGTGACCCGGCTTCGCAGCTGTATGGGCAGAAATTTGTTGGTACATTCCGAAATGAAGTAAGAACGGCCGATGCAGTTCTTTTTTACTTCCAGGCCGTGGTTCTTCATCGCGCGGATGAACGCGTCGTGGCGTAACTGGGTCACATAGGAGCCCTCGCCGCCTCCCAGATATCCGATTCGCGTATGTCCCAGCTTTTTCAAATGTCCGACGGCCAGATCAAACCCCTCGTCGCTGTTGACGCCGATGTAGCTGACCCGCATGTTGTCCGGCACGTAGTTGTCATAGAGAACGGTGGGCGTTCGCGCCGTCTTCAGTTCGCTCATCCACGGATCGGTCAGCGTCAGCCCCATGGCAAAGGCGCCTTTATATTCATGGGCAAGCATGAACGTATCGTAAGACATGGCTTTTTGTTCCTCCGGGGTGACAGGGACCACGTCCACGTCCCAGCCGGCCGGGATCGCCAGCTTTTTGAAGCCCATAATGATTCCGTAGCCGAACCCGGTCGGGTCTTTGTGGTTCAGATTTTCCACGATCACGCAGAGCTTGTCCGTCGTGCCCTTCCGTGCCCGGTTTCTCTCATACCCGATCTCCACGGCGGTTTCCAGCACACGTTTTCGCAGAGTTTCGCTCACATCCTCGGCATTATTCAGAGCTTTTGAGACTGTTCCCTTGGAAATCCCCAGTTTGTCGGCAATATCGATAATCGTAGGCATATCTTGTTTCTTGACTCCTCCTGATCGGTAATGAACGGTTCAGATCCTCGCAGAATTATTCCGTCTTTCTACTTGAAAATTATACAAAAAGTTTCGGATAATTGCAAGTATTTCACAGTGCGTCGAGAAAGTTTAGCAATGTTTCGTAAAAATACGGCCGGGAGAATGTGCAACATCACGGCCGATCAGAGAAAAAAGGCAAAAAAACTGGAAAAAAATATCAAAAATCACTTGACAATCTGCTTTTTCCGGAGTAATAATATGGGTAACAGAAACCAAGCGAAACTTTTGAGCAGATCAAAAGTCGCGGGAAAGGACGGAAAGAGCGATGAAGAAGTGTGCAGCAATTCTTATGGCCGCCGTTACAGCGGCGGCAGCCTTTCTGGGGGGGTGTTCTGGTGGCGGAACATCCTCGTCAGGACAGGGAAGTGTGCAGCATGTCCGCCTGATGGTATGGGCCCCCTCCGAGGACCAGTCTATTGACAGCGGGCAGTGGCTGCAGAAATCCTGTGATGCGTTCGCCGCGCTGCATCCGGAGTATGACATTGAATTCATCTACGGAGTGGCAGACGAGGCGTCGGCGGCGTCCCAGGTGGCGCAGGACCCGGAGGCCAGCGCCGATGTATTCATGTATGCCAACGACAATATCACGACGCTGACCAATGCCAAGGCGGCGGCCAAGTTCGGCGGCATCTACAGGGAGCAGATTGAGAGCACCAGCTCCCAGGCGATCGTGGATTCCGTGACCCTGGACGGATATCTGTACGGCGTTCCCTTTACGACCAACACCTGGTATATGTTCTACGACAAGAGCGTGTTTACCGAGGAGGATGTCAAGAGTCTGGACGCCATGCTGGAGAAGGGCGTCGTTTCCTTCCCGTTCACCAACTCCTGGTATCTGCCGGCCTTCTATGTAGGCAACGGCTGCACACTTTTCGGAGACGGAACGGATGAAGCCGCGGGGGTTGATTTCGCCGGCGACAAGGCGGTTGCCATCACCGATTACCTGGTAGACCTGCTGGCCAATCCGAATTTCGTCGTGGATTCCGACGGTTCCGGTATGGCGGGCCTGCGCGACGGCAGCATCAAGGCGATCTTCACCGGCTCCTGGGACGCGGCCAATATCCGCGATATCCTGGGGGATAACATGGGGGTTGCGGCTCCGCCGACTTTCATGCTGAATGGTGAGGAAAAGCAGATGATGGCATACGCCGGCTCCAAGGCCATCGGCGTCAACGCTACGTCGGATTACATGCTTCCGGCCATCCAGCTGGCGATCTATCTCGGCTCTGCGGAAGCACAGCAGCTTCATTATGAACTGAGAAATGTGGTTCCCTGCAACACGGAGCTTCTGGCGCGTCCCGAGGTTGCGAACGATATGCTGGTAGCGGCACAGAACGATACCTTTGACCGCACTTCCATTCTGCAGCCCTTCGTAGCTGCCATGAGCAACTGCTGGAGTCCGGTGGAGAACATGGGCAAGGGCATCCGCAACAAGACCGTGACCCACGACAACGCGGCGGAGCAGACGCAGGCCATGAACGACGCGATGAACAGCAATGGAATTTCATAGAGGAAAGGGGCATACGATTATGGGACTTTTCAAAAAGAGAATAAATGATTTTCCCACCCCGTACACGGTTTCCGCTGCCGCGACAAAAGGCGGCCCCGAGACGAAACTGTCCATGCTGGTGCTGGGAGCTGGCAATATCGTACATAAGCAGGTAATCAAAGGCCTTCTCTACCTTGCGGCGGAAGTGGCGTATATTGTGTTCATGATCACCAACGGCTTCCATTGCCTGGCCATGCTGCCATCTCTGGGATGGGTGGAGCAGGAGGAAGTCTGGAACGAAGCGCTGCAGATTTACGAGTACACAAAGGGTGACAACTCGATCCTGATCCTGCTCTATGGCGTGGCGACGATCCTTCTGACGCTGTTTATGGTGTGGTTCTGGAGAGAGTGCGTCAAGAGCGCCTACGCGGCGGAGTGCCTGGACAAGGAAGGACGCCATGTAAATACATTTAAGGAAGATCTCCACACGCTGCTTCATGAGAATATCCAGCGGCTTCTGATGACGCCGTCCCTGATATTCATTTTCGGATTTACGGTGCTGCCGCTGATCTTCATGATCTGCATGGCCTTTACCAATTACAGCAAGATCGACAACCATCTGCTGCTGTTTGAGTGGGTGGGCCTGGAGAATTTCCGGACGCTGTTTGATTCCAGCAGTATCCTGGGCAGTACCTTCTGGTCTGTGCTGGGATGGACGTTAATATGGGCGTTCTTTGCGACATTTACCAACTATATCTTCGGCATGATCCTGGCCATCGTGATCAACCGCGAGGGTACCAGGTTCAAGGGATTCTGGAGATTCTGCTTTGTACTTTCCTGCGCGGTGCCGTCCTTCGTATCGCTGCTGATCATGCGCACGATGCTGCAGCCCAACGGAGCGGTGAACGTGCTGCTGCGCAGTCTGGGCCTGATCGCTTCGGACGCGTCGCTTCCGTTCTTCACGGACCCGCTGTGGGCCAGAGTGACGGTCATTGTCATCAATATCTGGGTAGGCGTGCCCTACACACTGCTTCAGCTGACCGGCGTGCTGCAGAATATCCCCGGCGAGCTCTACGAGGCGGCCAGGGTGGACGGAGCCAATCCGGTGCAGATCTTTATGAAGATCACGCTGCCCTACATGCTGTTTATCACGACCCCGTACCTGATCTCCACGTTTACGGGCAATGTGAACAACTTCAATATCATTTACCTGTTGTCCGGCGGCGATCCGGTGACGGATCTGGCTTCCACGGCCGGCAAGACCGACCTTCTGGTTACCTGGCTGTATAAGCTGACCATTGACAAGCAGTATTACAATATCGGTGCGGTTATCGGCATCCTGACCTTCATTATCCTGGCCATCGGCGCGCTGCTGACCTACCGAAACAGCAAATCTTATAAAGATGAGGAGGCGTTCTAAGATGAAAGAGACCAGAGTGGCGTCGGCAAAGCGCAAACGCTTTATCAATAATACGATCGTTCATATCGTGCTGGCAATCCTGGCTGTGGTCTGGGTCTTCCCCATCCTGTGGGTAGTACTGACCAGCTTCCGTGCGGAGAAGGGCTCCTATGTGTCCACCTTCTTCCCCAAGAGCTACACTCTTGCCAACTACGCGAGACTTTTTACGGATACGACGATCCTGAACTTCCCGAAGATGTTCGGCAACACGCTGTTTATCGCGATTTGCTCCTGCATCCTGTCCACGTTCTACGTGCTGTCCGTATCCTACTGCCTGTCCAGGATCAAATTTAAAATGCGCAAACCCTACATGAATATGGCGATGGTGCTGGGCCTGTTCCCGGGCTTCATGTCCATGGTGGCGGTGTATTTCATCCTGAAAGCGCTGGGCCTGTCCGAAGGCGGCCTGATCCGTCTGGCGCTGATCCTGTGCTACTCCGGCGGCGCCGGCCTGGGCTTCCAGATCGCCAAGGGCTTCTTCGATACGGTTCCGAGAGCCATCGACGAGGCGGCTCTGATCGACGGCTGCACCAGATGGCAGATATTCTACAAGATCACGCTGCCGCTGAGCAAACCGGTGATCATCTATACGGTCCTGACCTCCTTCATCGGACCGTGGGTGGATTTCATCTTCGCGAAGGTGATCTGCCGCGCCAACGCGGACTACTATACGGTAGCCATCGGTCTGTGGCGCATGCTTGAGAAGGAGTACATCGACAGCTGGTACACCTGCTTCGCGGCGGGGGCCGTGCTGATCTCGATTCCCATTGCGGCGCTGTTCATGTTCCTCCAGAGGTTCTATGTGGACGGCATGTCCGGCGCGGTGAAGGGCTGATAATCTGCAGTTTGCCTTATAATCGAGTGTGAAAGAATAAGGATTTGGGCAGGTACGGCAGTCAGGGGGAGGGGGATGTTCCCTGGCTGCCGTATTTCCATGCGAACAAAGCGCCTGTGACGCTTTGGCCGTATTTCCATGCGAACAAAGCGCCTGTGACGCTTTGACCGTATTGCCGCTTTCCGGCGGCTGTCCGGGGCGGTACATATTTTCGTGTAGACTGTTGCTGAAAACGACAGGCTGCTGCCGAATACGAATGAGGGTAGAAGAAACATGAGATTTGTATATGGGAAACAGGATTGGGTTACGAGAGAGCGGGGACAGGAAAATGTCTACCTGCTGACCAACGGACTGGGCGGTTTTTCCTCCGCCTCCATGATCAATTCCAATGTGCGCAACGACCAGGCGCTTCTGATGGCCTGCCTGCGTGCGCCGAATCTCCGCTGCAATATGGTGAACCGGCTGGAGGAATGTCTTGACGGCGTACACCTGTCCTCGCAGGAATTTGCCGGTGGAGATCAGGATGAGGAAGGTTACCGATATCTGAACAGCTTCGTATTTGAGGATTATCCGGAATGGACGTTTCAGGTGGGCGGAGTGGAAGCTGTGAAAACGATTGCCATGGCCCCGGGGAAAAACCTTGTGGCGGTCCAGTACCGGCTGGAAAACCATACGGACCGCGAAGCCGTACTCACGGTAGTGCCGCACCTGCAGTTCGTGCCGAAGGGAAAGGAACTGACGGGCAGCCCGAAGTTTGCGGTGCGGGAATGTGCAGAGGGAGAACCGGAAGCGCGGGGCGGTACAGGCGGTGCATACGAGAAGCGGCCTGCCCGGGAGTGCCTTTATGAGATTCTGTCCGGCGATCTGCGGCTGTATTTCCGGACCGGCGGCACGGTGGAAGCTTTTCCGCAGGAATTTTGCGAAGGCGCCATGTATGCCTGTGATGCCCGTGACGGACGCAACTTTCTGGGACGGACCTGTAGGCTTTTTCGGATCAGGCAAACCGTGCCGGCCCGCGGCAGCGCGGTGCTGGAATTTTTGTGCGGTATGGAGAAAGAAATACCGGAATCGGCAGAGGCAGTTTTTGCGGAGATGACCGGATACCGGCGGGGGCTTGAACGCGCGGCGAAACGGACAGAACATTCCGGCTTGCCGGAAATGCCTGCTCCCCGGTCCGAAGAAATTTCTGCCGGGCTCCGTTCAGAAGCGGCGCTGCAGCTGGCTGTAAGTGCCGGACAATTTATTGCCCGGAGAGAGTCCACAGGCGGCAGCACGATTCTGGCCGGCTATCCGTTTTTTGAGGACTGGGGCCGGGACACGATGATCGCCCTGGAAGGGTGCTGTATGACGACCGGGCAGTTTGAGACGGCAAAAAGTATTCTGCGTACATTTGCCGGATACTGCAGCCGGGGGCTGATGCCGAACCTGTTTCCGGAAGGTGGCCAGGAACCCCGTTACAACACGGCTGACGCCGCCCTGCTTTTTATCAACAGTGTATATGCGTATTACAGACGGACCGGCGACGGCGGGTTTGTCCGGGAAATGTGGCCGGTGATGACGGAGATTATAAATGCCTATCGGACCGGCACGGATTTCGGTATCGGTATGGATGAGGACGGACTGATCCGTGCCGGGCAGGGATATGACCAGGTGACCTGGATGGATGTGCGGATCGAGAATTATCTGCCCACTCCGCGCCATGGAAAGCCGGTAGAGATCAATGCGTACTGGTATAATGGACTGCGGGTAATGGAGGAACTGGGCGGCCGCCTGTCAGAGAACAGCTGCGGGAATGCCGCCCGGGACGACAAAGCCGCGGACTGCGGTTATGAAAATTTTGCCCGCAGCTGCGGACGGCTGGCGGAAAAGGTCCGCGTCAGTTTCCGACGAAAGTTCTGGATGGAAAAGGAGGGACGGCTGCGCGACGTGCTCTCCGGCACCAGGGCGGATGAACAGTTCCGCTGCAACCAGATCTGGGCGGTGTCGATGCCGTTTTCCATGCTGGACAGACAGCAGCAGCGCAGGATTGTAGACGCAGTTTATGAGAAATTGTATACGCCGTATGGCCTTCGGACCCTGGAACCGGGCGACACGGAGTTTCACGGCGAATACAGCGGTTCAATGCAGAAAAGGGATATGGCCTATCATCAGGGGACGGTCTGGGTGTTCCCGCTGGGGGCGTATTACCTGGCTTATCTGAAGACCCGTGACGATAAGGCGGAAGCGGTGCGGACGGTCCGGCGGCAGATACAGGCGCTGGAAAGCGCCATGCGTGAGGGCTGCATCGGCCAGCTGCCGGAGATTTACGACGGCGCCAGCCCCACATTTTCCAGAGGCTGTTTTGCCCAGGCCTGGAGTGTGGGAGAAATATTGAGAGTATATGAGGTGCTGGATCGTTATGAATGAGAAAGAGCGAAAATACGACAATTATGTTTTTGACCTGTACGGAACGCTGATCGATATCCGGACTGACGAAAACGACCTGAAGGCATGGGAGAAAATGGCGCGGTTTTATCGGTATTACGGCGCCGGATATGAGCCTCTTAAGCTGAAGGATGCCTACGAGACGGCGGTAAAAGAGGCGCTGGACGAATCCTGGGCGGAGCATACGGGAGGCGAGCGGCCCAAGCTGGCCAGCGAGAGAGCGTCTGCGCGGCTGCTGCGGGGAAAAGAGCCGATGCGGCCGGCGGGAGGAGAGCTGACCGGGGATTTGCCGGAAGACCATGTTATTGATACCGCAGAGATCCGCATTGAGACGGTATTCCGCCGCCTGTATGAGGATCAGGGGGTGAATCCGGATGAGGAACTGCTGGTATTTACCTGCCGGCTGTTCCGCATTGTGACTACCGTATATATCCGGCTGTTCCCCGGCGTGAAAGAGCGTCTTTCGCAGCTGAGGGACCAGGGTGCGCGTCTCTATCTGCTGACCAATGCCCAGAGAGTGTTTACCTCTTATGAGCTGCATATTTTCGGCCTGGATGAATGTTTTGACGGCATTCTCATGTCGTCAGATATGTATTATAAGAAGCCAGACCGGCGGTTTTATGAGAGCCTGATCAGGACGTATGGCCTCGATCCGGCGCGGAGCCTGATGTGCGGAGACGATTTTATCTGTGACGTGGCCGGCGCGCGGCGCGCAGGAATGGACGGCTTTCTGGTCAGATATTAAATCAGACATTAAAATAATGAAGGATGGAGGAAAAAGATGATCCGAAAATATGTATTTGGCGAACCAATTGAGACGGATGCCGTGGAAATCCGGATTCCGGCGGAGACAAAAGCCTTTACGGAGGACCATATCCGGCTGTTGAGCCCCGGCCGGCAAGGCGGCAGCGTATTTGTCTGCCCAATGTCTGACGGGGACCGTATTTACGGTCTGGGAGAAAATGTCCGCGGGATAAATAAACGTGGCTGGATCTATGAGTCCAACTGCTCCGATGATCCCAATCACACAGAGGAAAAACATTCCCTCTACGGAGCCCACAATTTTCTGATTTTTGAACCGGCCGGCGGGCGTGAACGCTTCGGCCTGTTTATTGACTGCGGCCAGAAGGTGATTTTTGACTGCGGCTATACGGACCGGAAACAGCTGAGGATTACTGTCGCCGAAGGCGGTTTTGTCCTTTATATTCTGGAAAATGAAAGTCTGCTGGACATGGTGCATGAGTTCCGCTCCATGATCGGACGCAGTTATATTCCTCCAAAGTGGGCTTTCGGTTACGGACAGAGCCGCTGGGGCTACAGAAGTGCTGAAGATGTGCGGCAGATAGTGCGCGAACATCGGGATCAGGGGGTGCCGCTGGACAGCGTCTATATGGACATTGATTACATGGAGCGCTTCAAGGACTTTACCGTAGATGCGGGCAGATTTCCGGATTTCCCGGAATTTGTTGAGGAGATGAGCAGGCAGCATATTCATCTGGTACCGATTATCGACGCCGGTGTGAAGATTGAGAAAGGTTATCCGGTTTATGAGGAAGGCCTGGCAAACGGATATTTCTGTAAAAATGAGGATGGGACCCCGTTTGTGGGCGGCGCCTGGCCTGGCCGGGTTCATTTCCCGGATGTGCTGAATCCGGATGCGCGGAAATGGTTCGGCGACTGGTATCGGGTGCTGCTGGATGCCGGTATTGAGGGATTCTGGAACGATATGAACGAGCCGGCGCTTTTTTACAGTGAGGCGTATCTGCAGGAAGCGTTTCGTAAGCTGACCTCGTTTCGGACCGATGACCTGGATATCTGGAAATTCTTTGAACTGAAGGGCACAGTGCTGAGTATGGCCAACCGTCCCGAGGATTTCCGTTCGTTCTATCATAATATGAACGGAAAAATGATACGGCATGACCGTGTGCATAACCTGTATGGCAGTAATATGACCCGCGCGGCGGGGGAGGCTTTTGAGCGGCTGTCGCCGGAAAAGAGGATTTTAATCTTTTCCCGGTCGTCCTGCATAGGCATGCATCGCTGCGGAGGTATCTGGATGGGGGATAACCAGTCCTGGTGGTCTCATCTCCTGATGAATATGCAGATGCTGCCGTCTTTAAATATGTGCGGATTCCTCTATATTGGTGCGGACCTGGGCGGTTTTGGATCGGATACGACGGCCGACCTGCTGATACGATGGCTGGAGCTGGGAATTTTTACACCGCTTATGCGGAATCACTCGTCTATGGGGACCAGAGAGCAGGAATTCTACCGTTTTGGAGAGCCGGAGACGTTCCAGAAGATCATTGGCCTTCGATATGCGCTTCTTCCGTATTTGTACAGCGAATTCATGAAAGCGGCGTTGTCCGGAGGCATGATGTTCATCCCGCTGGCCTTCGTGTGGCCGGAAGACGGAATGGCGGTCCAGACGGAGGATCAGCTGATGGTGGGGGAGAGTCTGATGATTGCGCCGGTTTACCGGCAGAATGCCGCGGGACGGTATGTATATCTGCCGGAGGAAATGAAGCTCTATCGGATGCGGAGCGCTCAGGACATGGATGTGGAGATTCTGGAGGCGGGACATCATTTTGTGAGAGCAGAGCTGGGAGAGGTACTGATCTTCGTCCGCGCGGACCATTTGGTTCCGCTGGCGGAAGGCGGCCAGTATGTGGAGCAGGTGAATACCTCATCTTTACGTCTTATGCATTTTGTAAAAGAAGAAGCGGTTTATCAGCTGTACGATGATGACGGATACAGCAGGAATGTGGAGCTGGCCGGACATCTGACGGAGATTCGCGTGACGGCCGGAGGCGGTATCACCGCGGAAGGGGCAATGCCGCTGAAATGTGAACTGATATGATATGGAGGGGGGCCGCAGAATCATCGGAAACAAATGATTGAGCGGCGCCTCCGCTTATGACTGGCGAAACGGCCCTGCCTCATTCGGAAGCAAGGCCGTTTACGCCGCCGCAGATCAGCTTTGTCGTCAGCGCGATGATTTCCTCCAGCGGGATCTTCTTTCCGTCAGCGATCCATTGCTTATAGATCTCAATGGTGCTTTGGGAAACGAAGGTCATGATGATATTCTGGACATACGGATCGACGTTTTTCTGCTTCCCGTCGGCGCCCCACGTTTCCGACATGATCTCGTTGGTGATCCGGCGGCTGATATAGTGGTAGCTGCCGCTGCACAGCAGTCTCTCGTGAAGCCGCCCCGCGCCTTCGCTCACCAGAAAAAACTCCCGCGTGATCTTATCCATATCGCGGGGGCGTTCAAGGCTCCGGGTGCGCTCGATGAAGCTCCTTGCCATTTCATTCTGCAGTTCCCGTAAAAGATCGTCCAGAGAATTGTAATGCAGATAGAAGGTTTTGCGGTTGATCCTGGCCCGCTCCGTCAGTTCCTTTATGGAAATCTGCTCGTAATCCATCTCGCAGATCATTTCCTCAAAAGTTTTCCGGATGGCCTCCTTTGTGCGGATCACGCGCAGATCCTCTTTGCCGGTCTTGTTCATAACGATACCTCCTGATATTCTAATCACATCTGTCTCCATTATAAACCGCTTATGTGTAAAAATCAATCCGTGTGTAGTTACGCCACATTTCCGCCAAGAGTGTGGCGTAAACCTCTTTCGCTGTAAAAATGGTGTGGAGGCTGAATCGCGCGGGCGGTATAATACACACGAGAATTAGTGGAGCCAGCAGCGTGAAGCTGACCGATGGGGAATTTGCGGAGCTGGAAAATGCCCTTGCCGGACTGACCGTTTACGGCCATCGCAGGGATGTCAATATGAGATCGGAATACATGGATTAGGAGGTATTTGCGATGATTCTCGACAGAAACGAAAACAAAGAAGTTGTTGTCCTTTTGGGCGCGGGCAGCATGGGATGCGCCATCGTCCGCCGCATTGCCGCAGGAAAAAAGATTTTGCTGGGTGACATCAGCGAAAAGGCGTTGGAGCGGGTATCCCGTGAGTTCACTTTCGGCGGGTACGACGTAGAGACGCAGATCGTGGACGCCTGTGATGAACAGTCGATCCGGGCATTTGCGGCAAAGGCCGCGTCTCTCGGCCCGGTCATGTACTATATCCACACGGCGGGCGCGTCTCCCAGTCAGGCAAGCCCCGAACATATCATCAGGCTCGACCTGATCGGCACATCCTATGCCATTGACGCTTTTGGCGAAGTGATGGCGCGGGGCGGCGCGGGCCTCATTGTTTCCAGCCAGACCGGGTATATGCCCCATGCGCTCACCGCCGAGGACGAGGAAGCCCTGGCCATGACGCCGACTGCCCAGCTTGCCTCGCTTCCTTGCCTTGACGGCTCAAAGACACCGAATTCGGGCGCAGCCTACATCGTTTCCAAACGGGTGAATCAGCTCCGCGTCCGCACGGCAGCGGCCACCACCTGGGCGGATCGGGGTGCCCGGATCAACACCATCAGCCCCGGTATCATCGTGACGCCGCTGGCCTATGACGAATTCAACGCGCCGGGCAACACTTATCAAAATATGATCGACTGTTCCGCCGTGCGCCGCGCCGGAACATCGGACGAGATCGCGGCGGCGGGCGCGTTCCTGCTGGGGCCGGACGCCGGATTTATCACAGGAACAGACCTGCTGATCGACGGCGGCGTGATCGCGTCTCTGAAAAGCGGGCGGTTCAATCTCCGCGTAAGATAGAGAATTCAAACGAGGGGGACATTTATCATGGCAAAAACATTGATTGCGTACTTTTCCCACGCGGGACAGAATTACTCCCACGGCGGTATCCGGAACCTGCCGGTGGGCAATACCGAGGTGGTGGCGAAAAAGCTCCATGCCATGCTGGGAGGCGACCTGTTCTATATCGACACAGTGCAGAAATATCCCGACGACCACATGAAGAAAATTGAGATCGCCAAACGGGAATATGAGCAGAACGCCCGCCCGGAGCTGACGGCGCAGGTGGAGAACATGGACGAATACGATACAGTCATCCTTGCGTTCCCCAACTGGTGGGCGACCATGCCCATGGCGGTGTTTACATTCCTTGAAAGCTATGATTTCTTCGGTAAAACGATCTGTCCGCTTATTACCCACGGCGGCAGCGGATTCTCCAATTCTCTGCGGGATATTGCAAGGCTCTGTCCCGGAGCAAGGGTCACAGAGGGGCTTGCCGTGAACGGCGACAACGCCGCGACCTGCGACCGGGAGCTTGAAAAATGGATAAAAAAAATCGGTTTGAAATAGACTCAGCAAATCAAGCCTGCTCAAACTGTGGGAAATGCAAAGCGGCGTGTCCCGCGGGCATCGACATTCCCGCAGTTATCGGAGCATACAGGCGGCATGAGAATAATAGCTGGGCTGTGACAGAAATATTGCCAGAGTTTACCGGCCCGGAAGACTGCATCGAGTGCGGCGCCTGCACCGCCTGCTGCCCGGTAAGAATCGCAGTAAAAGACCTCGTGCGGGAACTTGCCATGCAGCAGTGCCAACAGATCAGTTTTATTGAAATAGTGTGTTGACACTGTGTCAGAATAGCGTTATATTAACTATGCCGACACGGTGTTAATGTATATTTCCATGCGAGCAGGGCACCAGCGACGCCCTGCTCGCATTGGTGAGGCAAGTCAGAAAGGAGCACAGGATGATTTCCCTTCTCGAAAAAGCGATCGAACCCCAAAAGAAGTTTTCAAGCGGAATCCGCCCGTTCAGCAACGCCTCCCTGTGGGCCATGATCGTCCCGCTGATGATCGAGCAGCTTCTGCAGGTGGTGGTGGGACTTGCGGATACCCTGATGGTCAGCTATGCCGGAGAAGCGACCGTCTCCGGCGTGTCGCTGGACACCATGATTTATACGATCTTTATCTATCTGTTCACCGCAGTGGCTACCGGAGGCGCGGTTGTCGTCTCCCAGTATCTGGGCAGCGCGGACCGGGAGAACGCCGACCTTGCGGCCTCACAGATCTTCCATATCAATGCGGTCCTTTCACTGGTCTGCGCGGCTGCGATGTTCCTTATGGGAAACGTGATTCTTTCGGGACTGTATGGCAGCGTGGAACCGGCGGTCATGGACGCCTGCCGGATCTATCTGCGCATTGTGACGCTCTCATTTCCGGCAAACGCCGTCTACAACGCGGGCGCGGCGCTTTACCGCAGTATGGGAAAGACCCGGACCACAATGTACGTATCTGTTGCCATGAACCTGCTCAATGTGGCCGGAAATGCCGTCGGCGTGCTCATTCTTCGGGCGGGCGCTGCAGGCGTCGCGTGGCCCACAACGATCTCCTGGTATTTTGCGGCTTTTATCATGACGGCGCTCTGCCTGCGTGAAGGAAATGATGTATGCCTGCGCCTGAGAAAGGCCGTATCCTTCCATAAATCAATGGCGCTGCGCATCTTAAGGATCGCGGTGCCGGGCGGTATCGAAAACGGTCTGTTCCAGCTGGCGAAGGTGGCGCTCGGTTCTCTGATCGCTGCCCTGGGTACGGTGCAGATCGCAGCCAACGGGATCGGGCAGACGATCTGGAGCTTTGCCGCTTTGGTAAGCGTGGCCCTCTCACCGGTATATATCACAGTGGTGGGACAGTGTATGGGCGCGGGAGACGCCGATGCGGCGGATTACTATATGCGCAAGCTCACCCGGCTTACGGTTCTGCTGGCGGTATTATGGAACGCCGCTGTTATACTCATTCTGCCTGTGATCCTGCCGCTCTACGACGTCTCAGCCGAAACGAAGCGGCTGGTATTCCTGATCGTTGTGATCCACAATCTGTTTGCCGGGATCGTTCAGCCCTTCTCCATGCCTTTGGCAGCAGGGCTGCGGGCCGCGGGAGATGTGAAGTTCGCCATGTACTCCGCCATTTTCTGTACGGTGGTGCTGCGCACGGCGCTGTCCTTTTTGCTGGCGCTGCGGCTGCACATGGGAGTCGTCGGCATCGCGCTGGCAATGGGAATCGACTGGACGGTGAAGGCCGCGCTGGACCTGGTCCGCTATCGGGGCGGAAAATGGCGCAGTATGCAGGTTATATAAACTAAATGAATTCCCCACCTACAAGCACCTGAAAACCGGCGAAGTGATCGGAAAATGTCTGTCTTTCAAAAAGACGCCGGAAAAATAAGGAGACCGGCCTTATGGTGCATGGTAATGAGCAGATGGATGTCTTAGATGAAAAAGCAGTACGGAGGTTTGAAATAAAATGAAAAGGATTGGTATGATTTTACTAACGGCTATGACGATTCTGTCCCTTGGGGCCTGCGCCGGCGGAAACGAACCGGCCGGCAACGGCACTAATGCCGAATCGTCGCAAAACAGTGCAGTCCAGCCCAAGGCATCGGAAGAATCCGAGACACCGGAGGGCAGCAAAATCCTTGTGGCCTATTTCTCTGCTACCAACAACACCGAGGGAGTGGCGCAGAAATTAGCAGACGGACTTGGCGCTGACCTTTATGAGATCACGCCGGAGCAGCCCTATACGGACGAGGATCTGGACTATGGCAATTCGGGCAGCCGTTCTTCTGTGGAAATGGACGACCCCAGCTCTCGTCCCGGAATCTCCGGTTCAGTGGAGAATATGGAGCAGTATGATGTCGTATTCATCGGTTATCCCATTTGGTGGGGCGAAGCGCCGCGGATCATGAGTACGTTTATCGAAAGCTATGATTTTTCAGGAAAAACGCTGGTCGCGTTCTGCACCTCTGCCAGCAGTGGCTTCGGAAGCAGCGATTCTGCACTTCGATCTGCCGCAAGCGGAGCAGAGTGGCTTTCCGGCCACCGCTTTTCTGCCGGAGTTGACTCTGATGAAGTGATGGAATGGGCAAACGGGCTTGGAATCAACTGAACAAAAAGCGGCAGAAAGAGGAGAAGCAGTCTGCCGGACGACATTGCCGCGTGGTTGGAAACCAATAATATTTCTATCAGATGGGAGGAATCGCTATGAATATTATAGTGCTTGAGGGCAGCCCCAATCGAAACGGGTCTTCAAATCTGCTGGCGGAACAGTTCATCCGTGGCGCAGCGGAGGCCGGTCACAGCGTATAGGCAGTAGATGTCGCCCACGCGAACATCCACCCCTGCACCGGTTGTATTCATTGCGGGTACGAAGGCCCGTGCGTTCAAAAAGATGACGTGAACGAGATACGGCAGAAGATACTGGATGCGGACATGATGGTGTTTGTGACGCCGCTTTACTATTATGGGATGAGCGCGCAGCTTAAAACGATGATTGATCGGTTCTGCGCTTTTAACAGCAGTATCCAGCGAAAGCACATGAAGTCTGCACTTCTGGCTGTTGCCTGGAATAGCGACACATGGACGTTTGAGGCGCTGGAATCCCATTATCATACGCTTGTG
>CANQBX010000070.1 GCA_947589095.1 uncultured Lachnospiraceae bacterium
GAAAACGGCTGCAGCCCGCATTATTACTGGGTTTGTAGCCGTTTTTGATTTCCATAAGTGTCAAACTCGGGATTATATTCAAGACTCGTCTCACTATAAACTTCCGGATTATCTATAACATTTTCCACACTGCAATATGGATTGCTCAAGCATTCTATACGATTTGACTTAAGATTGAGCATCATCCAGCCACGTATCCCCGACTGTTCACAGGCATTATTTGTATACTGGGCAAAGAAGATCATATCGTCACCGGTCACGAATAACTGTTCTACAGAAGATGCCTTATTATAAATGACTTCCGTGCGGTTCTCGTCTACATGCAGACATTTTATTTCACACGTGTGTTCTCCCAGGCTATCTACAGTGCGAACATAATATACAGTATTATCATAGAAATAAATACTTGATATGGTCTGTCCCTCATCCTCGTGTTCCTCCCTGGCATCACTGATCAGCGTACCGTCAAAATCCAAATGCTGGACCCGCAAAATATTTCTCTCTCCCGTATCGTACAGATAAATACCTGTTATATTAACATGAACGTAACACCAGAGAAACTGGGCAGCGCTTATATCAGCAACAATCTTAATGTCATTTCCATCATAATCTGACGAGCACAAATAATCATCATCCATATCAGCAATGAAATATATCCGATTATTATAGGCGCATCTTCTTAAATTTAGATTATTTTCATAATACTCATAGTTCTGAATGTGAGGATTCTTTCGGCATACCGGCATACGCTTAGAACGGTGCCGCAAAAATACAGGATCCTCTAAAACGCCGGATTTTTTCCTTCTGCACCATTCTGCTGCATCCTTATATCCGATCTTCTCATACAGCATGATCGCAACATCGAGGTTCGGGACTGTTCCTATTCCCGTTTCAGAATAATACGCAGCCCGTGCACAGGCTTCTCTGTTCCCGTTCATTCCGGCTATACGATACGCCATATAAGCTTTCTGCGGATTCAGGGCTTCGCGCATTAATTTTCTGCGGTTATCATATTTCTCCTCCAATCCCTCAGCTGCCTCAAATTTAAATTTATCGTCATCGCTGTTTATAACTTCACAATACCAATACTCTGCCTTTTTTATATCCAAAGCAGGTTTCCCGTCATCGGAGAAATCGTACGCCCGCGCAACCTTCAGCTTCATTTCCGAGTTCCCTGCTTCGGCTGCTCTATCGTAACACTGGCTAGCCATGTTTACGTCGCCTTTCCGGGCATACATTTCCCCCATAAAGAACAAACTGTTCACACTCCCGTACTCCGCGGCCATTTTATGCCAATAAATCTCCTTATCAGCATCACGGTTTATCCAGTCCATGGGGTCACCATACATTTTCGCCAGTTGTTCACAAGCCAACATGTCTTTCCTGCTCGCGGCTTTCTCCAGCCAGGCTACCGCCAAATCGAAGTCAGACTCTGTTCCTATTCCTTTCTGATAACAGGAAGCAAGATTCCTCATCGCAACGATGCTGTCGCGTTCTGCCGATTCTTTAAACAGCGCAAATGCCTGCTGCGTATCTTTTGTTACTCCCATTCCGTTCTTATACAAAAGCCCCAAATTATTCAGCGCACCTGGATTGCCATACTCTGCTGCCTTGGTATAAAACCGGGCTGCCGACGCATAATCTTTATTCTGAGAGCTTTGAAGACCCAAACTAAAATTCTGCTCAGCCTCCCTCATTTGCTGGAGAGTAACATCTTTCAATGGTTTAATCATAATTATTATTTATACCTCACTTTCATTAAATTTTACTTTTACATCATCCGAGAAGCTATTGTCATTATCTTCAACGCGAACCTGCAGCGCCTGTATTACTTTCGCATATCCATTGGAATTCTCTTTCTTCGCGCCGGATGAAGCAATCTGTTTCGCTGTCGAAGATTTCTCTTTTGACACTCTTTTCTTTTTTTCCGTAACTTTCGGAGTACTATCTTTGGCTCTGTTGCTCAATTCTGCCCGGCCAGCAACCGAACCGCCGTTATTCGCGCAGAGAATTTCCTGAATCTCTTTTGATGCCCACTTACCGAACCGTGCATACTTTCTTTCATCCTCTTTCATGATATGTCCGTAGATAATTGGATCAAAAAGAACATATGCACCATATAGAAGATTATCATAATCGGCTTTCCCGTTGCTGCAGGCTTTTGCTATGTTGTCCAGCATATTTGCCACTCCGGAAAAACCATGTAATTATCATCATAATGGCTCTTTAATGCCTCTTCATCTCCTGCATTATAAAAGCGATCATTTCCTTTTTTTCTTGTCAGTTTCACATATTCTTCCCAGTTATGTTTCTGTCTTTGTTCGGGATTTTCAAAGCGATCCTTTAAAATATAGCCATATTTTCCATAGAATTCCTTATAAACGGGCAGGATCTTTCGAATCTTAAAATACGGCAATTTTTCCTTTACGGCATCTGGTCCCTCGCAAATCGTATCGTACAACAGCACTGTTATTTTCTTAAATGAATCAAAATGTCTCGCTGTCTCTTCTTTCCCCATCCCATCTGCCAGCGCGCAGATTTCTTTGTCCAACTCCGTCATTACCGCTGCATTTTCATCCGGCGCATCAAATAAGTCCCCGGAACCATCTGCATTGACAGCGGCAGGAATCCTCTCCGTTTCCTTGCGGAAGGTCTTACTCTGTTCATTGCCGGATTTACCGGACACCGAAGATGCCGGTTTATCCGGCCGTATACCGGCTCCGCCCGAAACGCTGCCGTCAAAATCAAAGAGATTCAGATCAAACTCCATTGATTTTGCCTTGTCTCTGGCATCCTCTGCATGCTGCTTTGCACGCTCCATTCTCTCAACATAATTATCCCCCAGCCGAGCCACTTCTTTCCCGGCTGAAGCGATAAAATTCGAGATACCCGCCGCTATGGAGTCTATAAGCGGAAGTACAAATCTATATAACTCATTTTCATCAATTTTGTTTGTAAAATAACGGATATTCGTCTCCTTAACGGAATCAATTTCTTTCTCAAAGGAATCAAAACAACTCACAACTTCATCAAAATCAGCTTTACTTACATGGGTACCATCGCTAAGTTCCAATTCATACAAATCATTATTCCTGTCCGATATAAATATTTCTTTCAGACCGCTTTCAATCTGCTTTGCTGCTTCTTCCGACTCCTCGCCCATATAAACATCTTCCGCAAACGCATGCAAAGATTCTCCTTCTTCACTCCACCGGATAAACAACTGATCTCTCATGCTTCCGCATACAGTATCGTTATAAATATCAACAATCTCCTGCAGTGCAAGCAGCAGCTTATTATAATTTGTCCGAATAGCAATCTTTTTAATTTTATCCTGAAAGGCCCTAAACTCAGCGTCAATCTCGTCACTATATGAAACCAATGCGGCAACGATATCCGCAATGCTCTTCTGATCTACGCTAAATCTCATTCCTTGCCTCCTAAAAAAAGCCAGGTAAAACAAAATAATTTTATCTGGCAAATTTTTATAGCAATGTGTCAAAATCCAAAGATGGTACCTCGTAATTTACCGTTTTGATTTTATATTTTTTAAATGCGCGTTCCGTATTTAAACTCTTAATTTTAAAATCAATAACGATAGAATTTCTTGATTTTTTCGTAAACTTCATTCCACATCTTGTATAAATCTTCTCATTATTCCCGCTGGCAAAAATATAATCGCATCTTCCGACAATGTCCCCAAACTTAATATCTTCTGAGGCGGTAAACAGAATGAACAACATATTTGCCGACATTCCGTTGCGCATAACGTTAAACAGCCACCGGGGCAGATTCTCCACATATTCCACGCCGCTTATCCAGTATATAACCGGCGGGAATATCTCATCCCATCCTATATGCTCTACTTCATGCCTGTAAAACATAATAAGAGGTTCGACATATCCTCTGTAGCGCCAGTCCTCGCTTAACTTTTCATTTGCGACATAAAGAATATCCGATAGCGGAACATCAGAGAATATTTCTAACGTTTTGTCTCTGGCCGCCAGATAGCGATCCCTATTCCCAAGTCCTTCTATGGTCTTTTCATAAAATGCGTTTATAAAGTCCTCTGCCGAGCGCTGCTTGCCCGCTTCGATAACAGCCGCTCTGCTGACATACTTCTTATTGATCGACTCTAACTGTTCCTGCACATCAAATACTTGAGCGTCGGGTATATCCGTCTTAATTTGATATTTTGCAGAGAGTATAGGATTAAAGTCGAAATAAAAATGTCTTGTCTCTCCCATCGTCGAATGTTTAAAATTCACGGCTAATAGCTTTTGAACATACGCCAGATCATCCACATCCGGACATATAACAAAAACATTCTTATTTCTGCCCCTCTCTAAGAAAAAGGTCTCCATATCGTACCTTTTATCGCTGTAAACCACGCCATTTCCTAAAGTGAAAATATCAAAATATCTTCCATCCCTCAGTTGAGACGCCTTCTTTTCTTTGACCTTTTCATGATCAAGACGGGCTTCCAGTTCCTCTATTTCGTCCTGCGCATCCTCCTGATAAAACGTCTTATTCTTCTCATATGAATACGATTTTGCTTCATCCGTGTATTCGCGCAATACTTTGTAAAAATAAGACTCTTTTATCGTTCCGTCCGGCTGAATCTCTTCATCATCCGGAATCAGCGGGACTTTATACCTCTTATTCTGATATTCTTTACCCGACTCCGTATTTACAAGTACGAATCCCCTTTCCAAAGTCGCCGCAGCAGAGTTTCCCAAAATATCAGCAGACACAGAACCGTCGCAGGGAAGCGCAAAACGGATTTTGAAATTTGCCAGCGCCTTTCCTGATAAAGCGCCGCTCATTTCCTGCGACGCAAACAGCAGATGAAATCCGGTCGCGCGGCCAAGCTTAATAATTGACATCAATAAATCGTCAATGACTGAACTCTCTCTGCTCGTAGCTTCCTGAAACATCTGCTGAAACTCATCGACGAGCAATACCACCCTCGGCAGTACAACGTTATATTTTTTCCGAAATTCGCTGATTTTCTGGATTCCCAGTCTTGTAAACAAATCCTGCCTGGCCTGCATGCAGTCTACTATATGAGTGAGCATCGTAATAACATAGCGAATTTCACTTGTCGCAGCACATGTCTTTAAATGGGGTGTTTTATACTTAGACATATACCGGCTCAATTCAACCTTCTTAAAATCAGCTAAATATAAGTCCAGCTCCCATGGCGCATACTCTGTGAGCATATTGAATATTAAACTATTTAAAAATACAGACTTACCTGAACCGGTTCGCCCAACGACCACGCCGTGAACAGCCAGATCCCCCATCGTAATCGCATACGCTGCCCCATTTCGCCATCCAGTAATCCCGGCCGCAGATTAACGCCGTTATCCGTCCGGTTGAACCAGATCCCATTGGACGGCTCATGATCCAGCATGATACGCTTAAACCTGACAGACTGCCTTGATCTTCTGCCGTCGATCAATTCTCTCATGATCCTTTTGCATTGGTCCTGATCGTCGACATAATCATTAAATTCCGAAATGAATTCAATCGGTTCCGGGCAGCATACGATCTCTGTTCCTTCCGCGTAAACCACCGGCTTTATAATATTGCCGGAAGCATCTTTTGCGCATTCGTTAGGATTCTCCCGATCAGCCTGGTAGACATCGCCGATAAATTTCTTCGGCTTATCCTTTATTAACCTTAGAAAATTATTTTTATACTTTTCGTGGTTAAACTTCCGGGCTTCTTCCTCTGCAATCTTCTTTTCCTCTGCTATAACATCCAAAATGCCCATCGCATCACCTACGTAAAATCAAATAACCCCATCGCATCCTTTAATCCTTCAGCAGCTTTTTCCGCATCCGATTTCATCGTCTCTTTATCAGCTTCAGCTTTTGACACCGCGCTTTTACCTTGCTCGCCGATATTTGAACCCATCTTCTCCATTTCTTTCTTAACCTCTTCACCCAAACTCTTATATGCCCCAAAAACAGCACTCAATACTGCGCCTACATTCTGATATAGCTGATTATCACCTACTTTATCATTCACCTTAGCCTCGCAATCGCTCTCTAAGCTATCAATATTATCATTAAATTTTTGAATCATTGTATCTATCTCGGCAAATATATCTTCAATATCTCTAGTAAGGCTTACTATTGTATTCGTCGGTTCCTCAATAATCGGGACTCTGCCAGTACCATCAAACAACGATTCCAATATGTCCCTCATATCCGCTTCCGTATTCCTCGCTTCTTGATAGGAATCATCGTCCTCGCCATCACTTGCCTCTAATTCCTCCGAAAACGCTTTGAGATTTGATCCTGAATTTTGGGCCCAATCGTCAAATACTCCCAGAATTGCCTTACGAAAGTCTTCCCCATAGTATGTATGGACTATAGACGTCATCGTATACAATGGCTTATAACGCTCATTCTCATAGATTCCCTGTAGACCATTAAATAATGCTTTTGCCGCTTCTGAAATCTTTTCAATCTCCTCATCAAAAAAACCCTCAATCTCTTCTCTGTCCTCTTTACTAAAACCGAACTTCATAATGTACCTCCTGTTTTATAATTTTTTAATAGTTATATCTTTCTCATTAATTTTGTAAACGGATCCGTTAGAACTGCCTATAGCTCTTCTCAAAGTCATTATAAACCTGCTATTTAATTTGCTGCTATTGTCAAGTGTATCTTTCCAGTCGGAATAGCTGACAAAGAAAATCGGCAGGAACCCAAACTTCTTTCCATCGCCCAACGCGCCCCACAAATTATTCTCTAAGAAATCCGTATTCTGGACAGCGTCTTCCTCAGGCACTATAAATTCAGCAATTTTGTATTTCAGGAATTCATATTGCTCTCTATTCTCATCATACATCTTCTGGTTATAGTCATCTATGGACAGCCCATTTCCTTTTCCCGCAACCTTATTCATAGATTCCATAATCGAAGCCGAAAGCTTTCTAATATCATTCTCAATTTTTAAAAGGCCCTGATTTGCATATTGCTGCGATTCCCTGGCCTGCGTCACAGGGTCCGTTATAGACAATTCAAATATTTCTCTTGCATCTGTGTAGTAAAATCCTCCCATCACAGCTGTCATGAATTTAAATAAAGATCCCTGTATATTCGTCCTGTCATTTATATCATACAGGAATACAATCGGCTTCTTGTCGTGTTTAATGGCTATCAGTTCCTTCGGTTCCTTATCCGACTTCTCATCATACAAATACAGATAATCGGACAAGACGCCCTTCGATTCTTCAAATGTTACCGTTGTGTTCACTAGCTTATTAAAAATATCATCCAGCTCTTTCAAATCTCTGTTGAGTTCTGTCTTTCGAGCCGCAATCCTCCCTTCTACCTCTTTCACCCGATTTTCATATTCCTGCTTACAATCGGCAATTTTCTGGTTAGATCGTTCCATCTCATTCCTGTAGTCTTCATCACACCCGGCAATTCTCTTTTCCAGCGATGTCAAAAATGCCTTCTTTTCAACTGTCAGCTCAGACTCTAATTCCTTTAATCGGGCTTTAGTATCTTCTATTCTCCTGTCGTAGTTCTGCGTTTCATCGTTTATATTTTTATCATAACTATCCGCGCGGCTCTTAATCTCTTCGTTATATTCCGCCAGTTGTCTGATGCAGTAATCCTGCCTTTCGATCAGATCCTTCTGTTGCCGCTCATACATCCTTCTGCTTTCTTCAGCAGAAGCTTTTTCGCGCGCAACTTTTGAATTGTTCTCTTTATCGAGTTCTTCCGCGAGTTTAGCAGTGGCCCGCAGCTTCTCGTTCTTGAGCTCTTCCAATTCGCTTTCCAGATAGGACTTCTGTCCTTTCTTATTCTCATTAACGACCTGCTCTATGATTTCTTTGTACTTGATGAGTACATAATAGCACTCGCCTCTCTCCTCTATAGTACGGCCTTGCTGAAGCAACGCGGCTTTTTTCACTGGGCCGACCTTTATCATCAGGCGCGGAAATACAACTTTCCCAAGACTGGTAAAATCAATCAACGCACGCACTATACACGCAACCAGTAAACAGATCAGAATTTTTATAATCCATTCAACAACGTTCGTAACCTCGTAAGGCAGAGTAATTGACCAGCGGGACGCTATTAAAAATCCCAGAATGCCACCGATTACGCCCCCAATTATACCTCTTCCCCATTTTGCCTCAACAATACCATATGCGATGCCGCCCAGCAATCCGGCTCCCGCCAGCCAGATCAGAAACGAAGCAACCGCGCTGGAAGCGGTAGCTACAAACCCCAGCCGCAAACCCGAAAAAACAAAGAATGCCAGAAAACCAAGCCCCCCTATCAAAGGCAGCCCTGCGTTAACCAGTGTAATCATCCACGGAGGAATATACTGACTTAGATCATCCAGCGGCAGGGCGGCTTGGGCCAACTGCACCACTCTCATCCCGCCATCGATATGGCCGCGCTGTATCACCTCCGTTACGGGACGGGCCAATTCATCCGTAATTACCTGCAGCAGTTCATTCGCCGCTGCCTTGGCGTTAAGATTAGAAAGCAGCGTGTTTAAATCCGCATCATTCTCCACATATGACAGTTCTCTGCTTAGCACTGCGGCAAAATCACTGTCTATTTTCTGCAGAGAATTCTGAGTCTCGGTAATTCTAGTGTCGTAGCTTAACGACAAATCGGCGACTTTCTGCTCTTTCTCTCGCTCCAGTTGTTGTCTTAACATACCTTCGTTGACAATCTTCACAGAACCGCTTCTATTTCCACCGTTCATGAGGCCATTCAGTTCCTGCTGGCAGCGATCCCTTTCTGCATTTAAACTGTCGAGAGTTTTCTTTTTCTCCTGCTCAAGATTGCGTATTGCATTCTTTTTAGACTGCTTATAAGAACTTAATTCCTCTTTTGCCTCATCAATTCGACGCTGTATTATCGATGATATTTCGTCTTCTTTTATCGCTGAACCATCGACCCCACCTTTTTTCGCAGCTACCGCTAAATTCTCAAGCTGTTCCTTTTCTTGGGAAATATGCTTCAAGTCAAAGGCTCTTTCCACAGTTAGCTTTTGGATATTTCTATCCTTTTCAGCCTGAATTCCCTTAATCGACTGCTGCAGCTCGTCAATACTTTTACATTTATCGTTATACGCCGTACATTTCTTCTGGTACTCCGCATACAAAGGTTCTTTCAGCATCGCTCAGCCTCCTGACTATATCATCCGATATGACCGGATTTCCTCCGTACATTTTATTTCAGACAACGTTTTTGTCCGCCATCCGACAGTGCACAGTCTTAATCTGCACTAATGAAAAGAAAAAGCACCCACTACCCCCCCAGGACAACCTGAAGAAATAGCAGTGCTCTCTTTTTCATAAAGAATTCTGACAATACAATCAGAATTCATTTCTATTTAATTTTTTTAATATTATCATACTTTATATTACTTTGCAAGGTGTTTTTACTTGAATTTTCTCAGTCCCGAACATCCTGACAAAAGCCAAATTCGCCGCCATACGCCTATCCTATCTCTGCTCCTTCTCCATCAGCCGGCACACGCCGGCGATCGCCCCGAAGATCACTCCAGCCACCGGCCAGACGATCCAGCTGACGTCCCAATTCGCTCCTGTCCACTTCATTCCGGCTCCCTTCACATAGATGAATCCGGAGAAGCTCCACCAAAGATAGAGCGCCAGCACCAGTGGCCAGTAGATCGCGCCGACTTTCCCCACAAGCTTGTTCAAAGCCTTATTTCTGGCGGTATATTCCCCTTCCTGAAGAAGCTTCTCATACGCCTCCCGGCACATCTCCACCGTCACGAACAGGTAGACCGCCGCAGCTATCAGTACCAGCAGCACGTCGACACAGGCCAGAAGCGCCAGTTCGTCTTCGGTGAAAATGGCGGCCAGAACGAGCGGCACCGCGCTCAGGATACACAGCGTCACGCCTGCGATGATCCTGCGCGTGCATCCGGGCGTCACCGCCTCCAGCCCTTCCCGCGCCATGCCGGCCACGCCGTATTCCAGATCGAAATTCTCTTTTTCCAGATATTCATACCGTTCAAGACGCGTATTCCAGAAAATGAAGATCGCCACCGCTGCCGCTACCATCAAAAGCAGTACGGTCAAACCGATGCCGCCGGCCGCGTTCTCCGAGACCCGCAGGCCATACCGCGGATTCTCCGCCAGACCTCCGAGAAGGATCAGCACCACCGGGGACAGAATGCACAGTACCACACCAAAAGCGATCTTCCCCGCCGCCTCCTGCTGCGCGCTGATAAATGCCCTCGCTTCCTCCATACTCACCCGCCGGAGCGGCTTATCCTCTGCCGCAAGACCCTGCGCGCCGGCCGGCACAGGCGCATAGTCCTCCGTCTCGTTCTCGTCCTTCAGAAGGTAATCGGTGCTGACCTCGAAGATCCGGCTCATCTGCAGAATCTTATCCAGTTCCGGCACCGACATGGCGCCCTCCCATTTGGACACCGACTGCCTCGACACGTTCAGCTTCGCCGCCAGTTCCTCCTGCGACCAGCCGTTCTTCTTGCGCAGGTTCATGATCTTTTCCGCTAATATCACTTTGCTTTCCTCCGTTTGTCCCTATTTGACAAAGGCGCAGCGCTTTGCCGGCTTATGCAGCCGTCTGCTTCGGTTCCGACTGCTGCGGCGCCGGCTCCGGCTTCCGTGGCTCCAGGATGCTTGCTGCTGCTGCGCCGAGGCCGGTTCGCTCTGCCTCTGTCATGCCGCAAATTTAACAGAATCGCAGGTTGCAGGCAAGAAAGCGGGCTTGGAAATATGTCAACCGGCGGTTGCAAATCACGACTTTTCTATTTTAACTTCAGTCATTTTTTGACCAAAGTTTTTATTCTCAACTTCAAAACCTTATCATTCTTATATCTTTTTGTATTTACGTCCCTTAATAACTCCATTGTCCACCAATAATCCATCCTCAACAAGACTTCTGAGCAATTCTTTTGTTCTTGTCTCCTTAATTCCCAGAACATCCGCTAAATCACTGGCTTTATACCACATATCCGTATTCATAAATGCCAGAATTGCATCATAATGTGCCTGCGTCTTTTCTGTCATTTTTTTTCTGACGCTTTTTTCTGACGCTTTTTTTCTGACGCTTTTTTCCGACGCTTTTTTTCTGACGCTTTTTTCCGACGCTTTTTTTCTGACGCTTTTTTCTGATGCTTTTTTTACAAAAGAAAGCATCAGCACTGTCCTATCCGGATCAAACTTTTCCTCAATGATCGGCTCCTCCCAACCTTCATCTGCCCAAACATTAAAGATATTTGGCACTCCGCTTCCGGCACGTTCCCCAATATTGATAAGGTTAAACATCTTCATAAGGATTTTGTTTCTCGGATCGGATTCACCGCCAAGACGCATCTGTTTTTTCCCAGTCCTGATATAGCCAGGATTCGCCAAAACCAGCTTGTCTGCTTCTTTTCGAATCACAATACCACGCAATCCATGATAATCTGCATGAATCAAACAGTTTGCCAAAGCTTCACGAATCGCCTTGTGTACCGGCGTATCGTCAATGCGTTCGCCGCCTGCCATCCTGAACGGCACTTTGACATCTTTAATAATTTTGTTATAGACTCTGAAATAAAAATCGCACACATTTCCAGACCACTCGCCGGAACTGGACTGCAATCTGTCGCTCCAGCGTGTAGTAGGATCTAATTCCTCCCTATAATCCAGGAAATACTCCGGGAAATGGCGCACGATATTATATTCATTTCCAAACATCAGCATACCTGCCGCTGTGGGATGCAACTGTCCGTCTTCTTCAGAAATTGCGGCCGCGCCAATACTCCTCAAATACTCATGATCGCTCAGACGTTCAAACGGATGTCCCTCTTTCAACGAACGATGGCTGTTTCTATAACCATGGATTGTATCATAGTTCAGATCATCCATGGGCACCTTGTCCAGCACTTCCATGTCCATAGTGCGCTCTGTTTGATCCCGAAGCATCGCTTTTACCTGCAGTCTGGTACAATGATAGTCACCTTCATAATTTCGGCGAAATGTACCGTTGAAAATATCATTATTAATATATACCGGCTTCTGCTCCCGCTTTGCCATCGGCACATAGATTATCATGATGACATCTTTCTTATCACCCATTTCATATATCTGAACATCATCTTCCGATAACAGATTGATGCTTACTTTCTTGGGATTGTTGACCGTGTCCCAAAAATCTTTGCAAAGCTTTGACGCATTCCGCAGTCCGGTAGTTGTCCAATTTCCGCCCTTTTCTTCTTTGACACCAAGGATAATAACCCCTCCAGAACAGTTTGCGAAAGCAGAATAGGTATCCCAGAGAGAAATCGGCAGACCTTCACCTGCTTTTTTTACCTCCCTTCGGTTATCCTCCCGATATTCATCAAATCTTGACAAGTCAAACACTTCCACCATATTTTCTACATCTCACCTACCTCAAAATTGATTTTAACGATTTAACATTTTTAATCTTCTTCATTAGATTGACAGATATCATCTGAATGTGGATTATATTTTATATCATTACCTCAATTAATTGATTTGCTATATAAACGACGGTTTCTCCAATTTCCCATTTCCATTCTAGCACTAAGCCACTTCTTTTCCAAGAATTTCTTATTAATATTTTCGCCCGTATCCCATTCACCCTCCTTACCCAGAGCATCTGGTCCGCCGCTTTTAACTGTTTCGTCACATCCACAGACGCTGTTACACCGGTTTCAGAGATATGCCGCCCACAAGTACCAGACGCTCAAGCTGGAAGACGCGTATCAGACTGTGACGGGAGATTTCTTGGAATTAAGAAAACTTAAATAAAGAAACAACGAGAAAACGCTAAAGCCTTTACAACTTTAACGGTTCCTCGTTGTTTGGCATTCTCCGATGAAGCCTACCAGTCCAGAACACTGTCATCAAATATTTGCAAGAATGCATCGGGATTTATAATCTTGTCCTTACAGTAGTCCGTCATTATTTCTGAAAATTCCTCCCAACGATCTGCATACATTTGTAATATTATATCCTGTATCTTATTTATATCCAAATCTTTCAGAATACAAGATGGCAATATTACATCCTCATCATCGACATATTCTAAAATAGATGCCTCCAAAACTATTTTTGAATCCTCTCTCGGCCAGAATTCAAAAGTAGGTATGTATTCTTGGGTTGGATCATTAATTAACCATTTCCCAATACTATTTAAATCCCCTGCTGTCGTTTGAGAAGTTATTCCTTTAATTGCACTTTGTGCTCGAACAAAAACATTAGTAACCATCCAGCCTTCTCCAGCCTCTATCCATTGTTGGCTGTTACTATTCCATTGTTCCATCTTAGATGTACCTATTACAATGTTATCAGCACAATTAAGTTCATCATACGCAGGCCACCGCCCATTATCTAGTTCCAGTTTTCCGTCCCCATCATAATAATAAGTATATACATATCTCCAATCACTTGAACCTGCAATAGGAAATACATAACTGCACGATTTAAACTCTTTCGCTTCTTTTAGCTGCTCCTCCGTATAATCCAAATACTTCTCCCACGAAGCGTCATAACTCAGCTTCGGCTTCGACTGCTCCTGCCCGCTCCACGACTCCTCCATCAGAGTAATATCCGCCAGATCAAATTCCTTTTCCAGCGTCTTCTCCTGATCTCCAAACCACCAATATTTTGCCTTGAGCTTGATCAGCGCCTTCGCCTTCAGGTAGCCGCGCAGTTTAGCAGCACCTTCGACCTGCCATTTCATTCCATCCTTGTTATTCCAGGATGCCTCACCGCCCCCTTCCAGACTTCCTTCCAGGCCGATCGTCCCTTTCACCATCGCCGGCATGATACCCATACACATGATACCTGCTCCGATACCTACGCCTGTATCCATATAGGCTTTTCCTTCCGTGCTCATACTCAGGCTAAGCGTCGTATCATGCTGATTATAAATATTCACCGCATATTCCGTACCCGCAATGGATACCGTCGTATTGTAATCGCCTTTGTTCTCATCAATTGTTCCATACCCGCCGTTAAAATTCTGCTGCTGGATATTGATGCCCGTTTTCGTCACATCCCTGTATTCCGCGTCAAGCACGGTTTTGACAGAAATATTTCCTTCAAAATCCATAAGCACCATGAATACGATCATGGTATTAAGCGGATCCCATGCGGTCGCATTCTGGATATCTCTCATTCCGATCTGCACCTGATTTAAACCGAGATTGACGCCAACACTGGCCAGCACCACCGTATTATCCCAGTCAATGCCCTGAAGTTCAGCAATGAAATAATCGAATTTGTTTTCCGGCATGCTCATAGCCTTGCGTATTTTTGACATGAAATCTGCCATACTTACGGATTCCTGCCCTGTAACCGTCAGTCCCATTACTTGGTCGTAATTAACTACAGCCTTGATCTGTTTAGGCAGAATATCCTTTGTGATATCGTATTCTATGCCAAACTCCGGATTCACATTTTCAAGTCCGATCTTACCATCCAGCACGATCTGGTCATTTTTCGTATCCTTATTCCCATCTGCATCATACAGAACAATGCTGTTCGCTGTAAACAGCAGGTTCGTTCCCTTGTTCCCTTTCGTCTGGCTGAAAGAAAATGCGTCAGCCAGATTTTTAAGGGTTTCCTTATCCTCTGTCGTTTTGTTAGCAATTGTCTTTACATTTTCATTCGTTTCAAATGTATCTTTATTCGACTTCTCGTACACCTCATACTTATCATCCGAACCGCCGGTATTCCCACCAGTTCCTGAGCCCGAACTTCCGCCTCCGGAGGTGGAACTGCCTGTACTGCTTCCGGAACTGCTGCCAGAGCTTCCATACGATTCACTGGACACAGATGTTGCTTTCGTTATTATGCCTTTCCCGGCAACATATTGCGCCACGCCGTTTTCCGTTCACTGTCCGTCAGCGTTGACTGTGTACCCATCCGGCGTCACTCCGCCAGCAGCCATCTTTCCATCTGCTCCGAAATAATAGCAGTAGCCGTCGATCCACTGCCAGCCCCCATTCAACGCCCTGCCAAATGTCCCGTCATGTATCGTATTCAGAAAATACCAGACGCCGTCGCTATCCTGATACCACCCGTATTTCATCTGCCCCTCTACTCCCTGGGCAGCAGTAGACAGATAATACCGATAACCATCCGCATCCTGGTGCCAGCCGGTCTGCATTCTCCCGGCATTGTCCAGATAGTACCATTCCTGCGGCGAAATACTGAGCCATCCGGTCGCAAGCGTCCCGTCATCATGGTTGTAGTACCAGATTCCATTCATATTTTGCCAGGCAGCGGCATAGCCGGACAATACGCTGCTGAATGTCATAGCACATGCAAGCAGCACTGCGATTCGTTGTTTCTAACTGGGAAAACGACAATATTCAGCCGTCAATTGAAATGCTTATTAAGATTGCTGCATTATTTCATGTCAGCACAGATTATCTGCTGGGTTTAGATGATAAAGAATACCTGCAGGTATCCGGTCTCACGCCGGAACAGAAAGCACATATTCAGTTCATTATAAATGATATCCTAAAAGAATGAGACTGTCAGGCCAGACAGTCTCATCCCATAACAACTTGTTCATATAGGGATTTTTATGCCTCTTCGTTCAAAATCTTTCCGCAGTAATCTTTCAACTTCCCGATATCATCAGTGATAATTTCCCAGACGATCGCAGGCTCGACTGTACCATAAGCATGGGCGACAATATTGCGAAATCCCCGAATCTGCTTCCACGGAACTCCGGCATGCGAGGAAAGAAACTCCTCCGTGAACGCATTTGTCAATTCCCCTATCTGCAATAAACACATACAGCAGGCATTTCGATACGTATTATTCGAAAGAAAGACTTCATACTCCTTGCCGAACAACCCTTCAGCTTCTTCAATCTGATCACAATAGCGAATAATATGCTGAAGAACACTGCGGTCACGCATTGTGCTCATAGAGCAGCACCTCCTCGTCCTTAATCGCAGTCAGGAATTCCTGATCCAGACTTCCCGTGGTGAGCAGGTCAACCTTCTTCCCGAGCGACTGTTCCAGATCGACCAGGAGGCCGCCCAGCGCCCAGCCTTTGATCTGTCCCCGATCGATCCGCAGATCCACATCGCTGTCATCCCTGGCCGTTCCTCTGGCGTATGAGCCGAAAAGAAAAATACGATCCGCGCCATACTGTCTGCCCAGTACAGATACTTTTTCCTGTATATCCTTCATACTTAACCGCGTCTTCATAAAACCATCTCCCTGTTTATAGTATAGACAAAATATGTTATCCGTGCAAGGGTTTTATTTTGGGAGATACAGCGCTTCACTTACGAACTAAAGCCCGGCCCCATTTACTTCACAAGCGTCGCATACAGCCCGCGAAAGAACAGAAACGCCATCTCAGCACCGGCGTTATGCCCCTGGTGATCCGCTCACGCTGTTCCGCAGGCTCAACGCAGTCATAAAGCGGGAATGTCAGATCCGGGGGACCGCATATGCTGAATCGCGGTAAAACAACGCTTGACATTTTCCGCGCCAACTGCCAAAATATCTCAGAAGGAGTGATCGAACCATGGAAACTTCCAGAAATATTTCTGACCGCCAGTATGAGCGCATGACGCGCACGCCTGTCCACCGTCTGATCCTGACGCTGGGGCTGCCTACCACCATCAGCATGCTGGTCACCAATGTCTACAATATGGCCGATACGTATTTCGTCAGCACCCTGGGCACCAGCGCCAGCGGGGCCGTGGGGATCGTGTTCGCTCTTATGGCCATCATCCAGGCCTTCGGCTTCATGTTCGGCCAGGGCGCGGGCAGCTGCCTGAGCCGCCAGCTGGGACAGAAGCATCTGGATGAAGCCAGAACCTACGCGGCCACCAGCTTCTATCTGTCGATCGCGTGCGGGCTGGGGATCACAGCGCTCGGACTGATCCTCCTGACGCCGCTCATGTACCTGCTGGGCAGCACGGACTCTATTCTTCCGTATGCCAGGATCTACAGCACATACATTCTGATCGCCGCGCCGGCCATGACGGCGGGCTGCGTCATGAACAATATCCTGCGCTACGAGGGCAAGGCCGTGTTCGCCATGATCGGTCTGGGTTCAGGCGGAATCCTGAATATTTTCGGGGATTATCTGCTGATCGGGCATTTTCATATGGGAATCGCGGGAGCCGGGCTTTCGACGGCCGTCTCCCAGTACATCAGCTTCGTGATCCTGCTGATGCCGTTTATAAGAAAGAAAGTACAGACGAATTTTCACCCGCGCTATATCCTGCGGCAGGCGCGGGGGCGGCGTTACGCCGGCGGAGAGAGCGCGGCTTTTAACCGGAACGCCGACAGCGCCGATGACGAAGGCCTTGCTTCACGTCAGGACACTGCTGGCGATGTCGGCAACACAGGTTCCGTTTCACGTCAGGAGCCGGCGGCCGGCGCTGCCCGCGGCATCTTCGCGTACATCCGCGACATCATCGTCGTAGGCTGTCCCAGCATGATGCGGCAGGGCCTGACCAGTATCTCGGTCATGATCCTGAACCAGTGCGCGGCAGCTTACAGCGCCGCGGAGATGGCCGACGCGGTCATCGCAGCCATGAGCATCGTTTCAAGAGTCGTGAATTTCCTGTTCTGCGTAGGCATCGGCATCGGTCAGGGCTTTCAGCCGGTCAGCGCCTTTAACTACGGCGCGGGCCGGTATGACCGGGTGAAGGAGGCGTGGCGGTTCACATGGCTGTTCTCCACCGGCATGATGGCAGTGATGGCCGTCATCGGCTTCGCGTTCTCCGAACCCATCATCCGGATCTTCCGGGACGACCCGGACGTCATAACCGTGGGCATCCCCGCGCTGCGGATGCAGTGCGCGGCGCTTCTGTTCATGCCGCTGTGCTTAAGCGGCAACATGCTGTTCCAGAGCATCGGCAAGAGCGGCCGGGCCATTCTCCTGTCCAGTATCCGCAGCGGACTGCTGTTCATCCCGGTGCTTCTGATCACCAGCCGGCTGTTCGGGATCCCGGGAATCCAGATGTCCCAGGCGCTGGCGGATACCCTGTCGGGGCTGATCGCTGCGCCGATGATCTATGACTTTTTCAGAAAATTATAAACTGTCCGCTACTCCCTGCTGACCTCACGGATCCATTTGCCGCTTAATAGCCGGGACACGCACCAGACGGACTTGATCACAAAATCCACACGCAGGCACAGCATCGTCAGCCAGGCCGGGCCGTGGAACACCAGTCCCACGAGGGCGCCAAGCGGGATCGACGCAAGCCACAAAAAGAGGATATCCGCTTTCATCAAAAACTTCGTATCGCCGCCGCCCCGCAGCACGCCCTTGGTCATGACCGACTGGACCGCCTGGAAGAACACGATCACAATATAGGCGTTCATCAGCTGCCGGGTGACGGTGACCGTCTCCGCTTCAAGGGAATACAGGGCGATGGTCACGGGCCCGAAGATGGCGACCAGCACTGCGTTGATGCCGCCGAAGATCATGCTCAGCATATAGAACGTGACGCCCTGCTCCATAGCCTTCTCCCGCTCGCCGCGGCCGATGGTCATGCCGGTAATGATACTGGACGCGTTCGACACACCCGAGATCACCACGCTGAACAGGCGCTGCACCACCATACAGATGGCGTTGCCGGCCACCGCCGCCGCGCCCATATGGCCCAGCACGATGGCCACCGCGCTGTCGCCCAGGGCCAGCAGTCCGTCGCTTACCAGCACCGGCGCGCCGAGCCGGAAGTAGTTCTTATAGAACAGGCCGGAAGGCGACTTGAGCAGATGCCGCACCCGCAGTCCCAGCTGCTTGTCGATAGCCAGAATATAGATAAAGGTAGTCAGAAATTCCGCCGACCGGGCCAGCAGCGTCCCCAGGGCGGCGCCGGCGATCTCCATGCGGGGAGCGCCGAATTTACCGAAAATAAAAATATAATTTCCGCCGATATTGACCACGAAGGAAATGATCGATACCACCAGTCCCAGACCAGCCTGTCCCACGGACCGCATCAGCTGGGCCGAAACCAGACTGGTGCCGTGGATCAGAAAGATAAACGCGGTGATCCGCAGATAACGGACGCCCTGTGCGATCACATCCGCTTCCGACGTATAGATTGCCATGATCTGAGCCGGAAAGAACCAGGTGAGCAGCGCAAAAATCAGCGAAAGCGCAGTTGACAGGCGGATTGCCATGTTGAAGGTCTCCCTCACCTTCTCCTTATCCCCCGCGCCCCAGTACTGGGCCGCCAGCACGCTGGAACCGCCGATGATCCCCATACACAGGATCGTGAACAGATTGTAATACTGGTTGGCAAGACTGGACGCCGACAGCTGCACCTCGCCGAAGGAGCCCAGCATCATGGTGTCCAGCATGTTGACGCCCATATTGATCGCCTGCTGCAGCGCCACCGGCAGCATGATCGCCAGGACGGAGCGGTAGAAGGATTTTTCCTTTACAAATGTGATCTTCATGGGTGGATTCTTCTTTCTGTACAATTTATTATTCTTGTTTTTCAAAGCCTGGTGTTTCTATGGCTGAATCCAGCTTTATATCTTTTCGATCATCAGATCGGGATTCATACTCCGAGCGCCGTGATCGGTACCACAAACACGCCGTCCGGCCGCCGGTAGGCAGCCTTCGACAAGCCGCAGATCACGCACAGCACATCCGGCGGATGGCCTTTGGGATCTTCGGCAAATTCTTTTTGAAGCTTCAGAAGCGCCTCCGCGGCGCCGTCGATCTGGTTTGCTCCCAGCTTGATCTCGAAAGCGCACCACCGGCCGTCGGCCAGTTCGATCACCGCGTCGATCTCCCGCCCCTGATAGTCCTGATAATGATAGAGTTCACCCCCGAAGGACTCCGCGTAGATCTTCAGATCCCTCTCGCACAGCGCCTCAAAGAGAAATCCCAGTGTATTCAAGTCTCCCAAAAGTCCCTCCGGAGATACTTTCAGCAATGCGCAGGCCAGAGACGGATCCGCGAAATGGCGCTTCACCGCCTGCTTTACGCGCACCGACGAACGGACTCCCGTGGAAAAAGGCAGTTGATTATCCGTAATAAACAGTCTCTCAAAAATATCCAGATACTCCTTCACGGTCTCTACGTCGATATCCTCATCGTCGATCTCGCTGATATCATTTCGCAGCTTCCGGTTGGTAGCCGTCGTGCTCTCATTGCGCGCCAGGGAACGGAGAAGCAGGCGCATCTTCACGGTATTGCGCTTCACGCCGTCCATCCGGTATACATCGTCGTCAATAACCGCGTTCAGATATTCCTCCGGCAGAAGCGCCGCCCGCTCCGCCGGCAGGCCGAGACTTCCCGGCCACCCGCCCCGGATGATCAGCCGGATCAGTTCCCTGAGATCCGTCTCCCCGGTCATAACCGCCGGCATCTCGCCGCGGCACAGCACTTTAAGAGATATCTGGCCGGTTGAATCACCAGATTCATACAGGGACATCGGACGCATTCGCAGTCTGGCGATCCGGCCGGCTCCGCTGTGAAGAATTCCCTTGTGATTCGGCGTAGCGGAACCAGTCAGGATAAACCGTCCCTTCTCCGGCGACTGGTCCACCCGGTACCGGACCGCGTCCCAGATCGGAGGAACCTCCTGCCACTCGTCGATCACCCGGGGCGCCTCGCCGTCCAGCACCAGATCCGGCGACATCTCCGCCAGCTGCCTGTTCTGGAAATTCCCGGCCGGATCGCCGATGAAGATCTCGCTCCTGCTGTGATGGGCGGACGTCCATGTTTTGCCGCACCATTTGGGCCCTTCTACACAGACAGCGCCGAAGGTCGATAAATATTCATCCAGCTTTGGGTCAATAATACGTGGTATATAATCTCCTTTTTCCATGTCAGATCTCTCCTCTGGCCTTATTATATACCAATCCGACAGATTTTACAAGTTCAATCCGATAGATTTTTGATTTTCAATCCGATAGATTTTGCATTTTCAACCCGATGGATTTTACATTTTCAACCCGATTGATTTCAGGCAAAATGATTTGACAGGCTGGACTCCGTCCCTTAAAATAGATTCGGGAGGAATCGGATCATGAAAATGAAGAAAACTATAATCGTAAGCTTTCTGATACTGATCGCGTTCTGCTTCAGCGCCTGCGGCAGCGCCAATACCGGGGACGCCGGCGGCGTCAAAACCGCATCCGGCAGCGGACAAACAGCTACAACCGCATCCGGCACCAGCGAAGAAACCGTCGCCGCCAGACCCGAAGCGGACGACGCCAGCCGTATCAACATGGACGTCCGTCCCGGCTCCCATCTGGCCAACCGACTGGCAGATTTTACATTTACCACTTATGACGGTGAAAGCTTCAGTCTCTACGAAACACTGCAGAAGAAGGACATGGTCCTGATCAATATCTGGGCCACCTGGTGCGGCCCCTGCCGCATGGAATTTCCCTACATGGAAGAGGCCTATGAAGACTACAAAGACCGTATCGAGATCTTCGCCCTTTCCTGCGAACCGGACGACACCGACGAGGTGCTTAAGGATTTCGCGGAAGAGCTGGGACTGACCTTCCCTATGGGCCGGGATTCAGCCGGTTTAAGTTCCACCTTCCGAGTAAACGCCATCCCCACCTCCATTGTCATCGACCGTTTCGGGACTTGTCAATAAGGAACAAGAAAAAAATCATCTTTTTTCATTCGGTTACATCGTCGGGTTCGTTGCGAATAAGGCGCACAACCTTGTCGGTAAAGGTTTCCTTGCTCGTCTGGCTGAAATGGACGTAAATATCAAAGGTCGTGCCGTCAATGTTTTTCACAAGGTCGGGTTTCCCGGCTTCCTTTACGGGCAGAGGAAAAGGGACGGCGGGGGCGGTGCGTGTGGTCTTGGTATCGTTCATAGGCTCTCCTTTCAAAGCAAAAGCCCCATGCGGTCATACATGGGGCGGTGGTTTTGGGGTCGAAGTGGCGAAGTGGCAAAGTGGCAAAGGCTC
>CANQBX010000071.1 GCA_947589095.1 uncultured Lachnospiraceae bacterium
TGATGCTTTTTTATGAGCTAAAGTATTGATTTTTCAAGGTGCGAACCCCATTTTTAATATGGGAAGTTTGAGTAAATTTATTGATATGATGTTCCAAAATGGACTGCCGAAAATATGGTGGGAGAAGAACGAAAAGGGAACTCTGCCCAGATATGGTAAAAGAGAGGAAATGATATATCCGTCAAAGCTTGAAGCCACAGTCAGAGTGGGAAATACGTATTCGTGTAAAATGATGACAACGTGTGGTTTTAAGGAAGACGAATGTGCGGCGGCTGAGTTCCTGGCGTTTGTCGGAGAGGGCGATGCAGAGGATTGCACGATGATTGAGGTTAAGAAATTTACTCTTACAAGGGAAGAATATTTTGAGGGGCGGCGCGGAAAATAGATGGATTTATAAGGGCGTGGATACTTGCTTTTGTGCCCAAGGCCGGATATAATGATAATGCCGCGGCCGGGAAAGCTTCATGCAGGGGCCGGACGGACAATCTGTAAAGGAGCGAAGACGATGAAGAAAGATTTTGGAGTACAGCCGTATCTGTTCCCGATGCCGACGTACATGATCGGCACATACAATGAGGACGGCACTGTAGATGAGATGATGATGGCGTGGGGCGGTATCTGCGCCGAGGATATGGTGGCGCTGAATCTGGAGGCCGCTCACAAGACGGTCGCGAATATTAGGGCGCGGGGAGCGTTTACGCTGGCGATTCCGGGAACCGACACCCTGGAGGCGTCGGATTTCTTCGGTATTGCCACGGCGAATAAGATGGCCGATAAGTTCGAGCGCACCGGCCTTCACGCGGTCAAGAGCAGCCGGGTGGACGCGCCGGTCATTGAGGAATATCCGGTCACGCTGGAGTGCACCGTCGTGAAGATGGAGGATGAGCCTTACGGTCTGCGCGTGCTGGGCCGGATCGAAAATGTCCTGGCCGACGAGAAGGTGCTTGACGAGAAGGGAAAGATCGACGCCGGGAAGCTGAACGCGTTCCTGTTCGACCAGATGCAGAATGGGTATTATGCCGTGGGAGAGAAGATCGGCCAGGCGTGGCACAGCGGAGCCGGGCTGATGAAGAATCGATAAAAATTAAAAAAACGCTTGACAAATCGTGAAGAATGCCATAAGATGAACGCAAGTCAACCGAATACAGAACCCAAAGACTTGGAAGGGAAGAGTAGCAGGGGGATATTCTCACAGAGAGCTCCGAAGGCTGAGAAGGAGCAGAATGAAGCTTGTGAACATGGTCCTGGAGTTGCGTGGCCGAATCATATGGGTTAGGTCTCGACGGCAGCGCCCGTTATAGCGGCAGGGTATAATCCGTACCGTTTGCGAACGGAAGGCCGTACCCGTTGAGGCCGGATATGTGAGTATCCGGTGAAGTTAGGTGGTAACACGAGAGTTCAGGCTCCCGTCCTATATGGACGGGAGCCTGTTTTGATGAGGCGGCGCGGCTGGCGGGCGCCGGGAGGCGGAGAACAGGATCCGCCGGCAATAGCAGAAATGGAGGTATATTCCATGGAAACTCCGATCATCCGGATCGTGGATCTGGGAAAGGAATTCAAAACCGCGAACGGTTCGGTGCGCGCCCTTCAGGGAATTAACCTGGAGGTATCCGCGGGCGAGATATTCGGTATCATCGGCTTAAGCGGCGCGGGCAAGAGCACATTGGTACGCTGCATCAATTATCTGGAGACGCCCACGGAAGGCGACGTGATCTTCGAGGGACAGAGCATGGCCGCCATGACCGACGCGCAGAGGCGCAGGGCGCGCCAGTCCATGGGCATGATCTTCCAGCAGTTTAATCTGCTGGCCCAGCGAAATGTAATCCGCAATGTGTGTTTCCCGCTGGAGCTGACGGGCGTTCCGAAGAAGAAGGCGCGGGAGAGGGGGATGGAGCTTCTGGAGACGGTCGGCCTTAAGGATCGGGCGCTTGCTTATCCGGCCCAGCTGTCCGGCGGCCAGAAGCAAAGGGTGGCCATCGCCAGGGCCCTGGCGACCAACCCGAAGGTGATTCTTTGCGATGAGGCGACCAGCGCCCTGGATCCCAATACGACGAAGCAGATCCTGGAGCTCCTTAAGGAGATCAATCGGACTTTAGGCGTGACGGTTATTGTGATTACCCACGAGATGGCGGTAATCGAGGCCATATGCGACCGGGTGGCGATCATCGATCAGAGCCGGATCGCGGAGGTGGGCGCGGTGTCGGAAATATTTTTAAACCCGCAGTCCGCCATCGGCCGGAAGCTGATCATGGGCGAGGCCGCGCAGCGGCCGGCGGGCGGTTCCGGAAGCGGGAGGAGCATTCGCATCCTGTTTGACGGCAGAGAATCCGCGGAGCCTATCATTTCCAATATGGTCCTGGCCTGCAGGGCGCCGGTAAACATTATGTACGCGGCCACCAGGGATATCCAGGGCAAGGCCATGGGGCAGATGGTGGTGCAGCTGCCGGCGGATGAGGCAGATGCGGAACGGGTTATTGATTACTTAGATTCGATAAAGATTCCTTATGAGGAGGCGGACGGGTATGAAGCTTGACGCGGTAACGGTCAATATGCTGAAAACGGGTATCTGGGAGTCATTTTACATGACGGCGCTGTCGTCGCTGTTCGCGTATATCATCGGACTGCCGCTGGGAATCGTCCTGGTCGTTACCGACGAGGGAGGGATCCGTCCGGTTCCCTGGCTGCAGAAGATCCTTGGCGTGGCCATCAATCTGCTGCGCAGCGTGCCGTTCCTGATCCTCTTATTTATCGCGCTGCCGCTTTCGAAGATCGTGATCGGTACCAGGATCGGCTCGCCGGCCATCATTATCCCGCTGACCATCGCGGCGGCGCCTTATGTGGCCCGGGTGGTGGAATCCTCCTTCCGGGAGCTGGATGCGGGTGTCATCGAGGCGGCCCAGTCCATGGGGGCATCCACCTGGCAGATCATATGGAAGGTGCTGCTGCCGGAGTCGAAGCCGTCGCTTCTTCTGGGCGCGGCGCTGGCGGTAACGACGATCCTGAGCTACTCGGCCATGGCCGGTTTTACCGGCGGCGGCGGACTGGGGGCAATCGCCATTAACTACGGGTATTATCGGTACGAGCCGTTTCTGATGTGGGTGTCGGTGGTGCTTTTGGTGGTGATGGTGCAGATCATCCAGGAGGCGGGGAACCGGCTTTCCAGAAAGAGCGATAAGCGGATCCGGTAAAGGGAAATAAAGATCCGTCAGGATCTTTATGATAGACTGCATGGTATACGGAAACGGGCGCCGGCGGTATGGTTTCCGTATCCGGCATCAGATCATTCCAAAAGGAGGAGAAATATTATGAGAAAAGAAACTTTGAGGAAATTGTCGGTATTGACAGCGGCCGTTCTGGCCGCGGCGTCCCTGGCCGCCTGCGGCGGACAGACGTCCGGCTCGTCCGGAACGGGGGCGGAAACGGCGGCAGCGGATTCCGGAGAGACCGCGGCGGCTCCCGGAAACGGCGCGGCCGGTCAGGAGGAGACGGCTGCGGCAGACGGCGGAGAGCTGACTAAGCTTATCGTCGGCGCAAGTCCCGCGCCCCATGCGGAGATCCTGAACGCGGCGAAGGATATTTTGGCAGAAAAAGGTTATGAGTTACAGGTTATGGAGTACGTGGATTATATCCAGCCCAATCTGGCCCTGGAGTCCGGCGATCTGGACGCCAACTATTTCCAGCATCTGCCGTATCTGGAGTCCTTTAACGAGGAGAACGGCACGAATCTGGTATCCGCCGCGGCGATCCACTATGAGCCCTTCGGTATCTATGCTGGCAGGACCGCTTCCCTGGATGACCTGGCGGAAGGGGCGGTCGTGGCGGTTCCCAACGATACCAGCAACGAGGCCCGGGCGCTTCTGCTTCTGGAGGCCCAGGGGCTGATCCGTCTGAAAGAGGGCGCCGATCTGACCGTCACCAAGAACGATATCGTGGAGAATCCGAAGAATCTGGAGCTTTACGAGGTCGAGGCAGCCCAGATCCCGCGCGTTATCGAGGATGTGGATATCGCCGTGATCAATGGAAATTACGCCATCGAGGCCGGATTTAAGGTGGCGGATGCTCTGGCTGTGGAGGATTCCGAATCCATCGCCGCTACGACCTACGGCAATGTGATCGCCGTCCGCAGCGGGGAGGAGAACGATCCGGCTGTTCAGGCTCTGATCGAGGCTCTTACCAGCGACGAGATAAAGAAATTTATGGAAGATACCTACGAGGGCGCGGTGGTGCCGCTGTTCTGAGAAAACAAAACCGAGACCGGGGAGTTCCGGCGGACTCCCCGGCCTTTTGACGGAGGAAGCTATGGGGAAAAGGAAAACCGTAAATCTCATTCTATCCGCGGCCGATGTTCTGGCGGTGAGCGTTCTGGTAAGGCTCTACGGCCTTTCCGACCGTCTCTATTATAATAAGAGCGTTCTGCCGGTGGCGCTGTTCTGCGCTGCGCTGATGCTGGGGGAAAGGGCGCTGAAAGATCTGGAGACCGACGGCCGAAGGGCCGGCTGGTCTCTCGGCTTATCCTGGCTTCTCATGTTTACGGAAGAACTCGGGATGGGAATGAGGCTGGCGGCGAACGGGATTCCCGCCGTTATCAGCGCAGGTTCGGCGCTGTGGATGGCAGCGGCGGCGTTTCCGCTGGCGTTTCTGGCGGAACCGGTCTTCTTCCGGCTCTTCGGCATGTCCCGCGACGGAATGGATACGTGTACGGATGAGAGAGAATTGAACCGGATGTTTCTGCGGACATGGCCGGCGGTATTTGCCGGTTACATTCCATGCTATCTGGCGTTTTTTCCCGGAATATACTGCCACTCCATGATCTGGCAGTGGTCGATGTACGTATCGGGCAGCTACAGTGCGCATCATTCCCTGCTCCATACGCTGCTGAGCGGATGGATCCTGGAGTTCGGGCGGCGTGTGTTCGGATCCTACAATGCGGGGCTTGCCGTTTACGCGCTGCTGCAGCTGCTGTTTCTGTCCGGCAGCGCTGCGTGGGCGCTGCGTTTCCTGTATAAGCTGCGGCTGGACCGAAAGCTCCGGCTGGCGGCAGCGGCGTTCTATATCCTTTTCCCCGCGTTTCCGGTGCTGGGGGTCACTACCGCCAAGGACACGCCTTTCGGATTCCTGTTTTTGATCGTGTTTGTGTGTCTCTGCGATATGATCCGTGACCGCAGGGTCTATACGGGCCGAAAGCTGGCGGGCTTTCTGGCCGTGACCGTACTGATGGGGCTGTTCCGCAATAATGCCGTTTACGGGCTGGCTTTTTTTGCGGCGTGCCTGTTTGCGGCGTGGCTGGCTGCCGGCCGGCGCAGCGGCAGCGGCGGTTTCCTGCTCCGGCTGACGGTCGTGTCGCTGGCGGCCGTTCTGCTGATCGAAGGCGGTTTTGCGGCGCTTGCCGGGGGGCTCAAGGCCCAGTCCGGCAGTATAGGCGAGATGCTCAGCGTTCCCTGCCAGCAGCTTGCGAGAACCTATGTCTATCATCAGGAGGAGATAAGCCGGGAGGATAAAGAGGAGCTGTACCGTTATATCCGGGAGGACGCCCTGGTTCAGTATAAATACTGGCTGTCCGATCCGGTTAAGGACGGTCTTGACGACGATTACCTGAAAACGCATAAGCGTGAATTCCTCAGTTTATGGTTCAGGCTGGGAAGGCGGTTCCCGTCGGAATATGTGAAGGCCCCCCTCTATAACACGATGGGGATCTGGTATCTGGGAGGAGATTCCAGCTGCTATCTGGAGTATGAAATGAGCCAGCCGCTAGATGAAACGCATGTGCTGGAAGCCCGAAGCCTGTTCCCCCCGCTTAAGAAGGTCTATACCTGGTTTACGGACGCCAATATTCAGAAATATCTGCCGGCCGTATCGATCCTGTTCTATACGTCTTTCTATGCCTGGATCGTCCTGGCGGCGGGAATCCTGATCATTGTCCGCCGACGCTGGCTCTATCTGATCCTGCCGCTGTTCTGCGCCGGCTATATGCTGACCCTGCTTCTGGGCCCTTGCCTGATCGTGCGCTACATGATGGGGGTCATGCTGTGCGTGCCGGTTCTGGCCGCGACCGTTATGCGGGGAATGAATGCAAACATTGCTTGAAAAAAGAGATCTTCCATTGTATAATCCAGATGATGGCAGTACGTTAATCTTTGAACAAATTCACAGACAGGAGAGGCTACCATGGCAGAGAAGATCTTTGATTTGAAGCAATATGCGAAGAAGGCGCGGGAAGCGGCGGCAGAAGGCGCCGTTCTTCTGCGCAACGAGGGCGATGTGCTGCCCCTTTCCGGGGGCGCGAAGATCGCCTTGTTCGGAAGAAGCCAGTTCAATTACTACAAGAGCGGCACCGGCTCCGGCGGTCTGGTGAACGCCAGCTATGTGACCGGTATCCGGGAAGCGCTCGCGGGAAGCGGCTTTGTACTGAATCAGACCGTAATGGCGGCTTATGAGACGTGGCTTGCGGATCATCCTTATGATAAAGGCGTGGGCTGGGCCGGAGAACCCTGGCACCAGGAGGAGATGCCGCTTTCGGAAGAATTTGTGAAGGCAGCCCGGGAGGAGTCGGATACGGCCATCGTGATCATCGGAAGGACAGCCGGAGAGGACCAGGACAATAAGGCGGAGGCCGGCAGCTACCTGCTGACGGATGCGGAGGAGCAGATGCTTAAGAATGTCTGCGATGTGTTTGAGCGGACCGTGGTGCTTCTGAATGTGGGCAATATCATCGATATGAAATGGGTGAAGACGTACGAGCCCGCGGCGGTGCTTTATGTGTGGCAGGGCGGCCAGGAAGGCGGGAACGGCGTTCTTGACGTGCTTGACGGCACGGTGACTCCGTCCGGCAAGCTGGCCGACACGATCGCCTGGGATATCGAGGATTATCCTTCTACGAAGAATCACGGCGACAGCACGAGAAATGTGTACGCCGAGGATATTTATGTGGGCTATCGGTATTTCGAGACCTTCGCGAAGGACAGGGTGCTGTATCCCTTCGGTTTCGGCCTTTCCTACACAAGCTTCGCGCTTGCGGACGCCGGGGTCCGGGAGATCATGCCGGGCAATGTATTCGGCCGGCTGCGCGCGGATGTACGCGTAACGAACACCGGGACATATGCCGGCAAGGAAGTGATCCAGGTCTATGTGAAGGCTCCCCAGGGGGCTCTCGGTAAGCCTGCCCGCGTCTTATGCGGTTTTGCCAAAACGGGTCTTCTGGCACCGGGAGAATCCCAGATGGTGACGGTGGAATTCCCGTGGCGCGCGGCGGCTTCCTACGATGACAGCGGAGCGGCCGGTTATAAATCCGCCTATGTGCTGGAGGCCGGGGAGTATGGCTTCTATGTGGGTACGGACGTCCGCAGCGCCGGTCTGGCCGGAAGCATTTCGATCGAGAGGACAGTGGCTCTTGAGACGGCCGAAGAGGCCATGGCGCCCGTGACGGAGTTTGACCGGATGAAGCCGGAAGCAAGGTCCGGAGACGCCGGCGCGGAGCCGGAATACATTTTAACCTGGGAAAAGGCGCCTCTGCGCACGGTCGAGCCGTCGGAGCGGAGAAAGGAGCGTCTGCCGGAAAGCCCTGCCTGTACGGGTGATCAGGGCTGGAAGCTGGCGGATGTGAAGGCCGGACGGGTAAGTATGGAGACCTTCCTGGCCCAGCTGGAGAATGAAGACCTGTTCTGCATGGTGCGCGGCGAGGGCATGTGCTCTCCGAAGGTAACGCCGGGTACGGCCGGAGCCTTCGGCGGCGTGACAAAGCGCCTTGCGGCGTTCGGGATCCCCGTGGCCTGCTGCGCCGACGGTCCCAGCGGCATCCGAATGGACTGCGGCAGCATCGCGTTCGCCATGCCCAACGGCGCCTGCCTGGCGTCTTCCTTCAATGAAGCCCTCTCCGAGGAGCTGTATGAGTGGGAGGGTCTGGAGCTTCGCAAGAATAGGATCGACACGCTCCTGGGACCGGGTATCAATCTGCACCGCAATCCCTTAAACGGCCGGAACTTCGAATATTTCTCCGAGGATCCGCTGGTCACCGGCAAAATGGCGGCGGCCCAGCTGCGGGGTATGGGGCGCTACGGCGTCACCGGAACCATGAAGCATTTCGCCTGCAACAGCCAGGAATACAACCGCCACCGCGTGGAAGCGGTGGTCTCCGAGAGGGCGCTTCGGGAGCTGTATCTGAGGTGTTTCGAGATCGCGGTGCGCGAGGGCGGCGGCTATTCCATTATGACCTCCTACAATCCGATCAACGGCTTCTGGTCTTCCAGCAATTACGATATGCTGACCACGATCCTGCGGAAGGAATGGGGCTACGACGGCATCGTCATGACCGACTGGTGGTCCACCGGCAATGACGAGGGCGAACTGGGCGACGTCCACAATGTCGCGGCCATGGTTCGCGGCCAGAACGACCTGTTTATGGTGGTGAACAGCGCGGAGGAGAATTCCCAGAAGGATAATTCTGCGAAGGCGCTTGCCGCCGGTAAGGTTACCCGCGGCGAATACCTGCGGGCGGCGGCCAATATCTGCCGCTACCTGATGCGGACGCCCGCGTTTGCCCGCATGCAGGGCATCGAGACCGAGCTGGATCGGGATCTGGCGGCCGCGGCGGCTCAGGAAGAGGGCGCCGTCTCATCGCTGGTCCGCGTGGCGCTGCCGGCCGCGGGAGCGGCGCTTCCGGTGGAAGAGATTTCGACGGACAAGGGCAGCCGCGTCATGTTCGAGCTGGCGGCGAAGGAGCGGGGCCGGTATCGGATGGAGCTGGAGTGCCGCGTGCCGAACCAGGGAAGTCTCGCTCAGGTGCCGGTGACCATTTCCCAGGATAAGCAGATCGTGAAAATGATCTCCTTAACCGGTGAGGACAGGGAGTGGCAGAGGCAGGAGATCCCGCTGAACCCGGTGTTCCAGAATACGTCCTTCGTGACCTTCTTCTTCGGGCAGAGCGGCATGGAGCTGCGGAACTGCCGCGTGGAGCTGGAAGAATCCTGGGAGGAGAAGATCAGGGCCATGATGGCGGCGCGGGAGAAGGCGGAGTAAGCTCTACCGAACCGGAGCCTCCACATCCTTCTTCTTTACATTGACTAAGATGATGTCATCCCCTACCTGGCAGATGTCGCAGTAGGGGATGACATATTCTTTTTCACGGCCAAGAAAGCCGCAGAAGCTGGCGGGACCGGGAACGATCAGCGCTGTCATGCAGCCGTTGCACATATCGAAATCCACATCGCCGACGAAGCCGAGACGCCGGCAGTCTTCGGCGTTGATGACTTCCTTCTGTTTCAGTTCGGAGATACGCAAAACGCACAGGACCACCTTTTTGATGAGCTTGGTGTATCCTATGCGTTTCCTTTTATGTCCTATGACGGGTATGCGCTGTATATTGCGCCTTATGCCAGCGGAGTGTCCGAAGGAATGTCCCTGTCCGAAGGCGCGTCCGGCTGAGAAACCGGCGTCTCATCCGGCTGCTGCGGGACTGTGCTTTCTTCAGCCTGCTGCGCGGTCGGCGTTGGTTCCGTCTGCGCCGGCTGTTGGTAGTAAGACTCCTGTGGTTCCGTCTGCGCCGGCTGCTGGTAGTAAGACTCCTGTGGTGTCGTCTGTGCCGTCTGCTGGTAATAAGTCCCCTGTGGCGTCGTCTGCGCCGGCTGCTGGTAATAAGACTCCTGTGGTGTCGTCTGCGCCGGCTGCTGATAATATGTTCCCTGCTGCGGAACCGGCTGTTCCTGATAGTAGGTCGGGCCGGTGTACGGTGCGTTCGCCGCGGCGCGTCCGGCCGGACTTTGTTTTACTATTTCCGGAACCTGGCCTTTAAGTCCCAGATAGAACATTGCCATCGTGCAGCCGACGTACGGCGAGAGCCACAGCGCGGCCAGTCCGAAACTGAACGCGGCCAGGAGAGAAATCCCGAAGAAGCTCAGGCACAGCACGAAATATTTGCCGCGGTTGCCCTTCATCATACGCTGGCTTTCCGCCAGCGCTTCGAAGATGCCTTTTGCCGGATCCTCCACCAGAATCAGATAGAACTGGCTGAAGGTCAGCAGAACATAGGCGTAGACGATCAGGAAAAGGATCTCATATATGAGCAGGAAGGCAGCCGCGAAGCCGCTTCCGCCTGTCAGCGCGGCCGCGAAGGTCATAATGTAGACCGGCACCATGGTAATCCCCTCCAGAAGCGCCACCAGCACAGAGATCAAAATGAATTTCCAAGGACTGTGGGTGAAGGCCCAGAACAGAGTGGTGAGCTTCCCCTTCTGCCCGGCGGCCACATCCAGATAGAGTCTCTGGTAGCCGACGCTCATAAGGAGCATAACCACCAGATATACAAAATACAGGATGACCAGTATGACGATCAGGGTTCCGATGGATACATTTCCTTTGGGCACTGTCGCCGCGGCGGCGGAGAAGATCCCGGACAGAGCCCTGATCCCGCTTCCCAGAGCCGCGAACAGAACCGCGTTCAGGGCGACCGTGAACAGGTAGGCAATGCCCATGCTGATCAGCGTTGCGCCGATCACGACGCCCCAGTTCCCCTTAAGAGCCCTGCGGGCGTATAATTTCAGATCAGACCGTTTGATATCCATATCGCGCACCTCCTTAGTAATGGAAACCGGATCCGGCGAGTCCGGACGAACCCGCCGCTGCCAGATAGACAAGGATCACGATGCCTGCGGCAATACTTAAGACCATACCGATAATGCCGCAGATCAGACCGGTCTTCGCCCGTTTGTCAAAATATGTCTCCACTCTGGACAGACACGCCAGAACCACCGCCAGGCTTCCGAAAATAATGCCGCCGCAGCAGCAACAGGAGGTGACGATGGAGATGATGCCGACGACCATGGAACCCAGCGCCATGGAGTTGTCGTCTTTGGGATGAACCGCTTGTTCATTCATATGTATTCCCCACCTTTCTTGTAATAATCTTGTCAGATTCAAGATTCCGTACGCAATCATTATAGTATGGAAAACTCGGTTTGTAAATAGAACCGCGCGAATCGACCGAATACGCGCTTGTATGAATCGGATATCCGGAAGGATAGATTCAGTTAAAATTGCTAGCACTCGTTTAAATTGAGTGCTAAAAATCTATTGACAAATCCGGAAAATGGTATTACACTTGTCTGCGAAGAGGAAAAATACAGTCAAGGCGTCACTGGCGCCTTGCCTGCATGGAAATACTGCAGCCTGCCGGCCTGCCGGTGAGCCGCGGCAAAAAGAAATCCGCGCCGCGGAGCGGAGGGATCCGCAAATAAAGAGTTTCCGCCTGCGGCGGGGAAAGAAATAAAGAGAAAAGAAGGAGCGATGCAACATGGCAACGAAAAAAGGAAGCTTATCCATAAGCAGCGAGAACATTTTCCCGGTGATCAAGAAATGGCTGTATTCGGATCACGATATCTTCTACCGTGAGCTGATCTCTAACGGCTGCGACGCGATCACGAAGCTTAAGAAACTGGAGCTGATGGGCGAGTACGAGAAGCCGGAGGATATGGAGTACAAGATCCAGGTCACGGTGAACCCTACGGACAAGACCATCGCGGTCTCTGACAACGGTCTCGGTATGACCGCCGATGAGGTGGATGAGTACATCAACCAGATCGCATTTTCCGGCGCCCAGGATTTCCTGGAGAAGTATAAGGACAAGGCCAACGAGGACCAGATCATCGGCCATTTCGGACTGGGCTTTTATTCCGCATTCATGGTGGCGGACAAGGTGACCATCGATTCCCTGTCCTATCAGAAGGACGCGGCGCCGGTTCACTGGGAGTCGGACGGCGGCACCGAGTTTGAGATGGGCGAGGGCAGCCGGGAGAGCCACGGCACCACGGTGACCCTGTATCTGAACGACGACAGCACGGAGTTCGCCAATGAGTACCGGGCCCGTGAGGTCATCGAGAAGTACTGCGGCTTCATGCCGGTGCCCATTTTCCTTGACAATGCCACGGCGGAGCCTCAGTATGAGACCATCGAGAAGGACGAGCTGACGGAGAAGGACACCATCATCGAGACCATCGTCGAGGAGGCCAAGACCGAGGAGAAGGAGAATGAGAACGGCGAGAAGGAAGTCGTGGAGGTGTCCCCGGCGAAGGAGAAGTATAAGATCTTAAAGCGCCCGGTGGCTTTAAACGACGTGAACCCGCTGTGGAACAAGCATCCCAACGAGTGCACCGAGGAGCAGTACAAGGAGTTCTACCGGAAGGTGTTCATGGATTACAAGGAGCCGCTGTTCTGGATCCATCTGAACATGGACTATCCGTTTAACTTAAAGGGTATCCTGTACTTCCCGAAGATCAACACCGAGTACGACAGCCTGGAGGGCACGATCAAGCTGTATAACAGCCAGGTCTTCATCGCGGACAATATTAAGGAAGTGATCCCGGAGTTCCTGATGCTCCTTAAGGGCGTCATCGACTGCCCGGATCTGCCGCTTAACGTGTCCAGAAGCGCGCTGCAGAACGACGGCTTCGTGAAGAAGATCTCCGACTACATCACGAAGAAGGTGGCCGACAAGCTGTCCGGCATGTGCAAGACCGACCGGGAGAATTACGAGAAATACTGGGACGACATCAGCCCCTTCATCAAGTTCGGCTGTCTGAAGGATGAGAAGTTCGAGGAGAAGATGAAGGACTATATCATTTTCAAGAACCTGGACGGCAAATACCTGACGCTGCAGGACTGCCTGGACGCGGCGAAGGAGAAGCACGAGAACATCATCTACTACGTGACCGACGAGAAGGAACAGGGCCAGTACATCAATATGTTTAAGAAGGAGGGCCTGGACGCGGTCATCCTAAAGCACACGATCGACAGCCCCTTCATCACCCAGATGGAGCAGAAGCATGAAGGCGTTAAGTTCCTGCGCATCGACGCGGACGTCAGCTCCACCTTTAAGGAGGAAGTGAAGGAAGAGGACGCGGAAAGCTTCAAGGCGGACAGCGAGAAGCTGGCCGGAACCTTTAAGAAGGCCATCGGCAACGATAAGCTGGAGATCAAGGTGGAGAAGCTGAAGGACGAGCAGCTGGCTTCCATGATCACCCTGTCCGAGGAGAACCGCCGGATGCAGGATATGATGCGCATGTACAATATGTACGGCATGGATAACGATATGTTCGGCGGCATGGGCGAGACCCTAATCCTCAACGCCAACCATAAGCTGGTCCAGTACGTTCTTGCCCATGAGGAAGGCGAACTGACCGAGAAGATCTGTAAGCAGCTTTACGATATGGCTTCCTTAAGCCATGGAAGCTTAAGCCCGGAGCGTATGACAGAGTTCCTTGCCAGGAGCAATGCGATCATGATGCAGCTGGTAGGCTGAGCTGCGGGGAGCGGAAAGGAGACGGACCGGTGAACGGCAAAGCGCGGAAATACTGGACCCTGTTTTGGTCTACCTTTGAACTGAGCGCCTGTACGTTCGGCGGGGGCTTCGTGATCATTCCGCTGATGCGCCAGAAATTCGTGGATGAGCTCCACTGGATCGAGGAACAGGAGATGCTGGATCTGGTGGCGATCGCTCAGTCCTCGCCGGGGGCCATCGCGGTCAACGCCTCCATTCTGGCAGGCTACCGCGTGGCCGGATTTGCGGGGGCGCTTCTGACGGTTCTGGGAACGGTGACGCCGCCGCTGATCATAATCTCGCTGGTGTCGCTGTGCTATCAGGCGGTTCGTGATAATGCGGCCGTGAACCGGATCATGGCCGGAATGCTGGCCGGCGTCGGCGCGGTGATCTGCGATGTGGTCGTCACCATGACGGGGGGACTTCTTAAAGGCAGACGGGCGCTGCCGGCCGTTATGCTCATCGCCGCGTTCGCGGCGGTGCGCTTCTTCGGAATCGGAGTTGTGGCGGTCATTCTTGTCTGCGGCGCTGCCGGCGCGGCGGATACGGTGATCCGTGCATCCCATGCGAAGCGGGAGGAGACGGAGTCCGGGCAATCCCGGCCGGATAAGGGAGGCGGGTCATGATCTATCTGGAACTGTTCTGGAGCTTTTTTCAGATCGGGCTGTTCAGCATCGGCGGCGGCTATGCGGCTATGCCGCTGATCGAGCAGCAGGCAGTGGATATCCACCCCTGGCTGACGATGGGACAGTTTGCCGACATCATGGCGATCGCGGAGATGACGCCGGGACCGATTGCCATTAATTCGGCTACATTCGTGGGAATCCGCGTGGCGGGCTTTCGGGGGGCGCTGGCGGCGACGTTTGGCTGTGTGGCGCCGTCCTGCGTGATCGTGATGACGCTGGCGTGGCTGTATTATCATTTCCGGACGCTGACCCTGGTGCAGGGCGTCCTGGCCGGGCTCCGTCCCGCGGTCGTCGCGATGATCGCGTCGGCGGGTCTGTCTATCGTATTTATGGCCTTCTTCGGCCAGAGGAGCCTTCCGGCTGACATAAGCGGGATCGATCCGGCTGCGGTATTTATATTTGCCGCGGGGTTTTTCTGCCTCAGAAAGTGGAAACTGAACCCGATCGCGGTTATGGCCGGATCCGGTCTGGCGGGTCTGATCCTCTATTCGATCGTCTGACGCGAAAGACGGCAAAATGATATGCCGATCCATCTGTAAATCATTGACATTTTTCACAGTATTCATTATAATTAGACGTAGTAAAAAATACTACGTCTAATAGTCGTGGTCGCGGAGGGGAGTATGAGTTATAAGATTATTGGTGACAGCTGTATGGATATTACGGCTGAGATGAGGAAGGATCCGCATTTTCAGATCATTCCTTTGACGCTTCAGGTGGGTGATGTGCACGTCGTTGACGACGAGACGTTCGACCAGCAGGCTTTTTTGAAGCTGGTGCGCGAGAGTCCCGACTGCCCGAAGACTGCATGCCCGTCGCCGGAGACATTTAAGCAGGCTTATATGTGTCCGGAGGAGAATGTATATGTGATTACGCTGTCCAGTCCGTTAAGCGGCAGCTATAACAGCGCCGTGGTGGGGAAGAAGATGTACGAGGAGGAGTTCGGGCCGAAGAATATAGCGGTCATCGATTCCTGGTCGGCATCGCCGGGAGAGATGCGGCTGGCTATGATGATCCAGGAGTACAGCGAGGCCGGCATGGCATTTGAAGAGATCGTGGAGCGGATCGAGGCGTTCAAGGCGGATAAGATGCGCACCTATTTCGTGCTGGAGAGTCTGGACGCGCTGAAGAAGAACGGAAGGCTGACAGGGGTTTCCGCGTTTATCGCTACGGCGCTGAACATCAAGCCGGTCATGAGCGCGGAGAAGGGCGTGATCATCAAGCTGGATCAGGCCCGCGGGATCAACCGTGCGCTCGTGAAGATGTGTGCCGCCGCGGTCAGCCGGGCGGAGAAGCCGGAGGAGCGGATTCCGGTGATCGCTCACTGCAATAACCGGGAACGCGCCGAGCTTGTGAAGAGAGAGCTTCTGAAGCTGGTGGATTTTAAGGACGTGCTGATCACGGAGACAGCCGGCGTAGCTACGGTTTACGCAAGCGACGGAGGCATCATCCTGTCCATATGATCCGGATCATACGGGCGATGGGCGTTTTCCGGCCATTACGGCCGGCAGGCGCCTTTTTTGTTGAGAAACCGTTTGATAAATCCGCTCCTGCGAGTTATGATATAAACGGAAGGATGGCGGTATAAACGGTAAACGGTATTTTGGTACAAAGGAGGCCGAAATCTATGAATCTACGAACCTGGACAGCCCGGCTCCGTTTCCTGGCGGTGATGGCGGCGGCAGTGTGCCTGCTGGCCGGATGCGGTATATACGGAGCGACTGTCGATACACAGCTGAAGGTGAATGAGGATCTGTCCGGCGTCCGCGTTATGGATGTGACGATACCGGCGGGCATGGTTTCCGGAAATTCTCCTGTGACGATCGATGTTCTGAACCGGCTGATCGAGGAGAACTGTCCGCAGGAGCTTACCTGGAGTTATGTAAAGAACGGGAATACGGATCAGTACCATGTGGAGCTGGCGTTCGATTCGCCGGCCGATTATATGGTGAAGGTGAAGGTGATCACCGGCAGAAGCGCGGAGCTGGAGATGGAGGCATCGGATTCCGTCTGGGCGAAGGGAATCCGGGTTATGGAGGATTTTACGAGCGCGGATCTGCTGGCATGGCTTAAGGACGCGCTCGTTTCCGAGGGACTGGTGACGGCGGATGCGGCGGACGGCATCTTCCGGGCGGGTTCTACCATGCTTTCGTATGGAGACCGCAGCTACAGAGCGGATTTTATGATCCGGGTCGATGAGCTGGTAAGAACGTCCCTTGAGAAGATCGATGTGCTGACTGTCATAAAAGCCATGGACCGGTACGACCGGGAGTTTGTGATCTATGTGCCGCAGCCGTCCATGGAGGCCAACGGCGATGAGCTGAAGGCATACCTGGAGGGCATGGTTCCTCCGGATGCCGTTTCCGAATGGGAACTTTACGGAAACGGCGCAACGCTGACAGTCCGGAAGGAGGATTTAAGCCTCGAGGAACTGAACGCATTCAGCCGGACGGTGCTGGCTGCCCGGGAGGGCGGCGCCGCGGTCTCGGAGACAGAGTCCGGCGCGAATGTATTCGCGTTTGCTGACCGTTGGGAAGAGACAATGGATCTGGCCGCTTATGGCTGTGAGAATGGGGAGACCGTTTATGCCGGGTATTATGTGAAGGCGGAGAACGGCATTGAATTAAGCGGAGCGGCGGAGCTCCCGGCCGGACAGGCGGATGCGCTGGGCGGCGATTATGAGGGCTGCCGGCTGGTCTGCGCGGAGCGGACGGACAGGCTGACGGCCGGGTTCGGGTTTTCCAGAGTCTACCGGGTCGGCCATACGGATATCCGGACGACGGTAAAGGACGGGAATATCCTGGAAAGAGAGATAAGGCTGACGCTGCAGGAAACGCCGGGAGAGGCGCATCGGGAAGAGATCGTGAACCGGCTCAGGGAGCGAAGCGCGGCGGAAAGCGGCGCCGGAGGCGGAGCGGCCGGTGAGAAAGCAGCGGATGGAGACGGAGAAGGTTCCGGGGCGGATCTGTCCGGCGGCTGCGAGATCGGTGCTGAAGCAGGCGGGAACGGGTTTGAGGTTGTCATTTCCATGAAGGGAGAGGCCCTTGTGATAACGGAGCTCTCCGGACGGATCCTGGGCGGCGCGACGGAGATATCCTGGAAGACGGAAGGCGGTCCCTTCAGCTTCCGGAAGAGGTTTTCCTACGCGGAGACGGCGGATTACAGTGAATTTCTCGCGGACGCGGCGGAGGATCATTCAATCACGTATGAGATAGGCTTTGAAGGTATCGGAGGCTCCGTGGCGGAGCCTGACGGCCGGCAGCTTAAGAGGCTTGCGGATCAGGGCGTCGTCCGCAGTGCGGACGGAAGAACCGTTTCCCTGGAAATGCGGGGGACAGCCTATGAAGTGGAGGAGTCCGGCTCTTCGGTCAATGTGCCGGGGATTATCTTCTGGGTTGTGATCGTACTTCTGATCGTGATCGCGGTTACCGCCGCCATACGCTGCGGCATGGCGCGGAAGGTAAAGGAGAAGACGGATATCCGCCAGCTGCAGGAGAAGATGGATGAGAAGGAGCTGCGGCGCGCGACGGAGGCGGCCGATCAGGCAGAGGCCAAAGCGCGCGAAGCGGCCATGCAGCTGGCCGGACGGCAGCGGGAGCTTCCGCGGCCGGAAGAGGCGCAGGCGGAGAGCGTTCCGGAGACATCCGAGACCGGAACCGACCATGACGCGGCAGAACCGCTTCAGACAGAAGGGCGTTAAGGGGCGCGGATCGCGCCGGTATGCAGGGAAACGCCGCGGCGCGCTTTCCTGCATCGCAGATCGATGACGAGACGGCCGGAACGGCCGCGGAAAGGAGACCATATGGAGATCGGCAGAGGATTGACACAACTGGAATCGGCGAAGGCAGGGGAATTATTTGAAAAGCTGTATGGGGATAAGGCGGCGGAAAACACAGTCCGCTATCGGAAGCTGGTGCGGGATTTCGCGGATAAATTCGGCGAAGAGGACGTAATGCTCTTCAGCTCTCCGGGACGTACGGAGATCAGCGGCAATCACACGGATCACAACCATGGCAAGGTGCTGGCCGGCAGCATTAACCTGGACTGCGTAGGCGCGGCGGCGGTCAATCATACGGATAAAGTCCGTATCGTCAGTCAGACCTTTGATCAGGAGTTTACGATCGATCTGAATGATCTGGCCCCCAGCCCGGCTATGGCGGGGACGGAGGATCTGGTGAAGGGGCTTCTGATGGGGTTTAAGGAGTCCGGCTACGAGGTGGGCGGATTTGACGCGGTCATCACCAGCAATGTGATCAGCTCCGCGGGAGTAAGCTCTTCCGCAGCGTTTGAGATGCTTCTTTGCTCGATGCTGAATACATTTTTTAACGACGGCCGCATGAACGCGGTGGCTTATGCCCATATCGGGAAATATTCGGAGAACCATTACTGGAACAAAGCGTCGGGGCTTCTGGATCAGATGGCCTGCGCGGTCGGCGGCCTGATCACGATCGATTTCTATGAGCCCCAGGCGCCGAAGGTGGAGAAGATCGAATTTGATTTCGCGTCGCAGGAGCACAGCCTGATCATCGTGAATACCGGAAAGGGCCATGCGGATCTCAGCGCGGATTATTCGTCGGTACCCGGTGAGATGAAAAAGGTGGCGGAGTTTTTCGGCAAGGAGGTCTGCGCGCAGATCACGGAGGAGCAGGTGATCGAGCGTCTGGCAGAAGTCAGGGCTTATGCCGGGGATCGGTCGGTCATGCGGGCGCTGCATTTCTTTGAGGAGAATAAGCGGGTGGACGCGGAGGTAGCGGCTCTGAAGGAGGGGCGTTTTAATGATTTTCTTGCGAATATTACGGCCTCCGGTAATTCTTCATGGAAATGGCTGCAGAACTGTTACACGGAGGCTACGGTTCAGGAGCAGGGCATCACGATCGCCCTGGCGCTGACGGAGCTGTTTATCGCGAAGAAGCAGCGGGGCGCCTGCCGGGTGCATGGCGGCGGGTTCGCGGGAGTGATCATGGCGATGCTGCCCAATGATGTTGTGGATGAGTATATTGAGATGATCGAGAAGGCGCTGGGCGCGGGGAATGCTTATCGGATGAGTATCAGGCCTTATGGGGCGATCTGCGTGAGTGAGATGATAGGAAGGGGAGAGATGGGGTAGTGAAAAAGCGCTGAATGGTTTCGCGGCTGGGGGGTTATGCACATCGTCGCGGGGGGACGCGGGACAGGCGGGGGCTTGGCGCATCCCGTGCGCTCATGGCTCCGAAGGGAAGTCCTTCTTAGCGGAAAAACGGGTCGTTTCGGGGCACCGTCAAATTCGTGAGAAATCCTGAAAGGATTTCTCACTCAGGTTGACTCTCGCCCCTGACTGGAGGTCAGGGGCTCGGCTCCCGAAACGGCCCGTTTTTCCGCTAAGAAGGACTAACCCTTCTCCGCAAATCGCGCCCGGGATGCGCCAAGCCCCCGCCTGCCCCGCTGTGCTGTCGCTGGCGGGAGGGGAGAAGGGGAAGAACCAGCGCAGGCCCTTAATCCCGGAAGAACCAGCGCAGGCTCCTGCTCCCGGAAAAACCAGCGCAGGCCCCTGCTCCTCCTGAGGTGAATTTTGCGAGCGGCTGAAAAGTCTTAGTGAACGGTGATTTGCGTTATCACGAAAAATGGACGTGTTTGAGCGAAGCGAGTTGTCCATTTTTCGTGATGTTTTTAGCAAATCGCTGTGAACTTAGACTTTTCCCGCGAGCAAACCTGAACCTCAGGAGGAGCAGGGGCCTGCGCGTATCTTTCACGACCCTGTGCATGATTACAAAAAACCTGATCCGTTCGGAAACCGGAATTCCGTCGGATCAGGTTCTTTAACATCTGTCTTATGACAATGCGCGTCTATTCTTTATCGCGGATCTCACTGTGCAGCTGCTGAATGGACTTCACCTCAGCCTGCGCGTGGGTCTTCACATAACTGATGCCCTTAGCCGCCGCGCGGGCCGCCGCCATCGTTGTGAAGTACGGGATCTTCGCCTTGATGGCTGCCTTCCTGAGATAGCTGTCGTCATGGGCGCTGTCCTTGCCGGACGGCGAATTCACCATGGCTTGGATCGTTCCGTTGGTCACCAGATCCAGGATATTGGGCCGCCCCTCATGGAGCTTATTCACCCGCTCTGCCGGGATCCCCGCCTGACGGATGACGTCATAGGTGCGCCCGGTCGCCAGGATCTTAAAGCCGTCCAGCGCGAATTCCTCCGCGATCTCTGCCACTTCAGGCTTATCCTTGGCGTTGACCGAGATCAGGATTGTGCCCTCAAGCGGCAGCCTGGTCTGGGTGGCTTCCTGGGCCTTGTAGAAGGCCTCGCCGTAGTAGGTGGAAAGGCCAAGCACCTCGCCGGTGGAACGCATTTCCGGGCCTAAGAGCGGGTCTACCTCCGGGAACATATTGAAGGGGAAGACTGCTTCCTTGACGCCGTAGTAGGGGATGTCCTGGGGCTTTAAGGCCGGAACCGGCGACGGCCGGCCGGTCAGCTCCGAGGTGATGATCTCGGTAGCCAGCGGCACCATGCGGATGTTGCAGACCTTGGACACCAGCGGTACGGTTCGGGACGCGCGGGGGTTGGCCTCCAGCACGTAGACCTTGCCGTTCTCGATGGCGTACTGCATGTTCATCAGGCCTTTAACGTTCATTTCCACGGCAATCTTTCGTGTGTATTCCTCAATGGTCTTTAAGTTCTCCTGCGAAATGTGGACCGACGGGATGATGCACGCCGAGTCGCCGGAATGGATGCCGGCCAGCTCGATATGCTCCATGACCGCGGGCACGAAGGCGTGCTCGCCGTCGCTGATGGCGTCGGCCTCGCACTCAGTGGCGTGGTTTAAGAACCGGTCGATCAGGATGGGCCGATCAGGAGTCACGCCGACGGCTGCCTGCATATAACCGGTCATGCTCTCGTCGTCGTAGACGACTTCCATACCGCGGCCGCCCAGCACATAGGAGGGGCGCACCATGACCGGATAGCCGATCTGGTTGGCGATGGTCAGGGCCTCGTCCACGGTGGTGGCCATGCCGGATTCCGGCATCGGGATATCGAGTTTCTCCATCATTGCGCGGAACAGATCGCGGTCCTCCGCCAGGTCGATGACCGACGGGGCCGTGCCCAGGATGCGGACGCCGTTCTTCTCCAGGTCGGATGCCAGGTTAAGGGGCGTCTGGCCGCCGAACTGGGCGATAACGCCGAGAGGCTTCTCCTTATGGTAAATGCTCAGCACGTCCTCCAGGGTCAGCGGCTCGAAATACAGCTTGTCGGAGGTGTCGTAGTCGGTGGACACGGTCTCCGGGTTGCAGTTGACGATGATGGTCTCAAAGCCCAGCTTCTTGAG
>CANQBX010000072.1 GCA_947589095.1 uncultured Lachnospiraceae bacterium
GCCATGACTTCAACTAATTCTTTCATAATCCTTCACCTCAATTACTGGAGGCCCGCCAGCTTAAGGAGCTTCGCAACTCTGTCTGTGGGCTGGGCGCCGTTCGCTAACCATTTCTTCGCTGCTTCCTCGTTGAACTTGATCTCGCTGGGTTCCTTGTTCGGATCGTAATAACCGATTTCCTCGATGAATCTTCCGTCTCTGGGAGACCTGGAATCCGCGACTACAACTCTATAGAAAGGCGCCTTCTTCTGGCCCATTCTTCTAAGTCTCATCTTTACTGCCATGTCCGTTTCACCTCCTTATCCTCGAAATATCCCCGCCTCCGGTCCATTAAGCCCGCGGCGGCCGCATCCCTGCTGCATCTGTCTGCCCGACGGCAGGCCGCAGCCTGCTTCTTTCTATGGAAAAGCAAATGTAATATCTGCTCTGCCAGCTCATGAAAAACTCCTGCACCCGCCGGATCCTCAGAACGGCATCTTTCCGAACATTCCGCCCAGCCCGCCGAACATACCGCCGCGGCGCTTCCTGCCGCCCATCATGCCGGGCAGCTGCTTCATCATCTTCTTCATCTGGTCGAACTGCTTGACGATCCGGTTTACCTCGCTTATATCCACGCCGGCTCCCTTCGCGATACGCTGCTTGCGGGAAGGATTTAAGACCGATGGATTGGCGCGTTCCTCCTTCGTCATAGACAGGATGATCGCTTCGACCCGGTCCATCGCGGACTCATCCACATCCATATTGCCCTTCATCTGAGGGACTCCCGGCATCATGCCAAGGATGCTGTTCATGCCGCCCATCTTCCGGATCTGGCGCATCTGATCCAGAAAATCGTTAAAATCGAACTCCGCCTTGCGAAGCTTCTGGCTCATCTCCCTGGCTTTGGCCTCGTCTACCTCCTGCTCCGCCTTCTCGATCAGGGAAAGGATATCGCCCATGCCCAGGATCCGGGATGCCATCCGGTCCGGATAGAACTGTTCCAGATCCGACAGCTTCTCGCCCATGCCTACATAGAGGATCGGCTTGCCGGTCACAGCCTTGATGGAAAGCGCCGCGCCGCCTCTGGTGTCGCCGTCCAGCTTCGTCAGGATCACGCCGTCGATGCCCACCTTATCCGCAAAGCTTTCAGCCACATTTACCGCATCCTGCCCGGTCATGGCATCCACTACCAGAATGGACTGATCCACCGCCACCGCCGCGCGGATATCCTGAAGCTCCCGCATCATATCCTCATCGATATGGAGACGTCCGGCCGTATCGAGGATGACCACATTAAAGCCGTTCTTCCTCGCGTGCTCCATGGCCGCACTGGCTATATCCACGGGGCTTTTGGAACCGTCGATGGAAAACACCGGCACGCCCTGCCTTTCGCCATTGATCTGAAGCTGTTCGACCGCAGCCGGGCGGTACACGTCGCAGGCGACCAGAAGGGGCCTGCGGCCCTTCGCCTTCAGCTTCCCGGCGATCTTGGCCGCCGTCGTCGTCTTACCGGCGCCCTGCAGGCCTTCCATCAGGATCACGGTGATCTCGCTTCCGGGCTTTAACGCGATCTCTGTAGTCTCGCTGCCCATAAGAGCGATCAGTTCCTCGTGAACGATCTTGACAACCATCTGCCCCGGCGTCAGACTGCCCAGAACATCCTCGCCGACAGCCCGTTCCTGCACGGAGTTTATAAACTGCTTAACGACCTTGAAGCTGACGTCGGCCTCAAGAAGGGCCATCTTTACTTCCCGCAGAGCGGCCTTCACATCCGCCTCGGTCAGGCGTCCCTTGCCCCTGAGGTTCTTAAAAACGTTCTGCAGTTTGTCCGACAAACTCTCAAAAGCCATAGATTCTCCTCACAGTTTACTGATCTCCTCCGCGATCCGCTCGATCTCCTCCAGGCGGTCCCGGTCGCCTCCGGGCTTCGATTCCTCGGCGATCCTGCGGATCTGCTCCACCATCGTCTTCGTCCGGCGGAACTTCTCCACCAGCTTAAGCTTCCGCTCATATTCATCCAGGATCCTGTCGCAGCGCTTCACGAGATCATAGACGCCCTGCCGGCTGATTCCCTGCTCCTCGGCGATCTCGCCCAGGGACATATCGTCGAACACGACGCTTTCATAGATCTGCCGCTGTCTTTGCGTCAGAAGCTCTCCATAGAAATCATAGAGCATAGCCTGCTCGCCGATGGTCTTCATACTCGCTCACCCTGGCTATCATACACGATAACTTCCGTGGTGTCAAGTATTTTTGCTTTACACTTAATAAAATTTGCGGCACAGGCAGCGCGCCGCCGGCACCCTGCCCGCACGGAAATACAAAAAACGCGTCACCGGCGCCTTACTTACATACTGACGCAATAAAACGGCCCGGGAGTCCTGTATCCTCCCGGGCCGCTGCGACGCGCGTTTCAGTCATGTTCTTCCAGCCGCGATAGGATGAATCTCTCTACCTCAGCCGTCGTGATCCCCAGAGGGATCGCCAGTTCGCCGAACAGATTCTCTTTTGTCTTCTTCATATAGCGCTCGTCTACCTCCGTCATCCGCTTGCCGCGGTTAAGGCGGTCCCGCTTGCGGAAATAGAGAGTCTTGAGAATTCCGACCCATTCCCTGCAGTCGCAGGTCTTAAGCGCTTCTTTATAGCAGTTTTCCCGCTGCTTGTCATCCCGGACGTTCAGGCTGTCGATATCCCGGATCCCGTCGATCAGGTCATACGCCTCTTCGCTTGTCATAATACGCCGCATGACATTTTTATTCCCTTCTACAGGGGTTATGATCCGGCTCCCGTCCGTCCCGGCCGGTTCCAGTACATAGTACAGCTTGCTGGTGGCTAATCCGTCCATGTTCATCTCCGTGATATCACTCACACGGCATACTCCCGTCATTCCGTACACGATATATTCGCCCTTTTCAAACAAATCCGATCATCCTTTCTGACAATGCAAACCAACCTACTATTCCGGGCTTATATTTACGCTTTGCTGATATCGTTATTCGTATATTCTTGTTCGGACAACAATAACGGTTTCCGTAAAATAAACAATTTCCGCGATTATATACCTTACAGACCATTCACTTCTTCCAGCAGACACTCCGTAAGCTCTTCAACCGTCTCCGCGATTCTGTACGCTCCCACCTCCTTAAGTTCCTCCCTGCTTCCGTATCCGAAGAGGACGCCGACACAGTCCAGGCCATTCTCACGGGCTCCGAGGACATCATGCTCCCGGTCGCCCACCATGATCACCTGCCGCCGGTCGTTCACTCCCATAGCTTCTAAGGTATAGCCGATCACCTCTCCTTTTTTCACGCGAACCTCGTCCATGCTGGCGCCGCCGACCCGGTCAAAGTACCGGTACAGATCGAAATGTTCCAGGATCCGCACGGCAAACTCCTCCGGCTTGGAGGTCGCAACAGCCAGCACCGCGCCCGCGTTCTTCAGCTTCAGAAGCATCTCCGGGATCCCGTCGTACACCCGGTTTTCAAACATTCCTCCGGATGTATAATACTCCCGGTAACGTCCGATGGCTTCCGATGCCTGCTCCTCCGGGAATCCGTAATACTTCATGTAGCTGTCTTTAAGCGGCGGACCGATAAACGGATAGAGCTTTGTCAGATCCTCCTCCTCAATGCCGTAGCTCCGAAGCGAGTACTGTACGGATCTTGTGATGCCAGGCCCCGGATCCGTCAGCGTTCCGTCAAGGTCAAACAGGATATACCGTCTCTTCATGCCTCTTTATATCCCTCCGGTGTCAGAAATTCGGGCGTGTCCTCCGATCAACACGATAAAAGGGGAAGCCGCATAAGCAGAACATTCTCTGCCGGCGGTTCCCCCTGTATTCTGTTAGGACAATCTCCTGATTCTGTGTTTATTATCTCACTTTTTCGGTAAAAAGTCAAGTTTTCATTTAAAAAACTCATGCCGGTCATGGCTGAACAGATACGTCAGGTGGTTATCGAACCATCTTGTATTTTTCGAGGAGGAGCCTCTGCGGTTCATAAAATACAGCGCTCCCTGCGAGTAGTCCTCTCCCCGGATAGCCCGGTCCACACAGTCTATCGTCTCCCCGGTCACCTTACACGTATCGATGGAGCCGTCCGTCACCGGTGAAAACTGAGACTTCTGGTAAACCACGCCGGTCACCGTATCCGGGAACGCGTCGCTGCGGACACGGTTAAGAATCACATTGGCCACCAGGATCCGGCCCTTTGAATCGCAGATCCCCGCCTCGGCCTGCACGATACGCAGAAGCACCTGATAATCCTCCCGCGTCATGGGCACCGCCGCAGCCGCCAGTCTGGCCTCTTCCTCCTCCCTGCTGCGCCGTTCCTCCTCCAGGCGTCTGGCCTCCTCCTCCCGGCGAAGGCGTTCCTCTTCCGCCTTCTGCGCGGCTTTCTCCTGCGCCTTTCTGGCTTTCAGCTCTTCCTCCAGTTCCTCGCGCCGGATCTCTTCCCGGATATCGTCAAGCTCCCTGCGGACCCGGCTGCGGTTCTGTTCGTCCTCCTTTATTTCCTTCACAAGAAGGCTTCCGACGACCCGCTGCCCTTCGAGCGTCTGCTTTGTAAGTTCCAATCGTATATCCGCTTCCGTAACGGTTTCGATCTCTCCGGCTCCGTCCTCGCCGTCCTCCGTAACCGGAGCGTCCTCGGCAAAGACAGTCAGCGCGCTTTTTCCTCCTCCGCCGAAGCCGCTGGATGTGAACGCCACCACCGCGAAGACAAATCCTGCGCTGACGAGGACCGCCTTTTTCCGGTAATCGCTTTTGGCGACCCGCATCACAAGGCTTTTCACAAACAGGAACGCGCCCCGGAGAAATGAGCACAGTGCAAGCATGATACGCTTCTCTCCTTCACTTACAAATTTCCACAAAAATCGAGCAAATGTGGGAGATACGCTCTTTAATTTGCCCGTTTTTTCGGTTGCAGTGGTAATTATATTGGATTTCTGGCCGTAAAGTCAATGGGACTGTTCCATCTTTGTGAGTATTTCCATCCGCTGAAATGGGCGCAGTCCGGCTTTTTATTCACTCTGCACGGATTTGCGCCCATCTTGGATATCCTTTTTTATTTAATTTTTCATTTCAATATATTTCGCAAATGTTACATTTGTGTTAAATTACTCCGCAAATTTTTACCGGAATCCGGCTCCGTTAAAATTATGTTAACTATTTCTCGTTAATATAGTTGACAAGGCCGCCAGCGGTAATGATCCTCTGCATGAATTCCGGGAACGCCTGCCCCTGGTAGGACTCTCCCTTCGTCACATTCGTAATGACGCCGGAGTCGAAGTCGATCTCCACCTGGTCGCCGTCATCAATACGCTCGGACGCCTCTTTGCACTCGATGATCGGCAGACCGATATTGATGGAATTGCGATAGAAGATCCGGGCAAATGTCTCGGCGATCACGCAGCTGACGCCGGCGCATTTAATCGCCAGCGGTGCGTGCTCGCGGGAGGAGCCGCAGCCGAAATTCTTTCTGGCAACGATGATGTCGCCCGGACGCACCTTCTTAATAAACTCCTTATCGATATCCTCCATACAGTGCCTGGCCAGCTCCGCGCCCTCCGTGGCGTTCAGGTAACGGGCCGGAATGATGACATCGGTATCTACATTATCTCCGTATTTGAATACGCTTCCGTTTGCTTTCATAATCCGCTATCCTTTCTGATCTTTTCTCAGTCTCCGAGCTCACAGGGGCATACGATATGCCCGGCGACGGCGCTGGCCGCAGCCACCGCGGGGCTGGCCAGATAAACCTCGGAATCCACATGGCCCATACGACCCACGAAATTGCGGTTCGTCGTGGAAACGCAGCGCTCTCCCGCTGCCAGGATCCCCATATATCCGCCGAGGCACGGACCGCAGGTCGGCGTACTGACGACCGCTCCCGCCTCGATGAACGTCTCGATCAGCCCTTCCTTAAGCGCCTGCAGATAGACGTTCTGGGTCGCCGGGATCACGATGCAGCGGACGCCTTTTGCCACCCTGCGTCCCTTCAGTATCTCTGCCGCGATCCGCATATCGCTGATCCTTCCGTTGGTGCAGGAGCCGATCACCGCCTGGTCGATCTTCACCTCGCCGAAGGTACCCGTCTCCTTCGTATTCTCCGGCAGATGCGGGAAGGAAACCGTCGGCTTAAGCTTCGACAGGTCGATGGTATATACGGCCTCATATTCTGCGTCGGGATCCGCCTCATAGACCTTGAAATCCCGCTTCGAATGCTCCTTCATATATTCCTCGGCCAGCTCATCCACCGGGAAGATGCCGTTCTTGCCGCCGGCCTCGATGGCCATATTGCAGATCGTGAACCGGTCGTCCATCGAAAGGTTCCGAATGCCCTCTCCCGTGAATTCCATGGACTTATACAGCGCGCCGTCCACGCCGATCCTGCCGATGATATGCAGGATCACGTCCTTGCCGCTGACCCACTTCGACGGCTTGCCGACCAGCTCGAACTTAAGAGCGGACGGAACCTTGAACCACGCCTTACCGGTGACCATTCCGGCAGCCATATCCGTGCTTCCGACGCCGGTAGAAAAGGCTCCCAGCGCTCCGTATGTGCATGTATGGGAATCGGCCCCGATGACCGCGTCGCCGGCCACCACCAGTCCCTTCTCCGGCACAAGCGCATGCTCGATGCCCATCTGGCCGACGTCAAAATAATTGGTCAGCTCGTGTCGGACCGCGAACTCCCGACAGCACTTGCAGTTTTCCGCCGACTTGATATCCTTGTTGGGGATAAAATGATCCATGATCAGGGCCACCTTATCCCTGTCAAAAACATTCTGATCTTTCATCTTCTTCATTTCATTGATTGCGACAGGCGCAGTGATGTCATTGCCCATGACCAGGTCAAGCTCCGCCTCGATCAGCTGTCCGGCCTTCACCTCCGCAAGACCGGCGTGAGCCGCCAGTATCTTCTGGGTCATCGTCATTCCCATAACGGTAAAACCTCCTTTGACTGCATCTGTTTGCGGAAATATACTGCCGGCTGCAGAATTTCCACATACAAGTTTATCTTAAGTAGTTGAATTTTACCATAACCGCAACTATAATAGAAATACATAATATGAATGCTTGCTATTACGTCGGGTTATGCGATTCAGGACGAACGCCGCCGGATCCTAAGACAAAGGAGAATGCACGATGGAACAGAATCTTTCCCAGTACCGTATCTTTTACGAAGTCGCCAAAAACGGCAATATTTCACGCGCGGCCCGCGAGCTTTATATCAGCCAGCCGGCCATCAGCAAGGCGATCGGCAAGCTGGAGGACAGCTTAGGCACGGTCCTCTTCCTGCGCAACTCCAGGGGCGTCCAGCTGACGGAGGAAGGCGCGGTCCTCTTCGACCACATCCGCAAGGCGTTTGAGGAGCTGGCTCTCGGAGAACAGGAGCTTCGGAAATTCAAGGATTTTCATATGGGACACATACGCATAGGCGTAAGCAATACGCTCTGCCGTTTCATCATGCTGGATTACCTGAAGGGATTCATCGAACGGTATCCCCACATCAAGATCACGATTGAAAGCCAGTCCTCCACCCATACGCTCACGATGCTGGAACAGCAGCGGATCGATATCGGGCTGGTAGCGGAGCCCCGGGCGCAGAAAAATCTGGAATTCATTCCGGTAACGGACATTCAGGATATCTTTGTGGCGACGCCCAGCTATCTGGAGAATCTGCGTCTCCGGGAGGGAGAGGATGTCGACCTGTTCCAGGCGGGGAATGTGATGCTTCTTGACCGGGAGAACATAACCCGCAGATATATCGACGATTATATGAACGTGAACCATATCGTCGCCAATAATCTTCTGGAAGTGACAACGATGGATCTTCTGATCGAATTCGCCAGGATCGGCCTCGGGATCGCCTGCGTAATACGCGAATTCGTGGAAGCAGATCTGAAGTCCGGCAAGCTGGTCCAGGTGAAAACGGATGCGCAGATCCACAAGCGGACCGTGGGCTTTGCCTACTGTCCCGGCCGGGTATCCCAGGCGGTAAGGACCTTTCTCCGGTTTGCCGAAGGCAAATGAATCCAGACTCTCGTGGTTTATTATACCTACACGCCGGACAACAGCCCCCGCCGGGAATTTCCCGGCGGGGGCTGACGCTCACAGTTCTATTCGCATTTTTTCAGATACAGAAGAAGATCTTTAAAATTCCCCTGCGGATACCGGGAAATATCCATCCCCCGGCTGATCAGGCCCGCAGTAAGAAGGAAAACCTTCATGCCGAGCTTCTCGGCAACCATATCCTCCCCCGCGTCGTTTCCCGCCATCAGGCATTCCTCCGCCCTCAAAGCGCAGATCGTCAGGATCTCACGGTAATAATCCGGGTTCGGCTTACTGTAGCTGACATTCTCATAGGTAGTGCGAAATTCAAAGTCAGACGGCTCAAGGCCGGCCCAGCGGATACGGCTCTCCGTGGCAGCCGCCGGAAAGATCGGATTGGTCGCCAGGATCAGACGGTACCCGGCCTCCTTAAGCGTGCGGATCAGTTCCGCCGCTTCCGGATCATAGCCGCAGCTTTTCTGTACCTTCTGGAATTCCGTGCGGTAAAATTCCTCGATCAGCGGCCGGTCCTTAAGGCGCTCTTCGCCAAAGGAAGCGGTGAACGCCTGCCAGAACCTTACTTCGTTCCTGCAGGAACCGTCATTCATGACCATGGCGCCGACGCCCTTCCATATGGTGTCCGCCAGCTTCTGCGGCTCATATCCGTAAGGCGCCAGATACGCGGCCAGACGGCCCAGATAATCCTTCACGAAAACCTCCTGATCCATAGGAAGCAGGGTTCCGTCCAGGTCAAATAAAACTGCCTTGATCATAGGTTCGGCCATTAGTTGTTGATCAGCTTCTCGTTCTCGTTGTTCCAGCTGTACAGCTTGCGGATCTCCTCGCCGATCTTCTCGGACGGATGCTCCGCAGCTTTCTTGCGCATCGCCTGGAAATGTACCTGGCGGCCGGCCGGGGACATGTCAAGCAGGAACTCCTTGGCAAAGGTACCGTCCTGGATGTCGGACAGAATCTTCTTCATGGTCTTCTTGGTCTCCTCGGTGATCAGCTTCGGTCCGGATACATAGTCGCCGTACTCAGCCGTATTGGAAATGGAGTAACGCATGCCCGCGAAACCGGACTGGTAGATCAGGTCTACGATCAGCTTCATCTCATGGATGCACTCGAAATACGCGTTTCTCGGATCGTAACCGGCCTCGACCAGCGTCTCGAAACCAGCCTGCATCAGAGCGCACACGCCGCCGCACAGAACGACCTGCTCGCCGAACAGATCGGTCTCGGTCTCGGTGCGGAAGGTTGTCTCCAGAACACCCGCTCTCGCGCCGCCGATAGCCAGCGCGTAAGCCAGCGCGCGGTCAAGCGCCTTGCCGGTAGCATCCTGCTCAACCGCCACCAGGCAGGGAACGCCCTTGCCGGCCTGATACTCGGAACGCACCGTGTGGCCCGGGCCCTTGGGAGCGATCATGGTCACGTCCACATCCTTCGGCGGCTTGATGCAGCCGAAATGGATATTGAAGCCGTGGGCGAACATCAGCATATTGCCCGGCTCCAGGTTGGGCTCGATGTCCTTCTTATACATATCAGCCTGCAGCTCATCGTTGATCAGGATCATAATGATGTCGGCCTTCTTCGCCGCCTCGGCAGCCGTATAGACCTTGAATCCCTGCGCCTCCGCCTTGGCCCAGGACTTGCTGCCCTCATACAGACCGATGATCACGTTGCAGCCGGACTCACGGGCGTTCAGCGCGTGGGCATGTCCCTGGCTGCCGTAGCCGATAACGGCGATGGTCTGGCCGTCCAGCATGGATAAGTTGCAGTCTTCCTGATAATAAATCTTTGCCATTTCCTTACTCCTCCTTGAAAATCTCTGGATTCTCATTGATTTTATTGTTAAAGCTTCTGTCATGCCCCGCGCTTTCAAGAAAGGAAGGCTGTGGCAAAAACCTTAGCGTTCACTTAAAATGCCCGTGCTGTGGATGCGGCGGGAACTGCCGCGGATAAACTCCGGGGGATATTTTCTCTCCTACGGCAGATAGCGCACATCCTCCGCGCCGCGGGAAAGTCCCGTAAGCCCTGTTCTCGCAAGCTCCAGGATCTCATAGTCGCCCAGCAGATTGATCAGCGCGTCCAGCTTCGACTGGTCGCCGGTCAGCATAACCGTCAGGGATTCCTTCCCCACGTCCACGATGGTTGCACGGAAGATATCCGATATCGCGCTGATGGCCTGACGCTCCGACGCGTTGGCGCGGACCTTCACCATGATCAGTTCCCGGTACACCGAATGCCCCGGCTTCAGCTCCTTGATGTCGCGCACATCCTCCAGCTTCCGAAGCTGCTTCTCGATCTGCTCCAGGATCTCCTGGTCGCCGGTGGAAACCACGGTCATGCGGGAATAACGCGGATCAGCGGTCTCGCCGACCGTCAGGCTCTCGATATTATAGCCGCGGCGGCTGAAAAGGCCGGCCACGCGGCTCAGCACGCCGGAAGTATTGTCAACCAGCAGAGATAACACGATTCTGTCCATATAACTCCTACTTTCTGCGAATGTAATTAACCCGGTCACGATTATCCTTTATCTTATCAATCACGGCACGGTTTGTCAACTAGATATAAGTCATAAATACTATAAGCCAGGGTTATAGTATGTCCGTATTTCTCCATGAATATTTTATATCGTCATCCGCATCTTCAAAGTCTGTTCCGTCGTCCGATCTCACCGACAGGACTGCAAATGTGATTATGGCCGCCGCCATTCCCACGAATACGAACAGCCAGAACCACAAGGGGATTCTTTCAAAAAGGACCCGTACGGCCGAGCCGGCCGCCGGCCTTTCTTCCGCTCCCGCCGATCCGCTCACGGTCTCTACCGACGGCTTCCCGGAACCGTATTCCCCAGAGGATTCTTCCTTCGGCGGAAATGTAACAACGGCTGAAACCTCACCGGATGAAGCTTCTGCTTCCGAAGTCTCCTGCTGATCCTCCGTTCCGGAGGACTGCCGGCCTTCGTCCGAACCGCCCCCCGCGCTGCCGCCGGACTGCGGCTTCGACGCGGCTGCAGCGCCGCTCCCGCTTCCGCCCCAGAACTGACTTCCGGATGTACTTCCGGAACCGGTATCCTTCTGCGGCTGCGTCCCGGCAGGGACTCCTGTACCCGCATGGGAACCGGTGCTGCCGCCGGTTTGCGCCGCTGTACTCTCCGTCCCGGATCCTGTCTGCCCGCTGCCACCGGGCTGCTCTCCCGGCACAACGGCAGGTGCCGTGGCGGCGCCTGCATTCGCGCCGGGCTGTGCCGCCGTGTTTCCTCCGGCAGCGGATCCGGCAGCCGTACTCCCGCCCGGCCCCACCGCCCCGGCTCCGCCGGGAACCGCACTTCCATAAGCGGCAGACATGACCTGATAGCCGCAGGTTTCACAATGCTCATACCGCCAGCCGTCAGCAGAAGTCCAGCTGACGAAGGTATGGGTACCGTACCATCCTCTTCCGCCGCAGTCATAGCATTCCCTCCAATGGCCGGAACGGTCATAATTCCAGCCGCCGTAGCTGTGCGAATGTCCCGCGTAGGATGTCTGTTTCCGTTCATACAGCGCCTCTGCACGCACGGGAGAAGCCGGCATACGGAACTGATTGCCTGTGATCTTCAGATCCGCAGGAGTACATTTCCATCCGGAAAAAACCTGGCCGGAGGATCCGGATCTGTCAGGCACAAGACGGATCGCCTCGCCTTCCAACACATATCCGTCATCGATCTTCCCGGACGCTTCCCCATTCTTCACGGTAAGCCGATACTGAATATCCGTTCCCGATATCTGTCCCGTCCCGGCAAGCGCGCCGTCCACGCGCAGCTTCCCTTTGACAGAAAGAACCGCGCCTGCTTCCACTGTGAGAGCGGCGTTTTCCGGGATCGTCAGCACCGTGCCTTCCGGAATCTCCGCACTGTACGGAAGATGGACCGCACTGCCCCAGACGCGGCCTTCCTTCCCGATCAGGATTACACCCGACCAGGCAGACTGACCGGTCTCATCCGCCAGGGAAGCGGCCGAAATGTACGCGTTCCCGGGTTTTCCGGAAGCATCCGCTGTCACAAGCCGCCCTCCGATACCAAAAGCCGACTTCTGACCGCTGCCTGCAGCCGACATATTTCCGCCTGCGGCTGTTACCTTGCCTCCGCTGATGACAACCATACGCGAGCAGGAAGAATCGCCGATTCCAACGCCCATTGCCCCTCCGGCGGCTTCCACGATTCCGCCGCGTATCACAATATTCTCCGCGGTTCCCATGCTGCCCGCGCCAATCCCTGCGCCATGGGTAATGCTGGAAGCGTGAATCGTTCCGCCACTGATCGTAATATTCTTCGTCTCATGCGCCTTCGAATCCTCCGAAGCGCTGCTTCCAATCCCTGCGCCCCAGTATCCGGTCGCGGCAAGCGAACCGCAGCCGGCCGCACAGACATGTCCCTCTTCCCCCGCTTTCTGACAGCGAAGCGTAAGAATTCCCGCGGTCCCGCTTCCGTCCTTCTGCAGACCGGCGCACCACATTCCGCTTTTTAATATATTCACTGTTCCATCCGCAAGCGTAACCGTGACATTCCCGGCGCTGCCCGCCGCGATCTCAAACGCGGGCACATGGTTCCCATCCGGAATCTGAATATTGACTCCCTTAAGCGTGATATCCGCGTTCACACCATTTTCCACAAAGATACGGTCGTCCGTAGACGTCCCGGATATCGAAAGCGGCGTGCCGGTCAGAATATGCAGCGCGTGATCTTCAAACCGGTAATCCCTGCCGGCGGTTCCTCCGGTAACAGTAAAATCTCCTGTCCCCCGCCCCGCTTCTCCGGGCGTAGCCGGATCGACTTCCGCCGCGGCGCGATTCAGCCTTGTATGCGGCGCAGCGCCTAAAACGCCTCTGCCCGCTTCCCCCGCGAATACGGCACACGGCCGGAGCAGCGCCGCAAGGCAGCCGGCCAATATAACGCACACGATTCTCCTATTAAACATAACGGTCCTCCCTTTCAACACGGCAGCCCGCATATTCCCATTTCCAGTCATTTCCTTCTGTTTTATTCTATCATATCTGCGAAATGAAATCTCTATCCATACTATTATGATTCGCTTACGATTTTCTATCGCATCCGTTTCTTATTGCCGGATCATTTGGGAAATGGTATAATTTGCTTGCATGATTTTTTCATATACAAAAGGAGAGCGCCATGTCCGATTACGTCATATCCCGCATTTCGCCCGCCGACCGTCGCGGGCAGCGCCAGCTTATTGAACTTCTCACTGCGGAAGGTATCCGCAAGGACGGCAACCTGGATTACACCTGCGGCATGTTTGACGACGATTACAACCTCATCGCCACCGGCAGCTGTTTCGGCAACACGCTGCGCTGTATGGCCGTAAGCAGCTCCCACCAGGGCGAGGGTCTGATGAACGAGATCGTCAGCCATCTGATGGAAGTTCAGTACGCCCGCGGCAATATGCATCTGTTCCTGTATACCAAATGCAGTTCCGCCAAATTCTTCGGCGATCTGGGGTTCTATGAGATCGCGCGGATTCCGGATCAGATCGTATTCATGGAAAACCGACGGAGCGGATTTGCGGATTATCTGAAGAATCTGGAAAAGGATCATATCCCCGATTCCGGCAGTTACGGCATGGAGACGTATTCCGGTTCGAATGCCTCTTTCCGCGCCGCCGCTCTGGTCATGAACGCCAACCCGTTTACGCTTGGTCATCAGTATCTTGTGGAACGCGCCGCTGCGGAAAACGATATCCTGCACCTTTTTATTGTCAGCGAAGACGCCAGTCTGGTGCCATTCGCCGTGCGCAAACGGCTGGTCATGGAAGGCACCGCGCATCGGCGCAATATCATTTACCACGAAAGCGGCCCTTACATTATCAGCAGCGCTACCTTTCCAAGCTATTTCCAGAAGGACGAGGCGGCTGTCAATGAGAGCCATGCCATGCTGGATCTGACCGTATTTACCAGGATCGCGCAGGCTCTCGGCATCAGCCGCCGCTATGTGGGCGAGGAGCCGAACAGTCAGGTCACCGGCATCTATAACCGGATCATGAGCGAAAAGCTGCCGGAAAACGGCATTGAGTGCGTTATCGTTCCACGCAAAGAAAGCGGAGGGAGGGCTATCAGCGCTTCTACCGTCCGGCAGGCTTTGAAGGATGGGGACTGGGATCTGCTTGCTGAGCTGGTTCCGGAGACGACGCTGCGGTACTTTCGAAGTTCGGAAGCGGAGCCGGTGATTGAGAGGATCCGCGCGGCGGGGGATGTGGTTCACTATTGAAGGGGATGTAGTTTGCTTTTGGGTGTTGTACAATAAATGTGCACATGGTCGCGAGAGATACGCGCAGGAACCCTGCTCCTCCTGCGGTTCAGGTTTGCTCGCGGGAAAAGTCTAAGTTCACAGCGATTTGCTAAAGGCGGCACGAAAAATGGGACCAGCGTGTGTGCATCCGTACGTTGCGTTCCCTGGTCCTCCCATTTTTCGTACCAACGCAAATCGCTGTTCACTAAGACTTTTCAGCCGCTCGCAAAATTCACCGCAGGAGGAGCAGGGTTCCTGCGCTGGTTCTTCCGGGAGCAAGGAACGCCGGCACATACTGTATATTGCACTGCATAACTGTATATCGTTCTGCATAACTGTATATCGCTCTGCATAACTGTATATCGCTCTGCATAACTGTATATCGCTCTGCATAACATGCAGAAACTTCTCTCTTCTTCCCGCAAACGACAACACAGCGGGACAGGCGGGGCCGTGGCACATCCTGGACGCGATTTACGGAGAAGGGTTAGTCTTTCTTAATGAAAAAACGTCAGTTTGAGGGCCGAAGCCCATGACCTCAAGTCATGGGCGGAGCGGCAACCTGAGCGTGAACTCATCAGGAGTTCACGCGAATTTGCCGTTGCCCTCAAACTGGCGTTTTTGAATTTAGAAAGACTTCCCTTCGGAGTCATGAGCGTACAGGATGTGCCACGGCCCCGCCTGTCCCGCGTACCTTCCGCGACCATATACGCAAAATCTCTCACCTCAAACAACGCTTACGCAAATCACATTTACCACGCAAAACGACAGACATTCTCACGCCATCATTTACAGCAGCCCGCAGTCCGCCGCCGCCTTATAAAACAATGAAAGCGGCAGAAAACTCTGCGCGAAAGTCTTGGTCCCGTCCCCTGCATTGATCAGCGCGTCGTCCACCACGGATTTCGATCCGCCCGCGCTGCGTTTCGTTCCCTCTATGGCGCTTCGGAAGGTAGGCAGCCCATAACGCAGATACCGGCTGTCCCCCGTCAGCTCCCAGGCGTACGTAAGCGCCTCCAGGATCAATGTATTATTTCCCAGGCGGTTCAGGCTCGGCAGCTCCTTATAGTAGAACAGGCCGTTGTCCATCCGGCAGTTCTCCACCAGATCATCCACTGCCTCCAGGATCATGGTACGGATCTCCTCCTTCGGGGATACACGGTAGTAGCGCATGAGACTTCCGATCGCCACCGCGATCATGAATCCCGTGCGGATCATCGTATTGTCCGTGTAGGCCGCCAGCCATCCGCCGTAGGTATCCTTCCACTGGCGGAACTGCTCCACGATCCGGTCGCACTTCGGAAGCCACCGCTCCTCTCCCGTCTCCACATAGAGGGCTGTCAGCGTCCGCAGAGCCCAGCCGGTTTCCCTAGCACCGACCTCTCCATTTCTCTGATACATGGGCGTATCCAGCAGACGAAGCACATTCTCCCCGATGCCGACCGCCGTTTCCAATGCGCGCTCGTCCCCGGAGAAATGATAATGATCCAGCAGTCCCTCCACCCACTCATGGGAACAGACGATGGCGCTGTCCAGCGTGTGGCTGCGGCAGTGCTCCCACTGGCCGCCAATCAGAAGCGGATCCTCGCTGTAATGGCACACGTCGACGTCCATCCAATGAGACGCCGCCGTTAACATATAATCCAGGAAACGGCGTTCCCCCGTGCGTGCATAGAACAGTGCGCAGGCGTGCGGATAATCGTATTCATTATTGGTCCACACCAGTTTTCCGCCGCCGCGTCCCTGAGCGGTATAGCCCGGATCCGGCGCGTCGCCCCAGTTAAGCATGCCATAGCAGCGGGCATGGCTGTCGCACCTGCCGATCAGCGCGATCTCCACATCGTCCTTCCGCTTCTCCCGGTCCACGAAAATATCCGGCATGACGCCCGCGTCCCGGAACACTTCCGGCGGAATGAACGGCCTGTCCGGCATCTGATAGATCAGGCTCCGGTCGTCCAGTTCCAACAGCCCGCATTCCGGTCCGTGGAAATGCAGTAAAAACCGCTGTTCCCGGGACATGCCGGACTGCATGATCACCTGTGTGCCGCCTTTTGGCACAAGGAAAATATGAACGCCTGCCCCGTCGGCCCGGACCGCCTTGGGATAATTCTGCTGGGCCTGGAAAATCGTGGCGCACACGCCGCCGTTTTCTCCGGTACGATCCGCGAAGAAAGTGCCGTACAGCACCTCCGCCATATGTTCATTATTCTCCTTCAGTAAATATTCCGCGTCGACGACCTTTTCCACCGGCGCCCCGTTGCTGCCGATCAGAAAATCCGTCTTGTAGTTGGAATTTGCGGCGCAGGTCCGTACGCCTTTTATGCGGCTTTCGATATCAGGCAGTTCCAGCGTTCCCTTTGTGCGGAAGGTTTCTCCGGCCGTCGCCTGTTTTCCTGTTCCTTTCTCGTCTGTTTCTGTAGCGCATTCTTCCTTAAATGGATCGCCAATCCGTTTTTCTGCGTTTCTTCCGTCTGTATCCGCAGCACATTCTTCTTTCACAAATACAAAAGCAACCCGTTTCTCCGAAGTTTGGGAATCTGCTTTCGCACCTTTTATTTCATCCGGCAAAATACGGTCTGCCCCGCTGCCATCACTTGCCAGCACCGAGAATTGCAGTTCGGAAAGCGCAAGCGGCTGATCCGTGGAATTGATGATCCGGTAGGCGATCTCCACCCAGGGCTTCTCCGCGTAAGCCGTCAGTTTCACTTCAAAAGTTACACGCCTTGGGCCGACGCATTCGCCCATGCAGCGCAGCACCGCCGCCAGCGGGCCTTCCTCCGTGGCGCGCCATTTGCCGAGGCGCAGCGTGTAGCGGCCGCCTTCCCCGTCCTCCAGGAACGGCCCGGCAAACTGATCCGCTTCATATCTTGCATTGCCGTCCTCCAGCCAGTCGAACAGCGACGTGGCTCCGTCGGATACGCCGAAGCGCAGGCCGCCGTTCACCACAAATCCATGCCCCGTCCGTTCCAGCCTGAGGCCGCAGTAAGAAAAGGATCCTTTCGCGGAAACCGCCTGGTCAGCACCGTCCCCGTCTCCTGTCTCCAGTCTCAGCACCGTCTTCTGATTCCCCGGCAGATCCGCAAGAAAACGGATGAACAGATAGCGGATGCTGCCGTCCTGGTAACGGGCCGTGACCTTCGTCTGAACCGGCATCTGCTTTTCACCCTGGAAAACCTTCACACAGTCCGCGCTTCGCAGCTTTCCGGCGGCAAAAGGCACTGCGATGCAGCAATGCTCCCGCGGCCTGTCATAACGGTACAGCTTCGGAAAATACAGTTCCATGAAAACGCACCCCTTTCTTTACTCACCCCGGAAAACTTTATTATACTGCCGCGAACGACGCCGGTATTTGCTTAATCCAGGATCCGTCCGTCGATCGATACGGTCACGACCTGCCATGGAATAAACTTACCGCTGGCCTGAAGCGCCCTCTTCGCCGCCATCTCAAGCCCGCCGCAGCACGGCACCTCCATACGGAGGATCGTCACGTTCTTGATATCGTTCTGCCGGATGATCTCCGTCAGCTTCTCACTGTAATCCACGGCGTCCAGCTTCGGACATCCGATCAGCGTCACTTTGCCGCGCATGAACTCCTGATGGAAGGCGGCATAGGAATAAGCGGTGCAGTCGGCCGCGATCAGCAGTTTCGCGCCGTCAAAATACGGCGCCTTAAGCGGTGCCAGCCTGATCTGCGGCGGCCAGTTGCGAAGTTCCGAAGCTGGCGGCACAGGCGGAACCGGATGCACGGGATGCTGCCCCGATCCATCCGCCTGGTGTCTCTGCTTACCCGGCATCAGAGGCGCCCAGGCTGTCGGTCCATCCTGGCCAGCGGGTTTCAGGTCTCTCACGCGTGCCCCGGGACATCCTCCGCCATGAACGTGATCATGGCCCATGCCCGGTTCCGCAACATTCCTGCCGGCTGCGGCCTGTTTGCTGTCTGCTGACATGGCTTGTGCCTTCTCCTCAGCCATGCTCTGAGCTTTCTTCTCCGCCACCGCTTTCTCATCATAGGCGACCGCTTCCCTCTCCTCGAAGGTGATCGCCCCCATAGGGCATTCCGGCAGACAATCGCCCATACCGTCGCAGTAATCGTCCCGGATCAGCTTTGCCTTACCGTCGACGATCGCGATGGCGCCCTCATGACAGGCCGCCGCGCAGGCGCCGCAGCCGTTACATTTCTCCTCATCAATATGAATGATCTGACGAATCATTGTCTTCCCTTCTCCCCTTCTATCAGCTTATGACTGTTTCGTTTTCAAAAAGGCAATCCGATAGTTACTGCTTTACAAGCGTCTATCCCTTCATCTTACCGCGCCCACGCCGCGGCAAGCCGCTTCGCCTCCGCGCCCGCGTACAGACCGTCGCCGCTTGCTTCGGCTTCTTTCAATAACTTCCGCGCCGCGTCTTCCTGTCCCTGGGCGTGGCGCATCCGGGCCAGCAGAAGCTGCATCTCGCTTTTGTGGATCCGATTGCCCGCGTACCGGATCTCTTCCTCGATATACACGGGATCGTAGGTTTCACTCTTCAGGAAATTCAGCCAGTTCTCGGCCAGCTTAACGCACTCCTTCAGGTTATTCGCCAGCGTGTTGGCGCGGCCCTCGGCTTCTTCCCTCAGTTCCTTCAGCCTCGCAAGCTGTGTCTCCGCCTTCTCGATATCCTCGGAAAGCAGATAGAAACGCATCCGCTGATTCTCGGTCAGGGACGTGCCCGCCAGGGAATGAAGCTTCAGTTCCTCCGGTTTCAGCGCGTTCACCACCGCCAGGCCTTTCTCAAATTCGCCCAGCGCCTCATAAGCGTAGGCGACTTTATTCTTCGCGTCCACATATTCCACCACGTTATCCGGGACCTTGTCGGACAGCGGCTCGAATTTCTCAAGGAATTCCGCGGGCTTTCCCTGCTGGTACAGAAGCGCTGTCATGGACTTTACGCGACGGTTGGCGAAGAAAGAAGACAGCACGCGGCCGACGATCACGCCTGCAAACGCATACATCGCAATCAGAAAGACCGTGGCATAGGAGCCGCGCTCGCTGAGGCCAGCGTAATTCAGCAGGGCAAGCAGGAAACCGAGCAGGCCGCCGCCCACCATAAACAGATTGTTCTGAAGCTTAAAATAAGCAACCATATGGAAGCTCCTTTCTCTGCGTTTTCGTACATTTTCCGGTTATTCCGCAATGCCTGTTCCAGAATCGGGGAAACTCTGATTCATGTATGGCACCGCTCCATTCCTTTACGAACATCTTACCACAGTTTACATCTTCTGTCACCGAAAATCTTATTCAGCAAAATACAAAAAGACGCGTCACTGCCGCGTTTTTCGCATACTGACGCAATACAGGAAGCGTGCCACCGGCATACTTTCTGCGTGGAAATACCAAAAAAGCGTCACTGGCGCCTTTCCGGCATACCGACGTAATAATAAGGGCACAGTTTCACAAGTCGGAAACTGTGCCCAGGCGTTCAAAACATTTGCAATTCTCTTCTGCCGCAGCACTCTCGGCAGCTACATCCGCGTTCCGATACGCTGCCGCATTACCTCAGCCCTCACGCCGCTTAAAGCATGAAGGAGAAGATGAAGGAAGCGATGATCAGCACGATGCCGCCGCCCAGACGGGAGGACAGCTGCGCGTAAGCGATCAGATCCATACGGTCTGCAGCACCCAGGCAGGCCAGGTCGCCGTTGCCGCCGCGGTTCGCCATGCAGAGGCCGGCGGTCAGAGCAGCGTCAACCGGATAGAAGCCTACCAGATAGCCGACAGCGCCGGCGCCGATGATAGCGCCGATCACGATCATCAGGGCCATCAGCACGTTTCCGGGGGTCAGAGCGGTGAACAGATCCGCGATATCGAAGTCGCAGCCCATGCCGACCATGATGATGATGCCCATGTAGCCGGACATGAAGGACTGGATCTTCTTCGCAGCCGCGCGGATGTTATCCGGGATCACGCCAAGGGCAGCCAAAAGAACTACGAACAGGATCATGTAAGCAAAGTAGTGGATCTGAGCGCCTGCGATCTCAGGCAGGACCACCTTGCTCATCAGACGGCCTACGCAGAAGCAGGCAAGTCCTACAAAGAGAGCTCCGAACAGATCATCTGTGGTAACCTTGACCTTCTTGTCGTCTCTCGCGATGTTGGAACCCTTGCGGAGCAGGGTCTTCTTGTCGCCGGTCAGCTTCGGCCAGATGTTTCCGGCTGTATTTAACAGGGCGGAACCGATGATGGCGAAGATGTTGGCGATAGTCAGGATGATGATGGCGAAGCCGTAGTAGTTGGCCTTCGCGTCGCCGGTTACATTCTCATAAATCTCACTCAGCGGTACAGCGCCTGCGCCGTTGCCGCCGCCCATGATCGGGAGTACGTACTTGATCAGGGAGTCCGCCGGACGGATACCAAAGATCAGTCCGGTTACGATGCCCAGAAAGCCCGCCACAAGCAGACCGCCCAGGATCGCCGGAAGATATCCCGCGAAGGAGCGAAGCAGGATGTCACGGTCCAGAGCCAGCACGGAGCCTACGATCAGGCATACAATGAAGAACTCCAGGAAGTTGATCTCGTCTCCGGTAATGAAGCTGTTGACGTTGGCCACCGTGTCAGCCGGAAGTATATTGAAATACTTCATAAGCGCCACGCCGAAGAATACCAGCAGAAGTCCGCCGCCGATGTAGGTGTTCCAGATCGGGATCCTCTCACCGATCTCATTCAGCACGACCGCCAGTGCGAAGCAGGACGCCAGCGTACCGGTCATACTGCTGGACTGCACGCCCAGGTACATGGTCAAACCGCAGAGCAGGATCGCCGCGATTGCCAGATGCACGGGAAGTCCGCCGAGCTTAAGCTCACTAAGCCCTTTTGTTTCTTTGCTTTCTGCCATACCTATACCTCCATAGTATATAATGATGAATATTTATATCTACCGGGACGGGCAGCAT
>CANQBX010000073.1 GCA_947589095.1 uncultured Lachnospiraceae bacterium
GAAAGGAGTCTTAACATGACCTATTCACATGAAGTTGAGAAAATGTGCAACGTCGCACAGGGCGTTCATCACGGCGCCGCTCCGATCCCGGAGGAAGCGAAATGGGTGAAATCCAAAGAGATCACCGATATCTCCGGCCTGACCCACGGTATCGGCTGGTGCGCGCCGCAGCAGGGAGCCTGCAAGCTGACTCTTAATGTCAAGGACGGCATTATCCAGGAAGCTCTGGTGGAGACCATCGGCTGCTCCGGTATGACCCATTCCGCGGCGATGGCGGCTGAGATCCTTCCCGGCCTGACCATTCTGGAAGCACTGAACACCGACCTGGTGTGCGACGCGATCAATACAGCCATGAGAGAGCTGTTCCTGCAGATCGTCTACGGCAGAAGCCAGAGCGCGTTCTCCGAGGACGGACTTGCGATCGGCGCCGGCCTGGAGGATCTGGGCAAGGGGCTTCGCTCTCAGGTAGGAACCATGTATGGAACTCTGAAGAAGGGCCCGCGTTATCTGGAGATGGCAGAGGGGTATGTGACCGGTATCGCTCTGGACGAAGAGGATCAGATCATCGGATATCAGTACGTAAGCCTTGGCAAGATGACCGATTTCATCAAGAAGGGCGACGATCCGAACACCGCCTGGGAGAAGGCAAAGGGCCAGTACGGCCGCGTTGCGGACGCAGTCAAGATCATCGATCCGAGACAGGAATAATAAGGAGGGTACATAATCATGGCATTATTTGAATCTTATGAGAGACGTATCAAACAGATCAATGAAGTTCTGAACAGCTACGGCATCGCATCCATCGAGGAAGCCGAGAAGATCACCAAGGATGCCGGACTGGACGTATATAAGATGGTAGAGGGCATTCAGCCCATCTGCTTTGAGAACGCCAAATGGGCCTACACCGTAGGCGCCGCCATCGCGATCAAGAAGAACTGCCGCCGCGCCGCGGACGCTGCCGCTGCCATCGGCGAGGGCCTGCAGTCCTTCTGCATCCCCGGTTCTGTCGCCGACAGACGTAAGGTAGGTCTTGGCCACGGCAATCTGGGCAAGATGCTTCTGGAGGAGTCCACCGACTGCTTCTGCTTCCTGGCCGGACATGAGTCCTTCGCCGCGGCAGAGGGCGCGATCGGCATCGCCGAGAAGGCCAATAAGGTACGCCAGAAACCGCTCCGCGTCATTCTGAACGGCCTTGGCAAGGACGCCGCGCAGGTCATTTCCAGGATCAACGGCTTCACCTATGTAGAGACCGAGATGGACTACTACACCGGCGAAGTGAAGGAGCTTTGGAGAAAGTCCTATTCCAACGGCCTCCGCGCGAAGGTCAACTGCTACGGCGCCAACGACGTGACCGAGGGCGTGGCCATCATGTGGAAGGAAGGCGTTGACGTGTCCATCACCGGCAACTCCACCAACCCGACCCGTTTCCAGCACCCGGTAGCCGGCACCTATAAGAAGGAGTGCCAGGAGAAAGGCAAGAAGTACTTCTCCGTAGCTTCCGGCGGCGGCACCGGACGTACCCTGCATCCGGACAACATGGCGGCAGGCCCGGCTTCCTACGGTATGACCGATACCCTTGGCCGTATGCATTCCGACGCCCAGTTCGCAGGTTCCTCCTCCGTTCCGGCTCATGTAGAGATGATGGGTCTGATCGGCGCGGGCAACAACCCGATGGTCGGTATGACCGTCGCGGTGGCCGTGTCTGTCGAGGAAGCGGCGAAGGCCGGGAAGTTCTGATATCTGCCGGGAAGTATAATCCGGGAATGAATTGAAGAATCGAAAGTACCGCGGTCCCTGGTGGCTGCGGTACTTTTTTTGGCGCTTTATCAAAGATGGAGAAAGAGTGCCGGCATAATTGGCCAATGTGAAACGGAGTATGGGGAACGAGTCCCGGGAACCTTCCGCATTTCTGAAAAAGTGGTTGCGCCCCGCACCAGAAAACAGTAAGATAAAAGCAGACATATTATTTCCAAGGAGGCGACGAACTATGAGTGACAGTGCGAAATTAACGAAGGACGGCATCTGCCGCATGACCCAGCCCGCAGGCGGGGAGACACTTTCCTGGTCGGAGGATTCAGGCCTTACGCTGATCGAGCAGGACGGCCTGTATTTCAAGGATCTGGAGCGGACGGGGAAGCTTCTGCCGTACGAGGACTGGCGGCTTTCCGCATGGGAGAGGGCGAAGGATCTGGCCGGCCGGCTTACGGTCGAGGAGATTGCGGGCCTGATGCTCTATTCGCCGCATCAGGCGGTGCCGCCGGTGGCAGGCGGACCGTTTTCAGGGACATTTGACGGCAAGTCCTACGAGGAATCGGAAGCTGCCCCTCACGCCCTGAGCGACCAGCAGAAGGAGTATCTGGAGCAGGAGCATATCCGCCATATTCTTCTGACGAATGTGAAGGACGCGGCGACCTCGGCCCGCTGGAGCAACGCGCTTCAGGCCAGGGCGGAGAAGCTCCCCCACGGCATTCCGGTGAATATTTCCAGCGATCCGCGCAACGGGGCGAAGGACAGCGGAGCCGAGTTTAAGAGCGGCGGCAGCGACGTAAGCAAGTGGCCGGAGGGGATGGGATTCGCGGCCTGCTTCGATCCGCAGGTCGTGGCGCAGTTCGCCCACGACGCGTCCCTGGAATACCGGGCTCTCGGCATTACAACGGCGCTGGGACCGCAGATCGATCTCTGCACCGAGCCCCGCTGGATGCGTCTGGTGGACACCCTGGGCGAAGAGTGCGGCATGACGAAGAAGCTGACGAAGGCTTACTGCGACGGTATGCAGACCACCGAGGGCGGCCGTGACGGCTGGGGCCGCGACAGCGTCAATACCATGGTCAAGCACTGGCCCGGCGGCGGCAGCGGCGAAGGCGGCCGGGACGCACATTATGCGTTTGGCCAGTTCGCGGTCTATCCGGGAGGAAACTTTGAGGAGCATTTGAAACCGTTTACGGAGGCGGCTTTTCAGCTGGACGGTCCGACGGGCTGCGCGGCGGCGGTCATGCCGTATTACACGGTCTCCTGGGGCGCGGACACGAAGAACGGCAAGAATGTGGGGAACTCCTACAGCGAATACCTGATCCACGATCTTCTGCGGGGAAAATACGATTATCAGGGCGTAGTCTGCACCGACTGGGGCATTACCGGCGATCCGGATCCGAAGATCGACTCCTTCGGCAGCCGCTGCTACGGCGTGCAGGATCTCAGCGAGGCGGAGCGGCATCTGCTGGCCATCGTAAACGGCGTGGACCAGTTCGGAGGCAACAGCGCCTCGGCGCCGATCATCGAGGCTTACCGGATCGGCTGCGGGCGCTACGGGGAGAAATGGATGCGGGAGCGCATGGAACTGTCCGCTGCCCGGCTCCTGAAAAATATCTTCCAGTGCGGACTGTTCGAGGATCCGTATCTGGATCCGGACCGTTCGGCCCGGGTCGTGGGCTGCGAAGAATTCTGCGCCCACGGCTATGAGGCGCAGCTGAAATCAGTGGTGCTTCTTAAGAACCGGAAGCCGGCCGGAAACGAAGCGCCGATCCTTCCCCTGAAAAAGGGACTGAAGGTGTATGTACCCAACCGCAGCATCCGCGCGTCGAAGGCATTTTTCCGCTCAGACATTCCGGCTCATTCGGAAGATCCGCTGCCGGACGGCCTTCCCGCCCGGTTCGGACAGAGGGTGGACGATCCGGCGGAGGCGGACGCGGCGCTGGTCTTCGTGGAGAGCCCGGCCTGCAATCCTTATTCGGCGGAGGACGCGGCAAGCGGCGGCAACGGATACCTTCCGATCACGCTGCAGTACCGGCCCTATACGGCCACCGCGGCTCGTCCGGTCAGCATCGCCGGCGGCGATCCCAGGGAGACATTTACCAACCGAAGCTACCTTGGCAAGACCAATACCGCGTATAATGAGGCGGATCTGGACAATATCCTGGAGTGCCGCAGGAGGATGGGAGATAAGCCGGTGATCGTCTGCGTGACGGTCAATAATCCGATGGTCATGAGCGAGTTTGAAGAAGCCGCAGACGGTATCGTCGCGGAGTTTGGGATCTCGAAGGCGGCGGTGCTGGATGTGGTGTTCGGGAATCATGCTCCCGGCGGACGGCTGCCGGTGCAGATGCCGAAGGATATGGATACGGTGGAACGCCAGTGTGAGGATAGGGCGCTGGATATGGAACCGTATGTGGACTCGGAAGGGAACGCGTACGATTATGGTTTTGGGCTGCGATATAGAGAGAACTAAGGGATGTTATGCTGAAGATACAGGCAAAGGGCGGCGCAGATGAAACGCCGCCCTTTTTGGCGGATCAATGCCGCGTCGGCAGGCAGAACGGTCCTTATTTCGCTTTTACGATCCTGTGCGCAGCCGCGATCACTCCGGCCAGCAGGAGCAGCGTGACCGGCAGTGCCAGCATCGCCAGAGGACTGTCCGTAAAGTATCCGATCATGCCCGCGATCAGATAACCGGCCGCACAGACTCCCGCGACCGTGAACGCATAAGGGATCTGCGTGGTCACATGGTTCACATGGTTGGAATGGGCCCCGGCGGACGACATGATCGTCGTGTCCGAGATCGGAGAGCAGTGGTCGCCGCAGACCGCCCCGGCCAGACAGGCCGCGATCGAGATGACAAGCATTTCATAGGAATCCGTGAATACATTGCAGACGATGGGGATCAGGATGGAGAAGGTCCCCCAGCTGGTACCCGTTGAAAAAGCCAGGAATACCGCCACGATGAAAATGATGCAGGGCAGGAAGATCCGAAGCGCTCCCGCCGAGGCGGCTACCATGTCGCGGATGCAGAGGTTGGCGCCCAGAAGGCCGGTCATACCGGACAGGTTCCATGCCATGATCAGGATCAGCATGGGAGCGCACATGGAACGGAAGCCCGCGGGCAGGCAGTCCATGAAATCCTGGAAGGTGACCACGCCGCGGAGCATGTAGAGGAAGAAGGTGAAAATGAGCGCGATCAGGCTGCCGTAGACCAGTCCCACGGCAGAGCTGGAATTGGCGAAGGCGTCGATGAAGCTTACGCCGTCGAAAAAGCCGCCGGTATAGACGATGCCGGTGATGCAGGAAACGATCAGCACGGCGACCGGAAGCACCAGATCGATGACGCCGCCCCTGGAGGAAGGAATCTCATTATCAGCGTCCTGATAGGGACGGTCCGGCGTGGTGAAGAGGTCGCCTTTCGCGGCATTGTCCTCATGGAGCTTCATCGGGCCGTAGTCCAGCTTGAGCGTTACGATCAGAAGCATCATCAGAAGCGTTCCCAGCGCGTAGAAGTTATAGGGTATGGTCCGCAGAAACATCTGAAAGCCGTTGATCCCGAGATCTTCGGGAACGGAATATGTAACCGCGGCCGCCCAGCTGGAGATCGGTGCGATGATACAGACAGGCGCGGCGGTGGAATCGATCAGATAGGCCAGCTTGGCCCGGGATACCTGGTGACGGTCCGTCACAGGCCGTATCACGGAGCCGACGGTCATGCAGTTGAAGCCGTCGTCCACGAAGATCAGCACGCCCAGGGCGATGGCGGCCAGCTGCGCGCCGACCTTGCTGTGGATATGCTTCGACGCCCAGCACCCGAAGGCGGCGGAGCCGCCGGCCTTGTTCATCAGGGCTACCAGGGCGGCCAGAAGGACTACGAAGACCAGGATGCTTGCGTTCTGCTGGTTGGCGATCTTATTCACCAGACCGCCGTCGTCGTTGTAGAGGATCGTCTGCAGGGCCAGTCCCAGATTGCCGTTGGCGTAGAGCAGTCCGCCGGTAACGATGCCCATGAACAGGGAGAAATAGACCTCTTTCGTGACCAGAGCCAGGCTGATGGCGACGACCGGCGGCAGCAGCGACCAGATGGTCTGATAGACGCGGGGCAGATAGCCCTCGGCGGCCGTAGCCGGCGTCCGGGAGGTGAGCCAGATCAGGACGATGGCCGCAGCCAGTACGGCCAGCCAGATCCAGGTCCGCGCTTTCTTTGGAATGTTCATAGAGAATTCCCCCATTTCTTACCGAATCCTACTGTTGCGGTAGGCTTTCTTTTTGCTTATTATAATATGCTTTATCACTTTAATCAATAGAAAAATTCTTGACATCACGCGGGGGAAATTTTATAGTAAATTTAAGGCTTGTGCGGCCGTGTGCTGCGGCGGGACAGGCGGCATATCGCGAATAGGGAACAGACTGGAGATGCGTGGATGAACGGTTGGAAAATGTTTTGGAAGCGGCGCGCGGCGCTTTTGTGGGCGCTGCTTTTATCGGTCAGCCTGGTGCTGGGCGGCTGCGGCTCCGGCGATGGAGCGGTTCAGTCCATCGGAGAGGAGATCCTGGATTCGATCGCTGCCGATATGGGCGAGAGCGTACTGGAATCGGTGGAGGAAGAGATCGGCGGTGAGATCGTCGATAGTTTTGTGGAAGATATCCCTGGGACTGCCGGGCCGGAGGCAGGTCTTGAGACCACGGATGCTGCGAAAGATGATCAGCCTGCCGAAAGCGCAGCGGAGAGCGGAACCGAAGAATCCGCGGAGAAGGAAGAACTCTCCGTCGAGTTCGGAGAAGAATACAGCGACCGGGACCATGTGGCGCTGTATATTCATCTCTACGGGGAACTTCCGCCCAATTATATTACGAAGAATGAGGCCCGGAACTTAGGCTGGGACTCCGGCAAAGGAAATCTGTGGGAGATCGCACCGGGGAAGAGTATCGGCGGCGATCGCTTCGGAAACCGCGAGGGGCTTCTGCCGAAAAAGGAAGGCCGCAGCTATTACGAGTGCGACATTAATTACGACGGCGGGTACCGCGGCGGCGAGCGGATCGTATTCAGCGGCGACGGGCTGGTGTATTATTCGGAGGATCATTATGAGAATTTTGAACTTTTGTATGACGGGGAGGGACCGGTGGAATGAAGAAGATCACGCTTGACTTCGGAGGCCCCTTATCCGCGGCCGCGCCTACGAGAAGAGAGATTCATGAATATATCGCGGCGAAGATGGAATTTCCGGAATATTACGGGCATAATCTGGACGCCCTTTACGACTGCCTGACCGATATTACGGAGCCGACGGCGGTAGGGATCGTGATCCCGGTGACATCCGAGGATCCATACATTCGGAAGGTGCGGAAGGCATTTGCCGACGCGGAGACGGACAATCCGAATCTGGCGGTGTTCGATCTGGCGGAGATACCGGAGAAGCTGGAGGAACGGCTCCGGGAGCCGGAGGAATGAGCGGAACGATATAAAAGCCGGGAATACGCTTCCTTACTGAGGCGTATATCCCGGCTTTTCAAGCTGCTCCTTCACAAGGTCAGCCAGCGTTACATGATCCACGACCCGGCTGATCGCGTCGTCGATCTGCTTCCAGAGCGACAGGGTGGAGCAGGTGTCCCAGTGGCTGCACTGCGGTTCCGTATCGCCGCTTAGGCATGCGACCGGCGCCAGATCCCCTTCCATCAGCCGCAGGATCATGCCCGCTGTGTATTCGGACGGATCCTTTGTCAGCCGGTAGCCGCCTTTGGCGCCGCGGACGCTGGTGACAAAACCGGCCCGCACCAGTACGGCCACGATCTGCTCCAGATATTTGTCCGACAGATCGTGTCTGGCCGCAACCTGGCTGAGCGTGGTGCATTCATTGGGATGCAGTGCGAATTCTACCATCATACGAAGGGCGTACTGGCCCTTGGTCGAGATCTTCATCATGGTGTTTTGCCTCATTCTTATGTGTTTGCTGTTTGTATTTTACACGAAAGGAATCGAAAAGTCAAACTTCCATTTTACGGGGAAACGGTGTATACTATCCACAGGAAGAAGCCGCCGGTTTCCGGCGGAAATCCGCGTTTCGCGGGATCCTGTGAATATTACGGAAGGACGGAAAGGAACATACCATGGATCAGGGCTATATCCGCGTCGCGGCGGCGACGCCGAAGATCCGCGTGGCGGATCCTATATATAATGGGGAGAGGATTCTGGAGCTGATGCGCGAGGGCGCAGAGAATAAAGCGAAGCTGATCGTGTTTCCGGAGCTTTGCATCACGGCCTATACCTGCAATGACCTGTTTCTGCAGGACAGGCTCCTGGCCGAGGCGAAGAAGACGCTGGCGATGCTGGCGGAGGCCACGAAAGAGCTGGACCTGCTGGCCTTTGTCGGGCTTCCCTGGGAGATGGGGGGACGTCTTTATAATGTGGCGGCGGCCATAAGCGGAGGAAAGGTGCTGGGACTTGTGCCCAAGCTGTATATCCCCAATTATTCGGAGTATTATGAGGGCAGATATTTTGCCCGAGGAAATGAGCTTCCGGTCTGTGTGGATTTCATGGGAGAGAGGATCCCCATGGGATCCCGCCTCCTGTTTATATGCGGCGAGATTTTGGAGCTTAAGGTCGCTGCCGAGGTCTGCGAGGATCTCTGGGTCGTCCGTCCGCCCAGCATCGGCCACGCGCTGGCCGGGGCCACGGTGGTGGTCAATTGTTCCGCCAGCGTGGAGACCGTCGGGAAGGACGATTACCGCAGGTCGCTTGTGAGCGGTCAGTCCGGCCGGCTGGTCTGCGGCTATGTCTATGCCAGCGCCGGGGAAGGGGAATCCTCCCAGGATCTGGTATTCGGCGGTCATAATATGATTGCCGAGAACGGAACCGTGCTTGCCGAGGCAAAGCGGTTTTCCGCGGGGATCACTTACGCGGACCTGGATCTGTGGAGGCTTAGGAGCGAGCGGCGGAGGATGAATACGTATCCGGGGAGCCTGACCGGCGCCGGCGATTATCTGGCCGTGCCGTTCCATCTTAAGCCGGAGCGGCTTGAGATTCGCCGCTTTATCGATCCGGCGCCCTTCGTCCCCCACGACGCGGCCGAGCGGAATAAGCGCTGCGAGGAGATACTGAATATCCAGTCCCTGGGATTAAAGAAGCGTCTGGAGCACACCGGTGCGAAATGTGCGGTGCTGGGAATCTCCGGCGGCCTGGATTCTACGCTGGCCCTTCTGGTGACGGCCCGGGCTTTCGACCTGCTGGGACTTGACCGTAAGAGGATCCTTGCGGTTACGATGCCGTGCTTCGGCACAACGGACCGGACATACCATAATGCCTGCGTTATGGCGAAGAAGCTGGGAGCGGCGCTTCGGGAGATCGATATACGCGCGGCGGTGACGCAGCATTTTAAGGATATCGGACACGACCCGGACAGCCACGACGTGACCTATGAGAACAGCCAGGCCCGGGAACGGACCCAGATTCTTATGGATGTGGCCAACCAGGAAGGCGGCATGGTCGTCGGAACCGGGGATATGTCGGAGCTGGCGCTGGGGTGGGCTACCTATAACGGAGACCATATGTCCATGTATGGGGTCAACGCGTCGGTGCCCAAGACGCTGGTGCGCCATCTGGTGCGGTATTACGCGGATACCTGCGGGGAGAAGGAATTAAGCGCCGTTCTGCTGGATGTGCTGGACACGCCGGTAAGCCCGGAGCTCCTGCCTCCTGAGAAGGGCGGGAAGATCTCCCAGAAGACGGAAGATCTGGTAGGACCCTACGAGCTGCATGATTTCTTCCTGTACCATATGCTGCGGTTCGGCTATGGGCCGGCGCGGATTTACCGGATGGCTCTTAAGGCGTTTGTCGGCGGGGCTGCGGCGGAAGGCGGCTGCGGCGGAACGGGGACGGCCTATGAGCCTGAAGTGATCAAAAAATGGCTTCAGACGTTCTACCGGAGATTCTTCTCCCAGCAGTTCAAACGCTCCTGCCTGCCGGACGGTCCGAAGGTGGGAAGCGTGGCGCTGTCGCCGAGAGGAGACCTGCGGATGCCGAGCGACGCGGTAAGCCGTGTCTGGATGGAGGAGATCGATTCGCTATGATGATCGCGAGTACGGCCAATAAGCGTGTGAAAGAGGTGGCGGCCCTGACGAAACGCTCCAGGTATCGGAACGAGGAGGGCGTTTTCGTAGTGGAGGGGCCGCGGATGTTTGCCGAGATCCCGAAGGAACGGCTGGTTCATGTCTATGCCACGGAGAGGTTCCTTAACGAGAATGGATCCGCGGGCCTGCCGGATGGAGCCGGCCTCATTGATACAGTTACGGAAGAGGTGCTTAGGGTCATGTCCGATACCCAGACTCCCCAGGGTGTGCTGGCGATCGTTAAGCAGTACCCGTACAGGCTTTCGGATATTCTGTCCGCGCCGGGACCGGCGCAGCTTATGTTTCTGGAGACGATTCAGGATCCGGGCAATCTGGGAACGATCCTGCGTGCCGGGGAAGGCGCGGGGATCACCGGTATCGTGATGGACAGCGGCACCGTGGATATCTACAGCCCGAAGGTGATCCGGTCCACGATGGGGTCCGTTTTCCGGGTCCCCTTTTACCGGACGGACGATCTTCCGGCGGTGCTTGCGGAGGCGGGAAAGGCGGGTATCCGTCTGGCCGCCGCTCATCTGCAGGGAAGCGTGGAGTACGATACGGAGGATTATACCGGCCCGGTCGGCTTCCTGATCGGCAACGAAGCCGCGGGTCTGAGCCGCCGGGCGGCGGCAATGGCGGATGTGCGCGTCCGCATCCCGATGCTTGGGCGGGTAGAATCCCTGAACGCGGCGGTGGCGGCGTCGGTACTGATGTACGAGGCCGCAAGGCAGCGCCGCCGGTCCGGCCGGGAAACGCGGTAACCAGGCCGGCTGTGTTTATCCGCCGCTTCTTACAGGCTGTCGGAAATGGTGCGGAAGCGGTTCATTTCCATCTGGAATTTTAAGAAATAGGTTGAATTCGGATGAAAATACTTTTATAATATAATAAGGGCGATTTTTGCCGAATCGCAGAGGACGGGAAGACGGCGAAGACGTTTGCGGCAGGATCTGCCGCGCCGGAGTATGAGAACGGCGGTATCGTCCATATTATAGGACAGGGGGAATCGGAATTGGTATCCATTTACTGGCTCATTTTCTTTGTCGTCCTGATCGGGATCGAGCTGGCGACGCTTGCGCTGACGACCATTTGGTTCGCCGGAGGGGCGCTGGTGGCGTTTATACTGTCCCTTTTCGGGGCCGGCCTGGAGATGCAGCTTACGGTATTCGTGATCGTGTCGTTCCTGCTGCTCTTTTTTACAAGACCATGGGCGGCGAAGTACCTGAATAAAAGGACGACGCGGACCAATGTGGAGGGTCTGATCGGGCGCACGGCCAGGGTGATCCAGGAGATCAATAACGAGCTGGAGACCGGCAGGGCCATGGTAGGCGGCCAGGAGTGGACCGCCCGCGCCAGTGAGGACAAGGATATTTATCCGGAGGGAACGATGGTAGTGATTCAGGGGATCAGAGGAGTGAAGCTGATCGTCAGACAGGAACAGGAGGTAATGTAGTATGGTAGCGTTGATCGGTGTATTAGTTTTACTGGTTATTATTTTGCTGGTGCTGGCGTCCTGCGTCAAGATCGTGCCGCAGGCCAACGCGGTGATCGTGGAGCGCCTGGGAGCCTATCTGGCGACCTGGTCGGTGGGTCTTCATATAAAGATGCCGTTCATCGACCGCGTTGCCAAGAGGGTGATCCTTAAGGAGCAGGTGGTGGATTTCCCGCCGCAGCCTGTGATCACGAAGGACAATGTTACGATGAAGATCGATACGGTCGTTTTCTTTCAGATCACGGATCCCAAGCTTTATACCTACGGCGTGGAGAATCCGATCATGGCGATCGAGAACCTGACGGCGACGACGCTCAGGAACATCATCGGCGATCTGGAACTGGATCAGACCCTGACCTCCAGGGAGACCATCAATACGAAGATGCGCTCGGCGCTGGATGTGGCCACGGATCCCTGGGGTATCAAGGTGAACCGGGTAGAGCTTAAGAATATCATCCCGCCGGCGGCGATCCAGGACGCCATGGAGAAGCAGATGAAGGCGGAGCGTGAGCGCCGTGAATCCATCCTCCGTGCGGAAGGCGAGAAGCGGTCCACGATCCTTGTGGCGGAAGGCAAGAAGCAGTCCGCGATCCTGGACGCAGAGGCGGATAAGGAGTCCGCGATCCTTCGCGCCGAGGCGGAGAAGGAGAAGAGGATCCGCGAGGCGGAAGGCCAGGCGGAGGCGATCATTAAGATACAGCAGGCGACAGCGGACGGTATCCGTTTTATCAAGGAAGCGGGAGCGGACGACGCCGTACTTCAGCTTAAGAGCCTGGAAGCATTTGCCAAGGCGGCGGACGGGAAGGCGACGAAGATCATCATTCCCTCCGAGATACAGGGGCTTGCGGGCCTGGTGAGATCGGTGGCAGAGGTAGCGAAGGAAGAGTAGAAGACGATTCTTTTGGTTCCCGGCCAGTCACTCAGCTGGTTGGCGGGACGGAGACGCAAAATTGTGAGTATCCGGCTCCCCTTTCGGGGAGCCGATGTTGTTACGCCGGTATATAAAAGGACGCAGGCAGGCGAAACAGGAAACGGCGCTGCGTATTTTCCGGCAAAAGAACGATCAGGAGGAGAGGAACGCATGGATTTAAAGGGAAGGAATTTTCTGACGCTTAAGGATTACACACCGGAGGAGATCACCTATCTTCTGGATCTGGCGGCGGAGCTTAAGGACAAGAAGAAAAAGGGTATACCGGTCGACATACACAGAGGAAAGAATGTGGCGCTGATCTTTGAGAAGACCAGTACGAGGACACGCTGCTCGTTTGAGGTGGCCGCCCACGATCTGGGAATGGGAACCACGTATCTGGATCCGGTCAGCTCGCAGATCGGCAAGAAGGAGAGCATCGCCGATACGGCCCGGGTCCTCGGACGGATCTATGAGGGGATCGAGTACCGGGGTTACGGACAGGAGATCGTGGAGGAGCTGGCGCGGCATGCCGGCGTACCGGTCTGGAACGGACTGACGAATGAATACCATCCGACCCAGATGCTGGCGGACCTGCTGACGATCCGGGAGCATTTCGGCCGCCTGAAGGGGATCCGGCTGGTCTATATGGGCGACGCCCGCTATAATATGGGCAATTCCCTGATGATCGCCTGCTCCAAGATGGGGCTTGATTTCGTGGCCTGCGCTCCTGAGAAATATTTCCCCGCCGGGGAGCTGGTGAAGCAGTGCCGGGAGTATGCGGCCGCGTCCGGTTCGACGATTACGCTGACCGACGATGTGATGGCCGGAACGAAAGGGGCCGATGTGGTCTATACGGACGTGTGGGTGTCCATGGGAGAGCCGGATGAGGTCTGGGAGGAGAGGATCCATGATCTGACTCCCTACAGAGTGACGGCGGCCGTTATGAAGAACGCCGGCGGGGAGGCGATCTTCCTTCACTGCCTGCCATCGTTCCATGATCTGAAGACGAGGATCGGCCGGGAGATGGGCGAGAGATTCGGCATCTCCGAGATGGAGGTTACCGACGAGGTTTTCGAATCCCCCTGTTCGAAGGTATTTGACGAAGCGGAGAACCGGATGCATACGATCAAGGCGGTCATGGCCGCCACATTGGGAGTGTAGTCTATGTACGGACAGGAAAGGAAGAAGGGACGGCGCAACGCGCCGCTGATCATGGACGCGGTCCATATCGTGATCGGGGTCCTGGTCGTGCTTCTGGCAGTTATTACATTCCTGAATCCGGAGGGGAACCAGATCCTGCTGCCGGTGATATTCGCGCTGGCGGCTGCGCTGAATGTTTTTAACGGGATCTATAAATTCCGGATAAGCGGCCGGTCTTCCGCGAAGAAAGCCGCGGCCGCGGCCCAGCTTCTGCTGGCGGTACTTCTGATCGCTGTGGCTGTGGTGAGCGCGATCAGTATCTGGAGGTAGTGGGTGAAATCGGAGATTATCAGAAAACTGAAAGAGAATAACGGCTACGTATCGGGGCAGCAGCTTTGCGAGGATCTCGGCGTGTCCAGAACGGCGGTGTGGAAGGCGATCCGACGGCTCCGGGACGAAGGATACCAGATCGAAGCGGTACGCAACAGAGGGTACCGCCTTCTGGGGATCGCGGATGTTCTGACGGAGACGGAATGCAGCGACCGTCTGGCCGGCTGCCGGCTCGGCAGTCCGGTGTATTGCTTCGATGAGACCGATTCCACGAATATTCAGGCTAAGATCCTGGCTGAAAAGGGGGCGCCGGAGGGTACGCTGGTCATTGCGGAGAGCCAGACGTCCGGTAAAGGCCGGCGGGGCAGAAGCTGGATCTCGCCGCCCGGGGAGGGCCTGTGGTTCAGCCTGGTGCTGCGTCCGCAGATCCGTCCGTCCGTAACGCCGATTCTGACACTGGTGGCCGCCATGGCGGCAGCGGCCGGGATCGAGGACGTTACAGGGCTGAAGACCCGCATCAAGTGGCCGAATGATATTGTGATCTCCGGGAAAAAGGTCGTTGGGATCCTGACGGAGCTTTCCGCGGAGGCCCAGGAGACTCATTACGTGGTGATTGGCATCGGGATCAATGTGAACATGACGGAGTTCCCGGAGGAGATCCAAAAGACCGCCACGTCGATCTATCTGGAAAGCGGAACGTTTTTCCGGCGCAGCGATATTGTGACTGCCGTTATAAAAAGGATGGAATCCTATTATATGACCTATATGGCGACGGTCAGTCTGGAGGAGCTTCGGGATGAGTACATGAAACGGCTTGTGAATCTGGGCCGTGAGGTGGTCGTCATGGAGCCGCAGAGAGAGCGCAGAGGCATCTGCGAGGGAATTGACCGGAACGGCTGCCTGCTTGTCCGCGGGGAGGACGGGAACGTTGAGAGAGTTATATCCGGAGAGGTGTCTGTCAGAGGAATCTACGGCTATGTCTGAAAATCTGTATCATAAGCTGCAGGTGCTGGAGTCGGAGGAGCATCCGCTTGACCGGACGAGCCGCCTGACGGCCATACAGGGTCCGCTCCTGGACTGGTACCGCAAACATGCCAGGATTCTTCCGTGGAGGGAAGAACCGTCGCCGTACCGCGTCTGGATCTCGGAGATCATGCTCCAGCAGACCAGGGTGGAAGCGGTGAAACCGTATTTCGCGAGATTTGTGGAGGCGCTTCCGGATGCGGAGGCGCTTGCGGCGGTTCCGGACGACAGGCTCCTGAAGCTGTGGGAGGGTCTGGGATATTACAGCCGGGCGAAGAACCTTAAAAAGGCGGCGGGGATCCTTGTAAATGAATACGGCGGCCGTCTGCCGGATACGAAGGAGGAACTGCTTTCCCTGCCCGGCATCGGGAATTATACGGCGGGGGCCATCGCGTCCATTGCCTACGGGAAGCCGGAGCCGGCCGTAGACGGGAATGTCCTGCGGGTTCTTGCAAGGCTCCTGGCGTGCAGGGACGATATCTCCGGACAGGCGGTGAAGCGGCGTTTTGAGTCGGATCTGTCCGCGGTCATGCCGAAGGAGGACTGCGGCGCGTTTAACCAGGGACTGATCGAGATCGGAGCCCTGCTCTGTATACCGGGCGGAGAACCCCGCTGCGGGGAGTGCCCCCTGCGGTCTCTGTGTCTGGCGGCGAGGAACGGACTGACCGGGGAGATCCCGTTTAAGGCGCCGAAGAAACCGCGGCGGATCGAGGAACGTACGATCCTGCTGATCGAAGCGGGGGATCGGATCGCGCTGCGGAAACGGCCGGAGAAAGGACTTCTGGCGTCGATGTATGAGTTTCCGGGGCTGGAAGGAAAATACTCGCAGGAGGAGGCCTTGGCAGCCGCGGAGGCATTGTTTTGTTCGGAAGGTGAGAATATACGGTCCGCTGCCTCCGCACCGGACGCCGTACATATTTTCAGCCATGTCGAATGGCACATGACGGGCTACCGGCTGGAGGCGGACCGTATCCCTGCCTGTTTTCTCGCGGTACCGCGCCGGGAGATTTCTAAAAAATACGCGCTTCCCAGCGCATTTGACAGGTATATAAAATTTATAAATGGAAAATCTTAAAGTGGGAGGAACCATATTATGGGAAAGCTTCTGCTGATCGTTAATCCGACCGCCGGCAAGGCAAAGGCGAAGGATAACCTTCTCGGAATCGTGGATACGCTGAACAGGGGCGGCTGGCAGGTGGAGGTTCATGTGACCCGGTCCAGACTTGACGCCATGGAGACCGCGGCGGCCCGCGGCGGCGATGTGGATCTTCTGGTCTGCAGCGGCGGCGACGGCACATTAAGCGAGACGATCTCCGGGATGATGCGGCTTGAGCATCCGCCCAGGCTTGGCTATATTCCGGCCGGCTCCACCAATGATTTCGCGTCCAGTCTCGGCATCCCCAAAAGGGCGCTGGACGCGGCCCGGAATGTGGTCGAGGGAACGCCGATCCCCGTCGATATCGGACAGTTCTGCGGAAGGCGGAATTTCGTATACGTGGCGGGTTTCGGGGCGTTTACGGAGGTATCCTATATGACCCCTCAGGAGAAGAAGAACCTGCTGGGGCATCAGGCGTATATGATCGAGGGTATGAAGAGCCTGGCGAATATCAAGTCCTACCACATGAAGGTGGAGTCGGATGAGTTCTCCATGGAGGAGGATTTTATCTTCGGCATGGTGACCAACACAACCAGCGTCGGCGGATTTAAGGGGCTGGTGGCCCGCAATGTGGCCCTGGACGACGGACTGTTCGAGGTGCTGCTGATCCGGACTCCCACGACGGCTATGGAGCTGACCAATATTTTGTCATCAATGATCACTAAGGAGGAATACAATGAGTATGTCCACCGGTTTCTCGCGTCGAAGCTGCGCGTTACCTGCAGCGAGCCTGTGGACTGGGTGCTGGACGGCGAATTCGGCGGTGCCGAACGGGAGGTGGAGATTGAGAATCTGACGAAAAGAATCGAAATTCTGGCAGGGAATGTAAAAAAAAGTTGAAAAATGAATTTTGATATTATATAATGATAAGTTGATGACATAAGCGAAAGGATGTAATTTGTGGACAAAACTATTTTTCTGGAGAAGCTTGGCAAACTGGTAGAGCAGGGGAAAGCGAAGAGCAATTCCATCGGCATGACCGAGATCAATAACGCTTTCATGGGCGACGATCTGACCACGGAACAGATGGAGCAGATCTACGCCTATATGGAGGCCAATGAGATCGATGTCCTCCAGGAAGCGGATGAGAACATGATCGCCGAGGTGGAGATGCTTCTGGCGGACGACGATGACGACGACCGGTTCCTCAAGGACGATGAGGAGGAGGATATCGATCTGGACGCAATCGACCTTCTGGAAGGAATCGGAACGGAAGACCCGGTTCGTATGTATCTGAAGGAGATCGGTACGGTGCCGCTTCTGACCGCCGATGAAGAGATGGAGCTTGCCATGCGCAAGGCGGAGGGCGACGAGTCCGCCAAGGACCGTCTGATCGAGGCGAATCTGCGGCTTGTAGTCAGCATTGCCAAGCGGTATACAGGCAGAGGCATGAGTTTTCTTGATCTGGTGCAGGAAGGAAACCTGGGCCTGATTAAGGGCGTCGAGAAGTTCGATTACACAAAGGGATATAAGCTAAGTACATACGCGACCTGGTGGATTCGTCAGTCGGTGACCAGAGCCCTGGCCGATCAGGCCAGGACGATCCGCGTACCTGTCCACATGGTAGAGACGATCAATAAGATGTCCAAGATGCAGCGGAAGCTGACGCTGGAGCTGGGTTATGAACCGTCGGTTTCCGAGCTTTCCGAGGCGCTTGAGATGTCGGAAGATAAGGTCATGGAGATCATGCAGATCGCAAGGGAGCCTGCCTCCCTGGAGACGCCGATCGGCGAGGAGGACGACTCCAATCTGGGTGATTTTGTGGCGGATACCAACGTCCTGACGCCGGAGGGCAATGTGGAATCCGTGATGCTGCGGGAACACATTGACGCGCTTCTGGGCGATCTGAAGGAGAGGGAGCGCCAGGTGATCGTGCTGCGCTTCGGCCTGGAGGACGGTCACCCGAGAACGCTTGAGGAGGTCGGCAAGGAGTTTAACGTCACCCGCGAGCGTATCCGCCAGATCGAGGCGAAGGCGCTTCGAAAGCTTCGCAATCCGGTGAGAAGCAAGAGGATCAGGGACTTCCTGTGAGTAACGGGCAGCGCGGATATCGGCGGGGAGCCGGTGCCGTGCCTGCACGGAAGCCGGGCCGGCGGGAGGCTTTGCATGAATAAACGTAATTACCAGAAGGAGCTTGACCGTATCCTGGATACGATCGGCGGCGGTCCGGAATCGGGAGGTGCGCCGCCCAAGCTTCTGCTGCACGCCTGCTGCGCTCCATGCAGCAGCTATGTGCTGGAGTATCTCTCCGCGTATTTTGAGATAACGGTTTTCTTCTATAATCCGAATATCTATCCGCCGCAGGAGTATGAAACGCGCATTGCGGAGGAGCGGCGGCTGATCGGCGAGATGCCGTTTCACAACCCTGTCCGCCTGCTGGAGGGGACATACGATCCGGAGCGCTTTTTCGAGGCGGTAAAGGGGCTTGAGAATGAGCCGGAGGGAGGCGCGCGCTGCCGGCAGTGTTTCCGGCTGCGGCTTGGGGAAGCGGCCCGGCAGGCAAAAGCGGGCGGATACGATTATTTTACAACATCGCTTACGATCAGCCCGTTAAAGAACGCGGATACTCTGAATGCGATCGGAGAGCAGCTGGGCCGTGATTACGGAATTGCCTACCTGAGCTCCGATTTCAAGAAGCGGGACGGTTATAAGCGATCGATCCGGCTTTCGGAGGAGTATGGGCTTTACAGGCAGAATTATTGCGGCTGCGTATTCTCGGTACGCGGCTGATAAATGATATGAATATCAATAAAGGAGACAGAAACTATGATCAGCAGGACATTAACCGTAGTAAATCCTTCCGGACTTCATCTTCGTCCGGCCGGGGTGCTGTCCCAGACGGCTATGAGATTCAAATCAGAGATTATCCTGGAGAGCGGCGATAAGCGCATCATTGCCAAGAGCGTTCTGAACGTGATGGCCGCCGGCATCAAATGCGGGGCGAAGATCAATGTGGTCTGTAACGGCCCTGACGAGGAAGAGGCGCTGGAAGCCCTTTCGAAGGCGATTGAGAGCGGGCTGGGCGAGATGTAGTTTGGAACGTTGCGGCGGTACATATGGATTTGTTGGGTAAAAGCGTATCGGAAAGAAATCCGCAGACAAAAGAATAAACAAAAGACAGACCGCTGTGGGGAGATTCAATTCCTGCAGCGGTTTTTGCTGCAGCTTTCTGTCTCGCGGATCGATTCGGCGATGCACCGTCGGCTCGCTATTTACCATTCGGCAATGTATTTCTCGAGATATTGTGCATATGAAGAGATAATTTGAAGATATAAACAGAAATAAACTGATATATAATTTTAGTAGAACAGAGTTATCAAATTATCTGACAATTATAATTAAAATAAGTCTTTACAAATCGCGAAAATCGTAGTATTATCATTGGCGGATGAACGGAATATCTGAGAGTGAAGCCAAAGAGGGCTGTTTGTGCGGGAGAAGTTTCTCCGGAAAGCACAGGCGGCATTTTTTATTTCACGGGGAATTGCGTCTCATGAAATCAAAATATTTGGGAGGCAAAGTATCCTGCAAGACAGGGCAGTAAGATCATATGAGGAGGAAGATGGAAAATGAGTGTGCGAGAGGAGAAGCTGCCGGGACTCTACGATCCCCGGTTCGAGCACGATAACTGCGGCATCGGCGCCGTGGTGAACGTGAAGGGCGTAAAGTCCCGCCAGACCGTGGAGCAGGCGCTCCATATCGT